>JBGPED010000009.1:0-28850 GCA_041482595.1 Acidobacteriota bacterium
CGTCTCGATGCCGATGCCGCGCGTTTTCGGCAGCCGGGACAGGACCAGCCGCTCGCCCGGCGTCAGCCCGGGGACGTCGGGCGCCGCGGGTGCTGTCCCCGGAAGGTGCGGCGCGCCCGCCGGCAGCGACCGCGGCGCTCCGTCCCCCGGCAGCGCCTGAGAGCCGGCGGCGCCGGCCGGTATTTCAACGCGCGCCGCGGCGATCGACCGCGCCGCGTCGGCGATCTGCGGCGCCAGGTCCTCCACGACGTCCGCGGCGCTCCGGCAGACCAGGGCGCCGGCGCGCAGGAGACCGTTCGTCCCCTCGGCGTTCGGCTCGTCCACGGCGCCCGGGACCGCGTACACCGAGCGCCCCTCGTCGGCCGCGAGATCCGCGGTGATGAGAGAGCCGGAGCCGCGCGCCGCCTCCACCACGACCGTGGCCCAGGACAGGGCCGCGATCACCCGGTTCCTCTCCGGGAAGTGGCGCTTCAGGGGCGAAGCACCGAAGGGCAACTCCGTCACGACGGCGCCCCTGCGCGCGATCGATTCGGCGAGCCGCCGGTGCTCGACCGGGTAGATCCGGTCGAGACCCGAGCCCAGGACCGCGATCGTGCGCCCGCCGCCTTCGAGGGCCCCGGCGTGCGCGGCCGCGTCGATGCCGCGCGCCAGGCCGCTCACGACCGTGTACCCGGACGCCGACAGCGCCCGCCCGAGACCGCGCGCCGCCGCGAGACCGTGGGGTGTCGCGCGGCGCGAACCGACGACGGCGATCGAAAGCACATCCTCGGGCAGCAGGTCGCCCCACACGTACAACAGCCAGGGCGGATCCGACGAGGCGCGCAGAAGCGCCGGATAGCGCTCGTCCTCGAAGGTCAGGACGGAAGCGCCCCGGCTCCGCGCCCGGTGAAGCTCGGCGCGGGCCGCCGTCTCCCACCCTGGATGAAGCTCGGACGTCAAAGGCTCCAGGAAAGACGACCAGCCGGCGCCTCCGCGACCCGCCCCGGCGAAAAACCGCTGCCGCCTGCCGGGGCTGGCGGCGAAGTGCATGTTCAGTGCGGCCCAGAGCAGGGCCGAGCGGGACACTTGACCTCGCAGCCGACGCGGGAAGGCGACGACACTACCAGCGGCGGGCCGCGCTTGTCAAGGCAAGGGGAGTTGGGATATAAGAGGCCGCCGCGTCGAAAGCGGCGGGAAAGCGCGGGAAACAAGGCGCTTGAGTCACCGCGTCCTTCCCCATCCAGCCGATCCGGTCAGAGCGAAATCACGGGGAGTCCGACCGTCCTGCCGTCCGCGCGTTCGTCGCTTCGACTCGGGGCCCCCGTGCTCTGCGCCGCCCTTGGCGTCCTCGCCCCCCTCGCGGGCCCGGACCGTCCGGCCGGCGGGACGACCAGCCCGGCGCCTTCGCCGGAACGCTCCTTGTACGACGAGGCGGTCCGCCTTTACTCCGCCGGGCGCTTCCAGGAGGCGTTGGAGGTGATCCGCCGGGCGGCGGAGACGGGTGGGGAGACGGCCGCGCTGCGCTCGCTCGGCGGCTGGTGCTGCCTGCGCTCGGGAGCGGTGCGGCGGGCCGAGGCCGAGTTCCGCGCGGCGCTACGGATCGACGCCGAGGCGGTCGATCCGCACGTCGGCCTGGGATACGCGCGGCTGCGCCGCGGTTCACCGGCGGAAGCGGAAGGGGAATTCCGTTTCGCACTGCGCCGAGACGCCGGGAATCTCGACGCGCGGAAAGGACTCGGTCTCGCGCTCCGCGACCAGAAGAAGTACGCTGACGCGGCGCAGGCGTTTCGTGACGCGCTGCGGCTGGAACCGGGCGATTCCGAGTCCTCGGGCCTGCTCGGGCAGGTCCTCGCCGCCCGGGGCGGGACGCGGGAGTCGCGACCGCGCGGGCCCTCGAACGGGACGGCGATGCAGGTCGTCGCCCGCGCCCGTGACGGCCGGTTCTTCGTCCGCGAGAGCGGGCGCTTCCGGCCGCTGTTCGTGAAGGGAGTCAACATGGGGGTGGCGCTTCCGGGACGCTTCCCCGCGGAATTCCCACAGGACGAGGCGACCTACGGCTCCTTCCTCTCCAACGTCTCCGGGATGGGGGCGAACGCGGTCCGTCTCTACACTCTCCTGCCACCGGCGTTCTACGCCGCGCTCGACCGGCACAACCGCGCGGCCGGAAGGGCGGAGATCTGGCTCCTGCAGGGCGTGTGGACCGAGCCGCCGGCGGGGGACGACTACGACGGAGAGGTCTTCGTCCGGGAGTTCAGGGACGAGATCCGCCGCGTGATCGACGCCGTGCACGGCAATCTCGACCTCGAGGTGCTACCGGGGCACGCGCACGGCTCGTACCGCGCGGACGTCTCGCCGCGCGTGCTCGGCTACGTCCTGGGCCGCGAGTGGGAGCCCCAGTCGGTGGGGACCTACGACGGCTGGTTCGCGAAAGGGCACAGGGAGTCGTTCGCGGGGACCTATTTCACGGCCCGCATCGAGGACGGCGCCACACCGTTCGAGCAGTGGCTGGCCCGGACCATGGACTTCACCGTGCAGTACGAGACCGACACCTACCGCCAGCAGCGGCCGGTGTCGTTCGTGAACTGGCCCACGCTCGACCCCCTGCGCCATCCGACCGAATCGACCGCCTCGGAGGAGGCCGCCCTCCTGCGCAGGATGGGCGACGCGGAGGCCGCGGGGATGATCGAGGCCTACAGCGAATGCGAGGACTGCGTCTCCGTGGATGCGGCGCACATCGTGCCGACCGACCGGGCGCAGGGCGGGAGCTTCGCCACCTACCACGCCTATCCTTATTATCCCGACTTCATGAACCTCGACCCCGGCTATGGTGAGGCGCGCGACTCGCGGGGTCCGAGCAACTACATCGGCTACCTGCGCGACCTCAAGGCGCACCACGGCGCCCAGCCGGTGCTGATCGGCGAGACCGGCGTCCCGAGCAGCCGCGGTGTTGCGCACCTGCAGCCGCAGGGGTGGAACCACGGCGGCCACAGCGAGCGCGAGCAGGGGGAGATCGACGCCCGGCTGATGATGGACATCGACGAGGCGGGGCTCGCGGGCGGTGTGCTGTTCGCTCTCCTGGACGAGTGGTTCAAGAGGAACTGGCTGGTGCTCGACTTCGAGACACCGGCCGCGCGCAAGCCTCTCTGGCTGAACGTCCTGGATCCGGAGGAGAACTACGGGATCCTGGCCGCCCGGCCGGGGAAGGCGGGATTCAGGGTGACGATCGACGGCAGGCCTTCCGACTGGACCGGCGTCGCCCCGCTTCTTTCGCAGCGCGAGGGAGGGCCGGAGCGGACGTTCAAGGACGGCTACGATCGCTCGCGGACGCTGCGGGGGATCGAGGTGACCTCGGACGAGGCCTACCTCTATATCCGGCTCGACGTGGACCGGCTCGACAGCGACGGCGACGGCTCCCCCGACTGGGGGAAGGCGGCCTACCTGATCGGCATCGACACCTACGACGGTCGCCTGGGAGACCACCGGCTGCCGATCACCGACCCTGCGATGTCGCCCGCCGGCCTGGAGTTCTGCGTCGTCCTCGACGGCCGGGACACCTCCCGTCTTCTCGTCGACGCGCCCTACGACATCCAGTCGAACCGCCACCGCCGTCCCTACGCCTCGGTCGAGAACGCCGACGGCCGCTTCGTGGAGATGAAGGTCGAGACGAACCGCCGGCGGGTGGGGCGCGACGGCACCGTCTACCCGGCGCGGCAATCGAGCCGCTCGCCGCTTCTCCACGCCTCGATGGATCCGGGCGATCGGGACTACTCGACGCTGGCCGACTGGCGCGCGGGGATCGCCGCGAACCTGATCGAGATCCGCCTGGCGTGGGGGCTCTTGAACGTGACCGACCCGTCGTCGCGCTCTGTCCTGCACGACGACCCCGGGAATCTCCGCAAGGTCGGCTGCATCGAGACGGCGGGATTCCGCTTCTACGCCGCGGCGGTCAGGCCCGCGGGCGCCGCCGGCGGGCCGACGCCTCTCGACGCCCGGCTGGCCGACCGGCTGCCGCGGGGCGACCTGGCGAAGCCGTCCGATCTGCCGATGTACACCTGGCGGGGTTGGGACCAGCCGGCCTGGCACACCGAGAAGAAAGAGGCGTGGCCTATCTTGAAGCGGGCGTTCGAGTCGCTTCCGAAGCGGAGTCCAACACCGTGAGCCGCATCCGTCCGGCCGCGATCGCGCTCCTCGCGCTCGCCGCGGTGCCGGCCGCCGGGTTTTCCGTCCGCGCGGAGGTGCCGGCCGCCGCCGCCCAGGAATCTCCCGGCGCGCCGGCCCCGGGCGACACGGCCGGGCGTCCTTTGGCCGACATCGTCAAGGAGGCCGACGCCGCCTTTGCGCGTGAAGACTTCAAGACGGCCAGGACCCTCTACGAGCAGGCGGTCCGGCTGCAGCCGGATCACGTCCGCGCCGTGCACCGGCTCGCACTCCTGCAGTCGTGGGACAACGAGCTCGAGGCCTCGGCCGCCAACTACCGGCGTGCCCTGGCCCTGGCGCCGGACGACTTCGACATAAGGCTCGGGCTCGCCCGCGTGCTGTCCTGGAAGCACGACTACGGTGAATCGATCGATCTGTACCGGGCGCTGCGCGACACACACCCCGACGACGGGCGCGTCCTTCTTGGCCTGGGGAACGCGCTGTCCTGGGCCGGCCGCTACGCCGAGGCCGAGGCCGTCTTCAAGGACATGGAGGACCGCCGGATCGAGCCGATCCAGGCGCACTCCGGACGGGCGCGCCTGCGCGGCTGGCAGGGGAGCCTGGACGAGGCGGAGCATTTCTGGCGCGACATCCTGCGCGCCGATCCCGGCAACCTCGACGCGCGCATCGGCATGGCGTACGTGCACCACTGGCAGGGTCTCGACCGCACGGCGCGCGAGCAGGCCGACAACATCGTCGTCGACCACAAGGAGAGCAAGGACGCGAACGAGCTGAAGGAGACGATCCGCCGGAGCCTCCGCCCGCACGCCGACGCGGACACCTTCCGCTACAGCGACACCGACTCCAACCGGGTGGACGGTGCTACGGCCTCCTGCACGTTCATGGCCGAGCCGCAGACGTCCATCCGCATCGCCTACTCGACGTTCGACGCGTCGTTCCGCTGCGAGGACGGGCGGTTCTGCGACGAGCCGGGTCTCGCCGTCGGCGACGCGATCGACACGCGGGCGCAGTCGCTCTCGGGCACCCTGACGTCGCGCCTGATCCGCCCGCTGACCTTCAACGCCCGCCTGGGGGCGGTCCGCGAAGAGACGTTCGGCGGAGGGGCGCGCCTGGTCGGAACGCTCGGCGGCTACCTGCGCTGGCAGGTGGGGCCGCGCTTCGCCGTCGGGACGAGCGGCGGGCGCGACGCCTTCCTCGACACCGCCCCCCTCATCGACCGCGGCATCCGCACGACCGAGGCGAACGCCCGCGTGGAGTTCCGCTTCAGGCCCGCGTGGCTCCTGTCGGGAAGCGCCGGGGCGGCGTCGTTCTCGGACGGCAACGCGCGCCGCACCGTGGGTGCTGTGCTCGAGTGGCGTCTGCCCGTGACGCATCCGTGGGTCTCGGGCAACCTCGACGTGCGCTACCGCGCCTTCAACGCCGACGAGGACAACGGCTACTTCGACCCGCTGCGCTACGACTCGGAGCTCCTGACCGTGGCGGTCCGGGACGACTACCGCGACGGGAGGTTCTACTGGCGTCTCGAGGGGACGTACGGGCGGCAGGCCTTCACGGTCGGCGCCGTCAAGCGCGACGACGCGGTGAGCGGCGGGACCGCCCTGGCCGGGATCAACTTCGCGCAGGGGAGGGCGGCCTTCGAGGCGTCGTACGCGCGCAGCGACTACGCCCTGAACGTCGCGCAGGGATTCACGTACAGCCGGACGGGGTTCTTCTTCCGGTTCCGGTTCTAGGAGTGTGTCCGAGATGGCGACGACGGTGTCCGGGCGGGAACGGATCCTGATCGCGGACGGCGACCCGCTCGTGAGGCGCTTCGTGGGGGCGCTGCTCGCGAACAACGGCTACGACGTGCACCTCGCCGAGGACGGCGAGTCGGCCCTTCGGAGCGCCGTCTCGCTGAAGCCCCGTCTCCTGCTCATCGACCTTGTTCTCCCGGGCAAGGACGGCTTCGAGGTGCTGCACGCCCTGAAGGGGGAGCCGGCCACGGCCCGGCTGCCGGTGCTGATCCTGTCGGTGAAGGACCGCGAGGAGGACGTCGTCAAGGCGCTCAGCCTCGGCGCGGAGGATTACGTGAGCAGGCCCTTCAGCACGCAGGAGCTTCTGGCCCGCATCCGCAAGATCCTGGAAAGAACCGGGTAGCCGCGGTGGAGCCGATGCGTCTCCTGATGATCCGGGTCGTCGAGGGGGTCGGGGGGTTCCTCGCCCTGCTCACGATCGGCATCGTCATCAACAAGGCGCTGCGGGAGATGGGGGAGGCGCTCGACCGGCGCAGGCGCGCGCTCCTCGAGCCCCTGGTGTTCGAGTACCTGGGGGCGGCCTCGTCCAGGCCGCTGCGCGACTCCCTGCCGAAATCGCCGTCGCGGCGCGATCGGCGGCTGGTGGAGCAGATCCTTCTGGAAGCGGCGCGCCTCGTGAAGGGGAGCACCCGCGAGCGAATCACCGCCGCCTTCGAGGGACAGGGCGCGGTGCGCGAGGCGATCCGCGCCCTGGGAAGCGCTCGCTGGTGGAAGCGCGCCGACGCGGCGGAGAAGCTGGGCCTGATGCGCAGCGAGGCGGCCGTCGAGCCGCTCGTTCAGCTGATGAACGATCCGGAGCCGGAGGTCCGCATCCGCGCGGCGCGCGCCCTGGGTCTCATCCGCGGCAAGACCTCGATCCGCCCGATTGTCGGCGCTCTGGCCGATCCCAGCCGCTGGTCGGCCATCCGTGTCGCCGAGATCCTGATCAGCGTGGGCAGCGAGGCGGTGGACGAGCTGCTCGCGGCCTTCGATACCCTGCCGCAGAACGGCCGTGTCTCCGCCCTCGACGTGCTGGGCCGCATCCGGGGCCTCCGCGCAATCGGGCTGATGAAGAGGTGTCTGCTCGATCCGCACCCCGACATCCGGGCGCGCTCGGCGCACGGGCTCGGCCTCATCGGCGACCCGGGGACCGCCCCGGACCTGATCGGGGCGCTCCAGGACCAGGAGTGGCCGGTGCGCGCCATGGCCGCCAAGTCGCTCGGCAGGCTCGGGGACCCGTCGGCCATCCCCCACCTGCGGGAGGCGATGAAGGACCGACAGTGGTGGGTGCGCTGCAACTCCGGCGAGGCGCTGCGTCACATGGGGACCGCGGGTCTCGAGGCGCTCACCGACATGCTGATCTCGGACGATCCCTACGCCCGTCACATGGCCGTGGCGCAGCTCGAGGAGGGGCGTGTCATCGACCAGTTCGTCGCCGAATTGACCTCGACCGACGCCCAGAGGCGCGCCGCGGCGATCCGGTTCATCGACAAGGTGACCGCGGCGGCGCGCATCGACGACAGGACCCGTCAGGCGGCCACGAGCGCGCAGGAAGGCGTGCGCCAGGCCCTGTCCAACATCCTCAAGGCGCCAGCACAGCCCGGGGGCGGAGGCACGCGATGACCTGGATATCGATCCTGACGGGGACGGTCCTCGGCTTCAACCGCTGGGTGATCTACTACTTCGGCGTCCTCAACGGCATCTACCTCCTGCTCTTCCTGGTGTCGTTCGTCGAGGTGATGCGCTTCGTCAAGCGGACGTTCTTCTCCGATTACGAGCAGATCCTCCGGTCCGACATGACCTGGCCGATCTCGATGATCGTCCCGGCCTTCAACGAGGCGCGCTCCATCGTCGACACCGTGCGCTCGCTCCTGGGGGTGAACTACGGGCAGTTCGAGGTCGTCGTCGTGAACGACGGCTCGACCGACGGCACCCTCGAGCGCCTCATCGAGACGTTCGAGCTGAAGCGCACCGACCGGATCTACCACCGCACCCTGCCGACCGGCCCGGTGCGCGGGATCTATTCGTCGCTCGATTACGCCAACCTGATCGTCGTGGACAAGGAGTGGAGCGGGAAGGCCGAGGCGCTCAACACCGGCATCAACGTGTCCCGCTATCCCCTGTTCTGCTCCGTCGACGCCGACTCGATCATCGAGGACAACGCGCTCCTCCGCGTCGTCAAGCCGTTCATGGAGCATCCTCAAGAAATGGTCGCGGCGGGCGGCATCGTGCGCATCGTGAACGGCTGCGAGGTGCGCGAGGGGCGGGTGCTGCGGATCGGCCTGCCGAAGAAGGCCCTGCCCGTCTTCCAGGTGGTGGAGTATCTCCGGGCGTTCCTCGGAGGCCGCATCGGCTGGAGCAGCCTGCGGTCCCTGCTGATCATCTCCGGCGCCTTCGGCCTGTACCGGAAGTCGGAGGTGATCGCCGTCGGCGGCTACGACTCGTGGTCCGAGACCGAGGACCTCGAGCTGGTGCTGAAGCTCCACGAGCACATGCGCAGGAGCGGACGGAAGTACCGCATCGTCTTTGTCCCGGATCCCGTCTGCTGGACCGAGGTCCCGAGCACCTTCCGGGTGCTGGCGCGCCAGCGTAACCGGTGGCATCGCGGGCTGCTGCAGAGCCTGTGGCGCCACAAGAGGATGATCTTGAACCCGGAGCACGGCGCCATCGGCATGCTCGGGCTCCCCTATTTCCTCCTGTTCGAGACCCTCGGTCCGTTCATCGAGATCCTCGGCTACGTCATGGTCGCCCTGTCCTTCTGGCTCGGCGTCCTCAGCCTCGATTTCTTCGTGCTCTTCCTGATCTTCGCCATCTTCTTCGGTGTCTTCCTGTCCGTCGCCGCCGTCCTCCTCGAAGAGATCTCCTTCCGCCGCTATCCCGGCTGGGAGCACCTCGCCCGGCTCGTCCTCTACGGTGTCCTCGAGAACTTCGGCTACCGCCAGATCCTCGCGCTGTTCAAGGTGAAGGCGTTCTGGGACTTCCTGCGCGGCCGCCGCAGGACCTGGGGCCGGATGGAGCGCGAGGGGTTCCGGGCGGCCGGGGAGAGGCCCGCGGCCTGACCGGTCGCGACCGGACCCGCTCAGCCTGCCAGGATCCTCTTGACCTCTCCCACGAGGTAGAGGGAGCCGCTGACCACGACGAGAGCCCCGGGCGGCGCCCCGTCGAGGGCGAGCCGCAGCGCCCCGTCGACGGACGGCGCGTGCGCGGTGTCGGAGTGCCTTTCGGCCGCCAGACGCCTTAGCGTCCCCGGTGCTTCGCCGCGCGGGACGGGAAGCCCCGTGAGGATCACCTTGTGCGCCAGCGGACACAGGATGTCGAGCATCTCGGCCACGGGCTTGTCCTTCATCGCCGCGAACACGATGGTCGTGGGGCGGCCCGACTGATACTCCTCCAGGTACGCCGCGAGAGTCGCGCAACCGGCCGGGTTGTGGGCCCCGTCGAGGAGCAGATCGGGATGGCCCGGAATGAGCTCGAGCCGGCCGGGCCAGACGGTGCCGCGGAGGCCGGCCGCGATCGTCCCGGCGTCGATCCCCGGGACCCCCGCGGCGGCGAGGGTCTCGGCGACCAGGACCGCCGTCGCGGCGTTCTCGACCTGGTGGACGCCGCGCAGTGACAGGGCGATCTCGGGATAGAGGCCGCCCGAGGGCGTGACCAGGGAGAACACGGGAGGATCGGGAAAACGGATGGGGCGGGCGGCCCGAGCGCCCGCGGTTCTGCCACGGGCCGCTCCCGCGGCCGCGCCGGCGAGGGGGCGGACCTCGCAGTCGAGGGTCATCGCCAGAGGAGCCCCGACGCGCCGGGCCTCGCCGCGGATGACTTCGAGCGCCGCGGTCTCCTGCCTCGAGACGGCCGCCGGCACGCCCGGCTTGAGGATGCCCGCCTTCTGGTAGGCGATTTCCCCGAGCGTCCGGCCGAGCCACTGGATGTGGTCCATGGCGATCTGGGTGACGGCGCAGGCCAGGGGGGTGACGACGTTGGTGGCGTCGAACCGGCCGCCCATCCCCACCTCGAGCACGGCGATCGGCACCTTCCGCATGCTGAAGTGCAGGAAGGCGAGCGCGGTCGTGGCCTCGAAATAGGTCGGGGGGTCGTTCCGCAGCAGCCGATCGGCGGCGATGACATCGCGCAGCTCGGAGGTGAGGGCGGCAAGCTCCGTCGCGGCGATCGGCGTCTCTCCCACGACGATCCTCTCTTCGAAGCGGACCAGGTGCGGCGAGGTGTAGACACCGGGCGCGTGCCCCGCCTGCCTCAAGATCGAAGCCACGTCGGCGGCGACCGAGCCTTTGCCGTTCGTGCCGGCGATCAACACGGAAGGGAACGTCGCCTGCGGGTCGCCCAGGCGGGCGAGGAGCGTCCTGATCCGGTCCAGACCCGGCCGGATGCCCAGGACTTCGAGGGAATCGAGGTAGGCGAGCGCTTCCTCGTAGGTCACGACACCCCGCGTCGACGAAAGTCCGGAAGATGGTCCTCGCCGGAGAAGAGTATGCGCCCGGATCGTCGAATTCCGGGCCGGGGTGGACACGCTAGCCCGAGATGTCCTCGAGTGTCCGGCCGCGCGTCTCCTCGCCGAGGAGGGCGACCGACAGCGACCCAGCGGCCAGGACGGCGGCGAACATGACGAAGACAGAGGTGAAGCCGCCGCCCCCGCCGGCCATCAGCCTGCCGACGGCAAGTGGTGCCAGGATGCCGCCGATGCGGCCGAAGGCGGCGGCGAACCCGGTCCCGGTGCCGCGCAGCCAGGTCGGGTAGAGCTCAGGGGTGTAGCCGTAGGTCACGCCCCAGGCCCCGAGGTTGAAGAACGACAGGAGGCAGCCCCAGAGGATGAGATCGTGCTCGGCGCGGGCGCTGCCGAAGAAAAACGAGCCGAGGGCGCAGAGGAGCATGAACGGGATGAGAGTCGCCTTGCGGCCGGTTTTCTCGACGAGCCAGGCGGCGGTGAAATAGCCGGGGATCTGCGCCAGCGTGATGATGAGCGTGAACCTGAACGAGGTCGCGAGCGGGAACCCCTGCCCGGCCAGCAGCGTCGGCAGCCACGTGAAGATGCCGTAGTACGAATAGGCCATGGTGAACCACAGGAGCCACAGCATGACGGTGCGGCGCGCCAGGTCCCTGCCAAAAAGATCGCGCAGTCGGGCCCGGCGCGCGGTCGAGGCGGAGTCGCTGTCCGGCTGAAGCGCCGGCCCCGCCGGGACACCGCTCTCCGTCTCGATGGACCGGATGACCGTCTCCGCCTCGTCCAGCCGGCCGCGCGACGACAGGTAGCGTGGAGACTCGGGGAGGGCGCGGCGGAGCACAATTAGATACAGAGCCGGCAGCGCCCCGATGAAAAACGCGAAACGCCAGGGAAATCCCTGCCCCGACGTCTCCGCCCTGCGGGCCAGGATCTCGGCAATGATCGCCGCCGCGGCCCACCCGAAGGCCCAGAAGGATTCGAGGAGAACGACGAGCCGGCCGCGGTGCCTCGCCGGGGCGAACTCGCTGACGAGGGCCGCGGCCACCGGCAGCTCGCCCCCCAGGCCGAAGCCGACCAGGAAGCGCAGGACGAGCAGGGACCAGAACCCCTGCGCCAGGGCGCACAACCCGGTGGCGACGCTGAAGACCAGGAGGGTCGTCTGGAAGACAGTCTTGCGGCCGAAGCGGTCGGCGAGGCTCCCGGCCACCGCCCCTCCGAAAAACATCCCGGCGAGGCCTGCGCTGTTGAGGACCGCGACGCGGTCGGGCGTCAGATGCCACTCCGTCTTGAGGCGCGCCACGACGAACGACATCAGCCCGCCGTCCATGGAGTCGAACAGCCAGCCGAGACCGCTCAGCAGGAGCAGCCGGTAGTGAAAACTCGAGAGAGGGAGGCGGTCCAGCCGGTCGGCGACCCGCATGCTTAGGAAGCGGCGCCTAGCTCACTTCTGGCGACGGGGTGATCTTGGCGCGGGCGGCCATCGGCGTGGGGAACGGCAGAGGCTCGCGCGTCCGCCCCGGCGGACCGGAAGCGACGCTTCCCGAGCCGGTCGCGGCGGCGCCCGGAGCGGTCCCGGAGCCGGCGGTGGACACGGGGGCGGTCGCAGCCGAGGGGGCCGAGGCGGCGAGGGCCGCCGTGTTGTACATGAACTTCAGGCAGCGGATCAGGACGTCGCGCATCTCGCGCCGCTCGACGATGAAATCGAGCATCCCCTTTTCCACCAGGAACTCCGAGCGCTGGAACTCGTCAGGGAGCTTCTCACGGATCGTCTGTTCGATGACCCGGGGCCCGGCGAATCCGATGAGCGCCTTGGGCTCGGCGATGTTGATGTCTCCGAGCATGGCGAACGAGGCGGTCACTCCGCCGGTCGTCGGGTCGGTCAGGATGGAGATGTAGGGCACCCCGGCCTCGTGCAGCTTCCCGAGCGCGGCGCTGATCTTGGCCATCTGCATCAGGGAGAGGGCCCCCTCCTGCATCCGCGCCCCGCCCGAGCAGGAGATCACGACGAGGGAGATGCGCTCGTCGAGGGCACGCTCGACAGCCCGGGTGACCTTCTCGCCGACCGCCGACCCCATCGAGCCGCCCATGAAGCCGTACTCCATCACCGACATCATCACCTGGTGACCGCCGATCGTCCCCCTGGCGTTGATGATGGCGTCATTGAGGCCGGTCTTCTCGCGATATTCCCGCAACCGGTCCTTGTAGGGCTTCACGTCCCGGAACTTGAGGGGGTCGACCGAGTAGATGTCCGTATCGACCTCCTGGTAGCGGGCGTCGTCGAACAGGGCGGAGAGCCGCTCCCGTGCCGAAATGCGGAAATGGTAATTGCACTTGGGGCAGACGTTGGCGTTCCGGAGGACTTCCTTCTTATAGATGATTTCCTTGCAGCCGTTACACTTGACCCACAAACCCTCGGGCACCTGGATGCGCTTGTGCTCGACGGGCTGCTTGGGCTTCCGGATCTTCTTGAACCACGCGATTTCCATCTCGTCACATCCCTCGAGGCGGGGCGGCCAGAGAATGGCGTGGATCATATCGCCACCGGGAGACACGGTCAAGAACTGCCTTCCGGGCCGGGTTCGGCATCCTTGGATGCTCCCGACTGAACAGCCGCGGTCCACGTATGGGACACGACCGGACGGCGCCTGTACACGGTACACAAGTCTATTATTATTAATAGTATAGTGAGGCAATGCCGTTTTCCATGGCGGATTTCTGGTCAGAACGTGTGCGGTCGCTGGTCACATGGGAATGGCTCGCAGGTCCGCAGTGTGAACGCCATGCATCGAGATGCTTTTCTGATCATGGCTGGTAAACATCACAAAATACATTTGATATCCAGAATGCAGCAGGCTTGTACAAGGGTACTAATGGGTGGTGGCACCCCCCTTGCTCTAGTACGGGCGACCAGTCGTGAAGGCCAAACCATCCGCGAGGGTGGGACGGAAAGCCGCGGGTCTCTCGGAGACAGCCGGGTTGCCAGCCGGACGGCCCAAACCGTTCGGTTGTCAGTCAGGAGGCACAATGTCGAAAGATGCCCGGACTCTTCGCAACCAGGAAATTGGCCACGGGTTCTGGGGCAGCCTCTTCCGCGGCGCCACGCTTGCCCTGGCCACTGCTCTTGTCCTGACGCTGTCGTTTTCTCCCGCGCTTGCCGCGAAGGGCGGCAAGGCAGGAGTCGCTTCGGACCTGCAGGAAAGGGTGCAGAAGGAGTCCCCTGCCAACAGGGTCCGCGTTCTTGTGAACTTGGGCACCGGCGATCCTCTTGATGTCGCCGGCAAGATCAAGGAGCTGGGCGGGGAGGTCCGCAAGCACTTCCGCAATGTCGGCGTGATGGTCGTGGATCTGCCGCTCGGGGCGGTGGGCTCGCTGGCGAAGATCGAGGGTCTGGACTATGTCGCCCCCGATCGCCCGGTCACGGGTCTGGCAAGCCATCTCGAGACGACGACCGGCGCCAGCCTTGCTTATAACGGTGGATTCCCCAGCCTGTTCAATCTGCCCGGCATCGATGGCTCCGGCGTCGGCGTGGCGGTTCTCGACTCGGGAATCGACCCGGCCCATGTCGATCTCCGGGACGACACCAGAGGAATACGCCGGGTCGTGTTCTCCTGGGACTTCACCGGCCGCGGCAGCCTTGACGACCCCTACGGCCACGGCACGCACATCGCCGGGATCATCGCGGGCGACGGCGGCGCATCGTACGCGGTCGGCCGCGACTATACCGGCATGGCGCCGGGCGCGAACCTGATCAACTTCAAGGTCCTGGACGAGAAGGGGCACGGCTACATCAGCAGCGTGGTGGCCGCCATCGACCAGGCGATTTCGATCCGCAACGTCTACAACATCAAGGTCATCAATCTGTCGCTGGCGGCGCCGCCGATCGATTCGTACGTGAACGACCCGATGTGCCGCGCGGTGGAGCGCGCCACGAGGGTCGGCATCGTCGTGGTGGCCGCGGCCGGGAACTTTGGAAAGGACCAGAACGGCAACAAGGTATACGGCGGCATCACCTCCCCAGGCATCTCGCCGTCGGCGATCACGGTCGGCGCGACGCTCACGCGCGGCACCGATATCCGCTCGGACGACATCGTGGCCCCATACTCTTCGCGCGGACCCACGCTGTCGCACACGACCGATCCGGTGACCGGCCAGATCGTGTACGACAATCTCGCGAAGCCGGATCTGGTCGCGCCCGGCACGCGCGTCGTGTCGCTGGAGCGCGGCAACAATTACCTGGTGACGACCTATCCGGTCCTGCACGTCGATACCGGCAACGTCAATTACAAGAGCCGGTACATGGTGCTGACCGGGACGTCGATGGCCACCGGCGTGGTCTCGGGGGCCGTGGCCCTGATGGCGCAGGCGAATCCGGGACTGACTCCGAACCAGGTCAAGGCGATCCTGATGTACTCCGCCCAGATCATGGACGGTCCGGATCTCTTCGAGCAGGGCGCCGGGATGCTCAACGTCGACGGCGCCGTGCGGCTGTCGAAGGCGATGAGCCGCTACGCCTATGCCCTCCCGGCCGGAGCGACGCTCATCCCCGCGGGCCTGCCGACGCCCCAGAGCATCATCGCCGGCGAGACCTGTCTCTGGGGCCAGAGCCTGATCTGGGGCGGCGGCATGTTCCGCGGCGACGCGGCCCTGACGACGCAGCAGCTCGCCTACGCGCAGTCCCTCATCTGGGGAATCGGACGCTTCGATTCGTGGGGACTGGGCGTCACGTACTACAACGGACTGTACTCCGACTCCTACGTCGTGTTCGGCAAGAATAACGAGTGGAACTACGTCACCTGGAACACCGGCACGCCCACGTCGAGCGGCCTCATCTGGACCGATCGTCTGTACGGCTCCGGTCTCATCTGGGGCAACCAGGTCATCTCGAACGACTTCTTCGACATCGGACCGACGAGCCTGATCTGGGGTATCCGCGGCTACGGCGGTTACGACATGGGTCTCATCTGGAACCTGCAGGATTCCGGTCTCATCTGGGGGAACGCCGATGCCTGGTAACGCGATGGACACCCGGAGAGACGACGATATGAAAGGCAACGTCTTCATCGGTGTGGTGGCGGCAGCGGGCGCGGCGGTCCTCGGCCAGAGCCTCTATCATCTGGTCACCGGCGGGTTCGAGGCGAAGGACCTGGCCTGGGGAGGGATCGCGCTCCTGACGCTTCTGGTCGGCCGGCTCTCCGTCAAGCTGCCGCTGCCACACTGCCGCGTGTCGTTCTCGGACGCTTGCATCTTTCTTTCGGTGATGGTGTTCGGCGGCGACCTGGCGACGCTGACCGCGGCCCTCGACGGTTTCGCATCGTCCAGCCGCGCGAAAGGCGAGCGGCAGAAGAGAGTCTTCAACACGGCGGGCATGGCCCTGTCGACCAATCTGGCGGCGCGCGTCTTCGATACGCTGGCTCCGCAGGGCGGGCTGTGGGCCGCGCGCATGACCCTCGCGGATCTTCTGCTGCCGGTCGCGGCACTGGCCCTGGCACAGTACGTTCTCAACACGGCCCTGGTGTCGGGCGTCGTGGCGCTCAAGGAGCACCAGTCGGTCGTGGCGATCTGGCAGGAATCGTCGCCCTGGGCCGGCACGGCGTATCTGGCCGGCTCGGTTGCGGCCGCCATCGTCTTCCTGGTCGTCCGGGAGCTTGGGATCGTTTCCACGTTCGCGATCCTCCCGTTCCCGGGTATCCTGTACCTCACCTACCGCGCCTGTCTGGATCGGCTGGTGAGGATGAAAGGGGGGATGACCCTCTAGGCGAATCGTGCTGAGTTGATGAGCTGACACGCAGGTGACCCCTGCGGATGCCGGCCCCGTTGGCAGCGGGGCCGGCTCTTTTTTTTTGGAAGCCGGCCGGCTCGCGTGTCCCCCGCGCGCTCTCACCGGATGAGCCCCGTGTGCGGAATCCGCACAAAGGCATGAATACAGGGCGCGGACTGGACACGTCCCGCGAATGGCAACTCTCCTCATCGCAACAGTTGAGCGACCGTCGGTGGACCGCCGCGACGATGTGTGCGGGATCCCCGCAGGACGGGTGGCGATACTTCTGACACTCCGGGGCCGCCGATCCAACGGCCATCCGCTTCGCGGCCGCTAACCAGCGCGTCTCTCATCACTTGGGCTGGACGAGCCGGCCGAAGTGCCATGAGATGAGCCGTGGCACGCCCGTTGCGATGGGGAATGAGACTGGCGGGGCTCTGTTCGGCCGGTCCCCCCCGGCCGGCACACGCCACGGGAGAGCAGCACAAGGGGAACATGCAGATCAGCGGACCGGGAGGAAGGCTCTATCTCATGGCCGTCGCGGCGGCCGGTGCGGCCCTGATGGGGACGGCCGCGGCGGCGCTGTCGCTCCTCCTGATAGGGCAGATCGGGATCGTTTCGTGCGTGATGATCCCTCCCATCCTGCTGCTCGCGGTCCTGGTCTATCGCTCGTACAAGAGGCAGGTCACCAAAAACCTGATGCAGCTCGACGACCTGATGCAGGTGCATCTCTCCACCATCGAGGCGCTGGCACTGGCGATCGATGCGAAGGACCCGCATGCGCAGGGACACACGCGACGGGTGCAGTCGTACGCGCTCGAGCTGGCGCGGCGGCTGCGGATCGCCCTGCAGGACTACGAAGCGGTGCGCGCGGCGGCGCTGCTGCACGACATCGGCAAGCTCGCCATCCCCGACCATCTGCTGAACAAGCCCGGGAAGCTCTCGGACATCGAGTACCAGAAGGTGAAGGCGCACCCGTCGGTGGCCGCGGACATCCTGGCCAACGTGCACTTTCCCTATCCCGTCCTGCCGGCGGTGCGGCATCATCACGAGCGCTGGGACGGGTCGGGGTACCCCGACGGCCTGCGCGGCGAGGAGATCCCGCTCGCGGCCCGCATCCTGGCCGTCGCCGATTCGTTCGATGCGCTGACCTCGGACCGCGCCTGGCGCGGGCGCAAGTCTCCCGAAGAAGCGTGCACCCTGATCGAGGCCTGGTCGGGAATCCAGTTCGACCCGGCGGTGGTGACGGTGCTGCGCACGAACCTTCCCGAGGTGATCGGCGCGGCCAGCGTGGTTCCGGACCCGCCGCGGAACGACGCGACGGCCGCGCGGGCGCTCCTCGAAGAGGCGCTGGCGCGCATCGACTCGACCGGCATCTGGGACGGGACGCCCCCGGCGGCGGTGGATCCGGGGGGATTCGGCGACAGCCTGCACCGCGGCATCGGCCCGGATGGAACCCGGGCGCCCCAGGTCCCCGGCGGGGCGGCGGGCACAGCACCGCCGTCCGAGGCGCAGACGAGCGTCTGGCTGGAGAGGGACACGACCGGCGTCATCGTCGGACGCCAGACCTCGGTCCTGAGCACCATCTCGTCGGCGCACCGGGAGGTTTACGCGCTCTACGAGATCGCGCAGACCCTCGGATCGTCGCTGCGCCTTTCGGAAGTCCTGGACCTGGTGGCGACAAAGATCGGCCAGCTGGTGCCGTACCGCACCTGCATCATCTACCTCCTGGAGGACGACGGCGAGAGCCTGTCGGCGCGCTTCGTGTCCGGCGCGAACCTCGAGCACCTGCGCGGACGATCCCTGCGCGTCGGAGAGGGGATCACCGGATGGGCGGCGAGTCAGAGGAGCAACCGGTTTTCCAGCAGCGCCGACCTCGACCTGTCGGGGGCCGAGGTCGATCTTTCGGAGTATTCGACCGTCGCGGCCTTTCCGCTGATCCACGACGGCAAGGTCCTGGGGGTGATCACGCTGCACTACCCGAAGGCGGTCCCCTGCCTGGACGATCACATCCGCATGATGGACATCATCGCCAAGCTCGCGGCCGCCGCCATCTTCAACGGCACCATCTTCGCCGAGACGCAGGAGTCGGCGCTCACCGACATCCTGACCAACCTGCCGAACTCGCGTTACCTGCGCCAGATCTTCGAACAGGAGAAAGTGCGCTGCCAGCAGGCCGGCCAGCCGATGGCCCTCCTCGAGGCCGATCTCGACACCTTCAAGGCGATCAACGACCGCTACGGCCACAGCGTGGGAGACCGCTACCTTGCGGAAGTCAGCCGCGTCCTCAAGAGCCACCTGCGCGAGCGCGACATCCTGGTGCGTCTGTCGGGTGACGAGTTCGCGGCCCTTCTCCCCATGACCGGCTTCGCGCAGGCGGCGCTTCTGGCCGAGCGCCTGCAGCAGGCGGTCGACCTGTTCACCCTGCGTCTCGAAGAGGGGAAGGTGGCGCGCTCAGGTCTCTCGATCGGCATCGCCCTCTATCCGATGGACGGCGAGGGGTTCGAGGACCTCCTGGTGCGCGCCGATCACAACATGTACCAGAACAAGGCCACCCGCAAGAACGCCCGCCTCGAGCGCGCCCCCAACATCGTCCCGTTCCCGATCAAGAACCCGGGCAAGACGGGCTAGCCGCTAAAGTCGGCGCCGCGTCAACCCTCCCACCCGACCGCACCCGCCGTCAGCCGTGCTACGCTCTGACCTGGTTCCGCCCGGGGTCGCTCTCTGAGCGCGGGATCGAAGGAGGTACGGGTGGCCGTCCGGTCGGCGCGTCGTCGGTCGTTCTTGCGGGGGATCGGCGGGCTCGCGAGCGTTGCGATCGCCGTGCTCTCTCTTCGTTGCGCGGCGCAGGCGGTCGGCCAGGGCGCGCCCGCGGCCGGCCGGTCAGCGTCGCCTGCCCGGAGCGCCGTTCTGTTCATCGGCGACGGGATGGGGCCGGCGTACGTGACGGTGACGCGGGTGGCGCGCGGCGGGGCGGGAGGCCGGCTCCGGATCGACGCGCTTCCCTACACGGCGCTGTCGCTGACGCACTCCGCCGACAGCCCGGTCACCGACTCGGCGGCGGCCGCCAGCGCCATGGCGTGCGGCCAGAAGACGGTGAACGGTGTCCTGTGCGAGGACCGGACTGCAATCTACCCGAAACAGGACGGCAGGAAGCTCGAATCGATCGCCGTGTGGGCCCGCAAGCGCGGCCTGCGCGTCGGTCTGGTCACCACGACGACGGTGACGCACGCCACGCCGGCGGCCTTCTACGCCAACGCCCGCGATCGCGACGCCGAGGGGGAGATCGCGAAACAGACGATCGCCTCCGGCTTCGATCTCATCCTGGGTGGCGGCCGGAAGTTCTTCCCGCAGGACCTGAGGGCGGAGGCTCAAAAGGAGGGCTGGATGATCGTCGAGACGGCCAAGGCGCTCCGGGCCGTCGGCGGCCTCGACCGGCACGTGCTGGGTCTGTTCGCTGAAAGCCATCTCCCCTACCAGCCGGAGATCGAGGCGGCGAGAAAGAAGGGGGCGGACGGCGGGGATCCGGGCGCCGCGCTCACGGCGCCGACGCTCAAGGAGATGACGCGCTTCGCCATCGACGTCCTCAAGGCGAACGGCCGGCCGTTCTTCCTGATGGTGGAGGGTGGTCGCATCGATCACGCCGGGCACGCCAACTGGGCCCGTACCCTGGTCGACGAGACCGCCGCCTTCGATGAAGCGATAGGCGAAGCCATCGACACGCTCGATCCGAAGACGACCCTCGTCCTGGTCACCGCCGATCACGAGACCGGTGGCCTGGCGTTGAACGGCTACCCCGACGAGAAGGAGGGGATCTGGTCGACTTACCGCGATCCGCTGGCCGGGAAAGGGGACGAGCCGTACCCGGTGGTGACGTTCACGAGCGGACCGGGGACGAAGAGGCAGACGCAGGAGCCGCCGCACGGGTCGGACGACCCCCGCCCTTCAGGGATCTCTCTCGACAGCGCCGCGCACACGGGCGTCGACGTCGCGCTGTACGCCTGGGGCGCGGGGGCGGAGCGCGTGCACGGGACGCTCGAGAACACGGCGATTTACTCGATCCTGCGGTCCCACCTGGAAGGGAAGGACTAGGAGCGTGTCCTAGGGCCGGTAAGTCCGCGACTCCTCGTCGAATTTCAGGTGCTTCCCTTCGGTCGTCCAGAAGTGATCGAGCTTCTGGAGAACCGCCTTGCCTTCGGACGAGTCGGGATCGGAGGGGGCGGGATCGGAGAGCCGCGCCAGCTTCGCGAGAGTGCCGATCGCCTCGAGCCGGGTGACCTTCGCGTCGGCGTTCCTGGCGAGATCGAGGAGGACCGGAATTGCGCCGGTGTCACCGAGCGACGCCGCCGCCTGGGCGATCCGCAGCCTGACCCACTCGTCTTCATCCTTGTTCTTCAGAGCCTGCTGCAGCGCCGGCAGCGCGGCGCGGTCGCCCACGCGCCCGATGGCGCCCGCAGCCTGCTCGCGCACCGCCGCCGACTGGTCGTGCAGGGCCGCGATCAGGTCGGGAAGGATGCGGGGATCGGCGGTGGCCGTCAGCTCACGCACGGCGGCCACCCGGACGCTCTCGTGCGTGTCGCTGAGCGCCTTGCGCAGCGCCTCGGTCCCGCTGCCGACGGCGTGCTCCGGCGTCCCGGAACCGGACGGGCCCGGCGCACCAACCGCGGAGGCGAGCTCCTCCCCCGCGTCCTCGGGGTGCGCCGGAGCGCCGGGCCGGAAGTGGTACAGCAGAGCGCCGATGGCGACGGCGAGCGCCAGGCTGGCCGAGGCGACGGCGAGGGCGCGCGCGCGGCTCGGCGCCTGAAGGATCGCCTTCATGGTCCCTCCCAGGACCAGCGCGATGGCGAAGCTCACCATGATCGTGGGCCCCGAGGGTCGGTCGTAGGAGAAGAACAGGCCGATGGCGCTGACGATCGTCGCCATGGACCAGCCGGTGATCAGCCGCGCCTTCAGGCCGTCGAAGAACATGACGGCGAAGACGGCCGGGGCCACCAGGTAGCAGAAGACCAGGAGGACGCCCGCGATCTGGACCGCGGACGTGATGACCACCCCGAACGAAAGATAGAAGACGAAATCCCACAGCCTGACGTTCATCCCGCGGGCGTAGGCCTCTTCCGGGTGCATCGAAATCAACAGGAACCGCTTCCGGAAGATGACATGGAAGATCCCGATCAGGACGTACAGGATAGTCGTCTTGAGGATTTGCGGCGGCGTCACCCAGACGATGCTTCCGGCGAGGAGGTCGTGCAGGTGCTCGGCCCCGTGCGGAGAGAGGTCCGCGAGAAGGATGGCGGCCGCCGATGCGGTGGCGTAGGTGAGGCCGATGACCGCTTCCTGGGGGACGCGCTCGTGCTTGGTGCGCGTCAGGGCGAAGATGATCGCCGCGAGGATGGCGAACCCGAGGGAGTAGAAGTAGGCGGCGTCCGATTTCGGGTCGTAGCCGAGCAGGAACGCGACGGTCGCGCCGACCGCGGCGATCTGGGCCAGGGCGATGTCCACGAAGATCACCTTGCGGCTGATGACGTGGATCCCGAGGTAGACGTGGATGCCGGTCACGATCAGGCATGCCAGGAACGGCAGGAACAGGACCTGGAGCTGCTGCGCCATCCGGTTACCTCGCCACGGCCGCGGCGGCCGGTGCGGTCTGCGCGGCCACCCCGAACGTCTTGAGCAGCTGGTCGGTGACGTAATCGAACAGCTTGAAGTAGTCGGTCGCCTCGGTCGCCCCGCCGACCTCGATCGGGAGGGTGATCACCTTCACCCCCGTCCTCTCCGCCAGGAGGTCGGTCGAGCGGTGCTCGACGAAGGGACGCGTCACGATCACCTGGATGTCGCCCTGCTTGAGCCGCGCGACCAGGTCCTCCAGGTGCTTCGCGGACGGCTGGATCCCCGGCTTCGGCTCGACGAATTCCGCGACACGGATCCCGAACCGGCTGGCGAAATACGAGTAGTCCTTGTGATAGGTGATGAGCGGCTTCCCCCGGAGGGGCTGCAGCTTCCCCAGCCAGCCTCCGAGATGGGCACGCAGCGGCGCACCGCCGACCGCCGTTTCGTCGAGGAACAGATCGAGCGTTCCGGCGGCCGCTTCCCGGGACAACTTCGTTCCCCCGACCAAATCGACGAGATCCCTGCCGAACAGCGCCTCGTGGAGCTTTCGAACGAACGCCTTGCGCCCGTCCTCGTAGGCCTGGGTCGAGGCCGGATCGGCCCGCTTCAGCGCCTCGGCGATGGTGCCTGCCACGGTTTCCGCGTTGAGCGGGTCGGTCAGGTAGTGCGGGTTGCCGTAAGGATGCACGTCTCCCTCGGCGCGGCTGAGGCTGGACGGGATTTCCGTCACCCGGACGCCGGTCGAGCAGTCGATGTAGCCGGGAGCGCCCAGAAGGATCTTCGGGTTGCGCGCCCCCTGCGTGAGGGGCGGCACCCAGCCGATCTCCAGGTCGAGACCGTTGACCAGGAGCAGTTCGGCGCCGCGAAGCTTGACCATGTAGGACGGCTTCGGATCGACGAAGTGGGCGTCCTGCGTGCCGACGGCGATGGTCGTCAGCTCGATCCGATCCCCGCCGATCTCAGAGGCGATCGATCCGAGGTTGGGGAGGGTGGCCACCACACGCACCTTCGCCTGCGCCGTCAGGCCAGCCCAGGGGAGAAGCGTCAAGGAGAGGAAGGCCGGGGTCAAAAGCCGGTATCGTCGCGTCATCATCGTCCTCAGTATTTGTGGGCGCCGTGGGCGCCGATCACCGGAATCCATTCGAAGAACACCTGGTTGTCGCTCTCCTCACCGTCGAATCTGGACGCCGCCCCGGAGTTGCGCATGGTTCGCATGACCTGGAAGCGGAGCTCCTGGAACTCGGACGGCTGGAAGCGGACCACGGCCGATCCTGCCCATTCGCGCGCCGTCCGGTCGTCAGGGAAGCCCGAGAGATCGTAGCGCGCCCCGATCCTCCAGCGCTTGCGCACCTGCCACTCGATGTAACTGTAGCCGCCGAGACTCGTGACGCTCCCGGGGACAAGCGCCGGCGCGACCGCGTCGAGGACGTCCAGGTCTCGGCGGCTGCGCAAAAGCTCGTTCTGCCAGAGGAAGGACTTGTAGACATTGAGCCGCAGAGGCTTCCACTTATAGGTCAGATCGATGCCCTGGACCGCGGAGTCGAGCTCGTCGCGCGGCTGCAGGGAAGCGCAGGGGGCGCCGCAGCCCGCAAGCGCCTGGCTCAGCATATCGGACGGACCGGTGCGCCCGCGCGCCGCCGAGAGCCCGACCTCGAAGGTGCTGTTGAGAGTCGTATTGAATGACCCCGAGAGGTGCTCCAGGTACAGGAGGCTGCGCCTTTCGCTGTTGAAGGCTTCGCCCGCGGGCGGCGTCCCGATCTCCGTCAGAGACTCGACGTACAGGTTCCAGGGGTTCGGGATGAGGAAGCTCAGGGACAACCCATCGTCGGTGAGGCTCTCCTCCCCGAAGAAATTCGTCAGCGCTTCGGGACGATCCACCGTGAAAAACGCGTGATTGTGCAGCGTGTTCCACTTGCCGAATGCGCTCTTGAAGCGCCCGCCTTTCAGTTGCAGTGACCTGGGCAGGGCCAGCGTGGTCACGTACCCTTCCTCGACTCCCGGCGACCCCTCCGAAGGAAACGTGAGGAACATGTCGACTTTGGCGTAGGGGTCGACCACCGACTGGAAGGCGAGTTCGGCCTCGCTCAGGTCGAACCTGTTGGCCTCGTCGTTCTCGTGCGAAACCGATGTCGCGCCGATCATCTGGAACACGGCGCTGATCGCCGGGTTCAGCAGGCTCTGCGAGCGCGCGGGGGCGGCCGGCGGCGGGGGCTGCTGCGACGCGGCCTCGGGGGGCGGCTGATACGCGGCCGGGGGCTGCGCCGGCGCGCCCTTGAGGGCCGCCACCTGGTCGCGGAGCAGGCCGATCTGCTCGCGCAGCTCCTGGATCTCCCTCCGCAGCTCCTGGACCTCCTCCGCGGTCGGCGGGGAGAGCGGGGCCGCCTGTTCATCCGCCCGGACGGGAGGGTGAAGGGTCAGTCCCACAAGGACCGCAATCGCCGTGAACGACACTCTGGATCTCATGATTCCTCCGCCGATGCCGGGCTCACTCAGGACCCGCGCGGCCTGCCTGTCCGCCTTCCTTCCAGATCGCTGCCGGACTAAGGAGGGGAAAGCTGCGCGGACGACGCCTCAGATGACCGGGGACTCCGGAGGAGCGCGCAATGGCCTGAGGTAGCGGGTGGAGGCGCTGAGGGGGCCCGCCTCGGGAAGCGCGGCGATCTGGGACGGCACGCCGGAAGGGCAGCCGAGGCCGGAGGAGACCTGGGCGACTCCCGGAGAGCTGAGCGCCTTGCAGGTCGCGCAGTCGCGCTGCGTGGCGTGGTGCGGCGCCGCGGCATGGAGCATCGAGAGGGCCAGGAGCGCCAGGAGGATCGCGGCGCACCACCGGGTCAAGCCCGCCCGAAACGAAGGCTGCATCAACACGTCCTTATTCAGAGGGGCAGGCATCGTACTGTACGCCCCGGGGATTGTCAAAGAGGGGCGATCGGGACGACGAACGGGGCCCCCGTCACCGGGTCGCGCTCGATGAGCACCTCCGTCTCGTAGACCTCGCGGAGGAGCCGGGGGGTCAGGACGGCGTCCGGCGGCCCGTCGGCCGCCAGGCGGCCGTGGTGGAGGAGCAGCAGTCGCGAGCCGTAGCGCGCGGCCAGGTTCAAGTCGTGGCTCGTGGTGACGACCGTCAGCCCCTTCTCCCGGTTCAGCCGCTTCAGGATCTCGTAGATCTGCAGCCGGTGCTTCAGGTCGAGGAAGGCGGTCGGCTCGTCCATCAGCACGATGCGCGGCTCCTGGGCCAGGGCGCGGGCGATCAGGGCGCGCTGCCTTTCGCCGCTCGACAGCTCTTGAAGACGCTTGCCCTCCCGGTCGGCCAAGTCCATCTCGCGTAGGGCAGCGCGCGCCGCTGCGAAGTCCTGGGGCCGCTCGAGGCTGAAGGGGCGCAGGTGCGGCGCGCGCCCCATCAGGGCGATCTCCAGCACCGTGAAATCGAACAGCATCCGGCTCTCCTGGAACACCACCGCGACCAGGCGTGCCCGCTCGCGCGGGTGAATCGAGCGCACGGGACGCCCGTCGAGGCAGACCTCCCCGGCCTGCGGTGCGACAACACCGCTCAGGAGCATCAGGAGCGTGGTCTTCCCGGACCCGTTCGGTCCGATGATGCCGGTGAATTGTCCCCGCGTCACGGCGAGGGACAATCCCTGGAACAGGGGCGCTGTCGCGCCGGGGTGGCTGAAGAGAAGTCCGCGGGCGGCCAGGATCGCGTCACTCAAAGTACCCTCCACCCGCCCGCCGGCGGTACAGCCAGAGGAAGAACGGTCCGCCGCACAAGGCCGTGACCACGCCGACCGGGATCTCGGTCGGCGCCATCACGGTGCGCGCCGCGGTGTCGGCCAGCATGAGGAAGATGGCGCCGGTGACCGCCGAGGCGGGAACGAGCAGCCGGTGGTCCGGTCCGAACAGGAGCCGCGCGGCGTGCGGCACGATGAGGCCGACGAAGCCGATCGGCCCGACCACCGACACGACGGCGGCGGTGACGAGGGACGCCAGCACGACCGTGACGACGCGCGTCCTTTCGACCGTGACCCCCAGCGATCGCGCCGCCTCCTCTCCCGCGGAGAGCAGGTTCAGGTCCCGGCCGTACAGTGCGAGGCCGACGATTCCCGCGACCAGGACGACGGAGAGCCACAGGATGAGCCCGTACTCCTCGATCGGGATGGTCCCGATCATCCAGAGCCGCACACCGTGCAGCCGCGAGAACTCGACCACCGTCTCGATGAGAAGAATCAGCGACAGGTAGACGGTGTTCATGATGACGCCGATGAGCAGCATCGGGTAGGAGACGATCCGCCCGCGGGCGCTCGACAGGAGAAAGAGGATCGCCACGGTGGCGATGGCCCCGAGGAAGGCCGCCGTCTCGCGCACCGGCAGGACGGGCGCCAGGGCGGGCAGGCCGAGGGCCGTGACTGCGAACGCCCCGAGAGCGGCACCGCCCGAGACGCCGAGGATGTAAGGGTCGGCGAGGGGGTTGCGCAGGACCGCCTGGAAGACGGCGCCGGCCGCTCCGAGCGCCGCCCCGGCGAGCGCCGCCATCAGGATGCGCGGCAGACGCACGCGCAGGATCATCGCGCGGGCGGTCTCCTCGTCCGCCGAGCGCCGCACGAGATCGAAAAGGGTGTAGCGGCTGCTCCCGAGGCTGGCGCAGACCGCGACCGACAGGGCGAAGGCCGCGAGCAAAAGGACGATCGACAGCGCCAGGCGCCTCGAGGTGAGGGGCGCCATCAGGAGCCGAGATCGGAGCGGACCTTCAGGAGCTGCATCACGTCCCGGCGGCTCAGGATCCCGACGATGCGGCCGTCGGCGACGACCGGCAGGCGGCCCACGTCGTCGCGCACCATCGCCTCGAGGGCCGTGGTGCAGTCGTCGTCGGGCGCGAGCGGGTGCAGGCGCGCCGCCGGGGTCATGATCTGCCGGACCGGCGTGCGCACCCACTCGTCCCGAGGCACGCTCTTCAGCTGGTCCAGGGACACCATCCCCGCGAAGAGCTCCCCCGAGGCGACCGGGAAACTGCCGCGCGGATGGCGGAAGAAGTAGTCGCGGGCCAGCTCGTCCAGGCTGGCGTGCTCGGGGACCGCGATCACCGGCTGCGTCATGATCTGCCGGACCCGGCAGCCGGAGAGAGTGTCCCGCAGGAGGAGGGACTCGTAGGAGGCCGAGGCCGCCTGGTTGAGGAAGATCCCGATGACCATCAGCCAGAGCCCTCCGAGGTTCCCTCCCTTGATGAGCTCGATCAATCCCAGACCCATCAGCCCGAACCCGACCACCGACCCGGCCCGGCCCGCCTTGCGGGTCGCCGAGAGCAGGTTGCCGCTGCGCGACCACAGCCAGGCGCGCAGGATGCGGCCTCCGTCCAGAGGAAAGCCGGGCAGGAGATTGAACAGTCCGAGAGCCAGGTTCAGCGCGGCCAGGTACTCCACCAGCTGCCGCCCGCCGGGGACGATCGACGGCAGACCCGACAACGCGATCACGTAGAAGAAGACGGCCAGCGCGAAGCTGGTCAGGGGCCCGGCGGCGGCGATGCGCACCTCGGACCTCGGGTCCGGCGGCTCCGACGCCATCTCCGACACGCCGCCGAACAGGAAGAGCCGTATGCGCGGGACGGAGATCCCGGCGCGCTGCGCCACGAGGGCGTGTGACAGCTCGTGGACGAGCACCGATCCGAACAGGAGAAGGGCCGCGACCACGCCGAGGATCCAGGCGGCCCGGCCCTCAATGGGTGGCTGGGCCTGGGGGAAGTAGCCGGTCGCCAGGCTCCAGACGAGCAGAAAGAAGATGATGAGCCAGCTCGGATCGATCATGACCCGGATGCCGGCAATTCTCATCACGTTGAGGCCGCGCATGGGGCCAGTCTAACCCAACGGAAGTCAGGACGTGACGTAGCGCTCCAGCACGGGGTGGAACAGGTGATAGCGACGGCTCCCGGCGAGAGTGTGCCGGATGAAATCGACGGTGCGCGGGATGTACTCCAGGTATTCGCGCCGGCCGCGCGTGGTGGCCATGTAGCCGAAGGTGCCCAGGTCCTTGATGTTGCGCTCCAGGGCCATGAGGTCGAAATCGCGGCGGAACTCGTCGGCCGGAAGGTCGAGGGAGCGGCAGAGGTGGTCGATCATCCTCTCCACCAGGGCCGGGTCGAGATTGAGCGACGAGTCGCGCAGCAGGGAGGCGGCATCGTAGGTGTAGGGTCCCATGCGGGCGTCCTGGAAGTCGATCAGGCGAAGCCGTCCGCGCCGGACCATGAGATTGCGCGACTGGAAGTCCCGGTGGCAGTAAACGCGCGGCAGCCGGTCGCACGCCCCGGCCAGGTCGGCGTAGAAGGCGCGCAGCACCCTCTCGTCGTCAGGTCCCGGGGTCATCTTCCTGTGTCCAATGATGTAGTGGCGGTGGAAGTGGTCGAGCTCGAACAGAAAGCGGTCGCAGTCGAGGGCGCAGGTGGCGGCGAAATCGCCCGGGCGGAGCGCGGCCAGCCCCTTCCTGTGGAGGAGGACGATGAGATCGCAGGCCTCCCGGTAGAGCCGGTCGGCCTCGCCGGAGCGCCTCCGGCGTCCCCTCGGATCAAGAAGATGCTTCTGCAGGGTGACGTCCCCAAGATCTTCGGTCAGGACGAGCCCCAGGGGCGGGTCGGATCCGAGGAGGCGGGGAACAGGGATGCCGATCGACGCGAGCACCCTGTGGTTGCTGAACAGGGGTCCGGCGGGGTTCAAGGGCTCCGGATGGACGATCAGGACAGCCGTCTTCTTTCCCGACGAGACGCGATAAAACCTCCTGACGGAAGCGTCTCCGGCGATTTCCGATATCTTGAGTCGCGATCCAAGGGCCTTCTTGAGGAAGGCAAGGGCGGCAGGGGCGATCAGGGTCACAAATTGATCATCCAGCAGCCGCCCAGCCGCTCCATTCGCTGCTTTTTCCCCTGGTATCCCTCGGCCCGCAGGAAGATCTTGTTCGTCAGGCTGACGCCGGCGGGTACGAAGACCCCGGATGTGACGATGCACTCGGACAGCCGGGATCCGTCTCCGATCCGGGCCCCGTCCCAGACCAGGGTCGAGCGCAGGGAGCACGCTTTGCCGATCGTCGCCTGCCGGCCGATGACCACCCCGCCCAGAAGGGCGCTCTCCGGACCGATGCTCGCTCC
>JBGPED010000010.1:0-27613 GCA_041482595.1 Acidobacteriota bacterium
CGATCGACAGACGCGTGCCCATAAGGAACCGGGCCCGCGCCGCGCCGGGCGCCGGGTCCGGGGCGGCGGCCGTCATCCCGGGGTGGACGGCCAGCAGAAGCGCCGCCAGCACCGCCGTCGCGGCGCGTCGCACAGCGCCCCGGCACGACCCGCCACCCGAACTCCCGATTCGCATCTCAGTCTCCGACGTTGTTGTGATTGCGACTCAGTCTCAATTGGGTCGCGTACTCTACCGCGGCGCGCGACCGCCTGTCAAGACCGCCGTGGCGACCTCTGTGGTACGCTGCGCGCCCACGGGACGCGCCGTCCCGGGACGAGAGAGCCGCCATGCAAGCCCGATCCGCTCCGAAGCCCGCAAGGGAATCCCGCGTCGAGATGACCGAGATCATCCTCCCGGAGGACACGAACCAGTACGGTCACGCCTGGGGCGGACGTGTCATGACGCTGATCGACAAGGCGGCGGCCATCGCCGCGACCCGGCACTGCCGCACCAACGTCGTCACGGCGTCGGTCGATTCGCTGGTGTTCCGCGCACCCGTGAAGCTCGGCCACATCCTCAAGCTGTTCGCATCGGTCAATGCCGCCTTCCACACTTCGATGGAGGTGGGCGTAAAGGTCGTGTCGGAGGATCCGCTGTCGGGGCTGCAGGCGCACTGCTGCAGCGCCTACGTCACCATGGTGGCGCTCGACGCCACCGGGCGGCCCACGCCGGTGGCGGCCCTCCTGCCCGGCTCGCCGGAGGACCGGCGGCGACAGCGCGAGGCGCTGCAGCGGCGCAGGGCCCGTCTCCGGGTCCGTGCCCGCAAGGAGCGTCGCCCGTCCCGCGGACGTTAGGAGCGGCCGATGGACTCTCTCGGAGGCGATGTGCTAATCTGCCGCGGTCAACACGCACAGGCCGGGCCCTCATCAGGAGGTCAGCACTCATGAAGATCACTCTCTCCATCATCAAGGCGGACGTCGGCAGCATCGGCGGCCACATCAAGCCCAGCGAGACGATGATCCGGCGCGTGAAGGAGTTCATCGCATCGGAGGGCAAGGGGCTGCTGATCGACTCCTTCATCTGTCACACGGGAGACGACATCTCGATCCTGTCGTCGCACACACAGGGGGTCGACAACTCCAAGGTCCACAAGCTGTGCTGGGACGCCTTCAAGGCCGCCACCGAGATCGCCAAGAAGGAGGGGCTCTACGCCGCCGGCCAGGATCTGCTGAAGGACGCGTTTTCCGGCAATGTGCGCGGATTGGGACCGGCCTCGGCGGAAATGGAGTTCATCGAGCGCGAGGCGGAGCCCTTCGTCCTGTTCATGGCCGACAAGACCGAGCCGGGCGCCTACAACCTGCCGTTGTACCTGGCGTTCTGCGATCCGATGTTCGCGCCCGGGCTGATGCTGAGCGCGAAGATCAAGCAGGGCTTCCGCTTCACGATCATGGACGTCAACCACACGGAGGGCGATCGCGTCATCGAGCTGGACACGCCGGAGAACATCTACGACGTGGCGGCGCTCCTGCGCGACAACCACCGCTTCGTGGTCGAATCGATCAAGACGCGCTCGACCGGCGAGATCGCCGCCGTGGTCTCCACCTCGAGGCTGCACAACATCTCGGGCAAGTACTCGGGGAAGGACGACCCGGTGATGCTGATCCGCGTCCAGGGCCAGTTCCCGGCGACCGGCGAGATGCTCTCGCCGTTCCGGATCGCCCACTACGTGTCGGGCTTCAGCCGCGGCAGCCACCACGGGCCGCTGATGCCGGTGAAGATGAACTCTTCGATCTCCTTCTTCGACGGCCCGCCGATCGTGTCGTGCGTCGCCTTCTCGATGAAGAACGGCAGGTTCGCCGAGCCGGCGGACGCGTTCGACCACCCGTTCTGGGATCACGTGCGCGACATCGCCTCCCGCAAGGCGATCGAGATCCGCGCGCAGGGCTTCTTCGGCCCGGCCATGGTCGGGCACGAGGAGCTCGAGTACGGCGGCATCGTCGACACCCTGAAGGAGCTCGACCGCCGCTTCAAGGTCCGCCAGGAGGCGCGCGTCAAGTCCTGACGGGCCCTTCCTCCCCGTCTCTCCGCGTTCCTGGGCCCGCCCTTTCCCGGCCCATGGTGTGTTTGCTTCCCGCCTGTCCGCGACCCATATTCGGGTGAGCGGCAGCGCGGAGGGGGGGGCTTGCCTCGCCAGACGGTGCGCCTCGAGATCGCTGATCCTGACGGCTCCTCCAGGACGGTGCCGCTCGACCACACCCCGTTCACCATCGGTTCCGCGCCGTCGTCGCGGCTGGCGCTCGCGCTGCCCGGGATCGCGGAACACCACGCCCAGATCGTCCTTCTCGGCGGGGCCTACCACCTGGTCCCCGGCGCGTCGGGCGCTCCCCTTTCCGTCGAGGGCGTCCCGGTGCCGGCGGACGGTGTCGCCCTGGCCCACGGCACACGCATCGTCCTGGGGACCGCGAACCCGCGCACGGTGCGCTTCCTGGTCGATGGGTCTCCCGTTTCCGACCGCGAAGACCGGCTGGTGACGTTGATGGAAATCGCCCGCACGATCACCTCATCTCTCGCCCTGGAGGACGTCCTCGATCGTGTCCTGGAAGGGGCGCTGAGCTTCTCCGGGGCGGAGCGCGGCTACCTCTTCCTCAAGGAGGGAGATCGCCTCGCACGCTGGCACCGCGGACCCTCCGGGGGGGACGACGTCCAGGTGAGCCTGTCGGTCCTGGAAGAGGTCGCGGCCACGGGCAAGCCGATATACCGCGACGTGGCCTCCGGCGAGCCGGGGCAGGCCACCACCGACAGCATCGTGCGGCTGCGACTGCAGGCGATCCTGTGCCTTCCCCTGGCCGTCCGGCAGGACGTCATCGGGGTCGTCTATCTCGACAGTCGCAGGCGCCTGCCGCACCACCGGCCCGACCTGCCGCTCCTCGAAGCGCTGGCCGGTCTGGCGGCGGTCTCCATCCAGAACAGCCGCCTGGTGGAGGAACGTCTGCGCGCCGAACGGACCCAGGTGATCGGGCAGGTGGCGCGCGCGGTGGTGCACGACCTGCGCAGCCCGTTGTCGTCCATCCGCGGCCTGGCGGAGCTCCTGCACGAGCGGGCCCCGCAGGAGGATCCGTCGCGCCCCCACCTGGCCACGATCATGGCCGAGGCGGATCGTCTGACGGGGCTCACCGGCGATCTATTGCAGTTCTCGCGCGAGGCCCCGCCCCTCCTCCGGACGCCGGCGCGTCTGGCCGACCTGGTCCGGCAGACGCTCAAGCCGCTGCAGCCGCGCCTGCAGCGCGCCAACGTCAGCCTGTCGCTCGGCCTCGACGAGGAGGCGCGCGCCTCCCTCGACGGGCCGCGCATGCTGCGCGTCCTCCACAACCTCATCGCCAACTCGCTCGACTCCATGCGCGGCGGCGGTCTCCTGGACATCCGCTGCCGGCGCGTCAACGGCACGTCGGAGCTCAGCGTGCGCGACAGCGGCTGCGGCATGAGCGAGGAGGTGCGCCGGCGGGTGTTCGAGCCCTTCTTCACGCACGGCAAAACGCAGGGCACGGGGCTCGGCATGGCGATCGTCCAGAAGATCGTCGCGGAGCACGGCGGCACGATCCAGGTGGACAGCGCTCCCGGAAAAGGCACGACGGTCACGCTGGCACTGCCCTCGGCCGCGACCGCGGCTGTTCAGCGCGCGGCATCCCCCGAGGGCACCCCCGCCTGAACCCCCGCGGCCGGGGGCTCCTTCAGTCCGCTTCCTTCAGAGTCAGGGTGAACTGCCCGTGGCGCAGCGCTGCATCGGCCGCGACCTCGAGCCGCGTCCTCCCCGGGAAGGCCTCGGGGTCGAGGAGACCGGGGCGCTCCTCCTCGAGGAACGAGGCGACCTCCGGGTGGACGCGCGCCACGACGCGCGTCCCCGCATCGAGCGGCCCCAGCCTGCGGATCTCGCGCAGGATTTCGTAGACCATCGTCTCGGGCGATTTGAGCCGACCGGATCCGGTGCACGTGGGACAGGGCAGGCAGAGAAGACGTTCCAGACTGCGCTTCGTGCGCTGGCGCGTGATCTCGACCAGGCCGAACTCGCTGAGCTGCAGGATGCGGGACTTCGATCGGTCCTTGCGCATCTCCGACTGCAGGGCGAGCAGGACTTCATCCTTGCTGGCCTGCGCCTCCATGTCGATGAAATCGATCACGATGATCCCGCCCAGGTCACGCAGCCGGATCTGGCGGACGATCTCCACCGCCGCCTCGAGGTTGGTCCGGAGGATCGTTTCCTCCAGGCGCCGCGTGCCGACGTATTTGCCGGTGTTCACGTCGACGGCCACCAGGGCCTCGGTCGACTGGATCACGATCGACCCGCCCGATTTCAGCCAGACGCGGGACCTCAGGGCGCGCTCCAGGTGCTGCTGCACGCCGCGCTCCTCGAACAGAGGCTCCGGGCCCGCGTGGCCACGGATCCTGGAGACCAGCGCGGGCTCGATCCGGGAGACCAGACCCTGCACCTCCTGGAGGGCGGCGTCGCCGTCGACCACGATCCGCTGCACGTCCTCCCCCAGGACATCGCGCAGGACCTTCGCCACGGCCGAGGCCTCCTGGCGCAGCAGGGACGGGGACTGCGCCCCCTCCGCCCGGCGGCGCACCTCGTCCCAGGTTGCGGCGAGTGTCCGGGCGTCCGGCAGGAAGTCCCCGGTCGCGCGCCCTTCCCCCGCCGTGCGCACGATGAATCCGCCCGGCAGACCCAGGTCGCGGGCCACGCCGCGAATCAACTCCTGAAGCCGCTCGCGCTCGGCCGGATCCTCGATCCTGCGCGACACACCGACCTGAGGATGGTTCGGCAGGTACACGAGGAGGCGTCCGGGGAGCGACACGAGCGACGTGAGACGCGCCCCCTTTTCGGGCACAGGATCCTTGGAGACCTGCACCAGGATCTCCTGGCCTTCCTTCAGGCGATCCTCGATCCGGGCAGGCGCCGCCTGGGACTCGACCCGGTCGGGCCGCGGGTCCCCGACGACGCCGGTCTCGAGGAGGTCCTCGTCCCCTGTCCGCGGCTCGAGGTCCTGCACGTGCAGGAAGGCGTCGCGGCCGGTGCCGATGTCCACGAAGGCCGCCTGCATTCCCGGCAGCACGTTGCTGACGCGCCCCTTGTAGATGTTTCCCGTGATGCCCCGGCTGGACGGCCTCTCGACGAACACCTCGGTGAGAACGTCGTCCTCGAGCAGCGCGATGCGCGTCTCGGGTGTGGCGCCGTCGATCAGGATTTCGCGACGCATTCGTCCGGGCTGTTCAGTTGACGAGCCGGCGCATCCAGACGTTCAGCACGAGTCCCATTCCGAGCAGGGTGCTTGCGAGGGACGAGCCACCATAGCTCATGAGGGGCAACGGCACGCCCGTCGTGGGCAGCATGCCCACCACGACGCCGATGTTGAGCAGGGCCTGGCCGGCGAACGTGCAGACCACCCCGATGGCGAGGAAGACCCCGAGCCGGTCGCGCGCTGCCCGGGCCGTCGCCAGGCACCGGTAGATGATGACGAAGTAGAGCCCGAGCGCGAGCATCGCTCCGATGAACCCCCGCTCCTCCGCCAGGACCGCGAACACGAAGTCGGTGTGCTGCTCCGGCAGGAACTGCAGCTGGCCCTGGGTCCCCGACAGGAACCCCTTGCCGAACAGTCCGCCCGAGCCCACGGCGATGAGCGACTGGATGAGCTGGTAGCCCGAACCCTTCGGGTCCCGGGTCGGCTCGAGGAACGTCTTGACGCGCTCCTTCTGGTACGGCTTGAGGTGGCCCCAGGCCATGGGCAGGGCCAGCGTGGCGATCAGCGCCAGGATGACGAGCGTGCGCACCCGGATCCCGCCGATGAACACGGCGCCGGCGTAGAGCGGCGCGAAGGTGACCGCGGTCCCGAGATCCGGCTGTCGCATGATCAGGAGAACCGGCAGGCCGATGATGGCGCAGATGGCCGCGAAGTGGACTGCACCCAGCCCGCGCACGCGCTCGCGGCCCAGGTAGGCCGCGAGCATCAGGATGGTCGACACCTTGGCGATCTCCGAGGGCTGGAACTGCACGTGTCCGATCCCCAGCCACGACTTGCTGGCGTTGACCACGTGGCCGTAGACGAGAGTCAGCAGGAGGAGCAACAGGCTCAGGCCGTAGAAGACGGGCGAGAACTCCGCCAGGGTGTGATAGTCGATGAGAACCGCCAGGAGCATCAGGACGATCCCCAGGAGCAGCCAGATCATCTGGCGGTGAAACGCCCCGGCGCTCGGTGTCCCCGTCGTCGCGGAGTAGATCACCACGAGCCCGACGGAGCAGGCCGCCAGGATCGCCAGGAACAGGATCCAGTCGAAATTATTGAGGGACCGCCACGCTGGCAAGCTGCTGCCCTCCCTCGCGCACGTCGAGCTTCTGGAAGAAGCGCTCCAGCACGGCGCGGGCGATCGGCGCCGCCGTCGTCCCGCCGTGCCCGCCGTTCTGCACGAACACCGCCCAGGCGATCCTGGGATCGTCCTTGGGCGCGAACCCCACGAACCAGGCGTGGTCTCGCTTGTCCTTCGGCAGCTTGTCCGCGTCGATGTCGCGCGACGCGCGGAACACCTGGGCCGTGCCCGTCTTGGCGCAGATGTCGCGGCCCGCGATCTTCGCACGCCCTCCCGTGCCGTCCTCGTTGACCACGCCCCACATCGCGTCCTTGATCACCTCGATGGTGCGCGGGCTCAGCGGCACGCGTCTTTCAACGTAGTCCTGCCGTTCTTCCTCTTCGACCCCCTCGCGGACCTCGTGCGACAGGAGCAGGTGCGGGCGGTACAGCGTGCCGCCGTTCCCGATGGCGGCGGCGAACCTCGCCATCTGGATCGGCGTCACCTCGAGCGCCCCCTGGCCAATCGACACCGAGATGGTCTCACCGGGGTGCCAGAAGGGATCGCGCGGGACCGCCCGCCTCTTCCACTCCGGATCGGGCACCGTGCCCGCCTCCTCGTACGGCAGGTCGAGTTTGGTCTGCTCTCCGAACCCCAGGAGCTTGGCCCACTTCGAGATGCGGTCGATGCCCATGTCGTTGCCCAGGTGGTAGAAATAGATGTTGCAGGACTGGATGATCGCCTCGCGCATCGTCAGGTAGCCGTGTCCCCCCTTGCGCACGGCCCAGCATTGGAAGACCTTGTCGCCGAAGCGCCACAACCCGGTGCAGTGATCACCCCGCGCGGGCGTCGCGACGTTCTCTTCGAGAGCAGCGATCGACATGACGACCTTGAACACCGACCCGGGCGCGAACTTGGAGAGGGACACGCGGTCCTGCAGCGGATGACGCGGGTCGCTCACGAGCCCTTCCCAGGTGTCCTGCGAGAACCGGTGTGCGAACACGTTCGGATCGTAGGCCGGGCGTGAGATCATGGCCAGGACCGCCCCCGAATTGGGGTCGAGGAACACCGCCGATCCGGCCTCATCGCCGTAGGCCTCCTCGAGCGCGCGCTGCAGGTCCAGGTCGATCGACAGCCGCATCGCCCGACCCGGGTTCGGCTTCCGCCCCTCCTCGATCTCCTGGATCTCGCGCCCCAGGCTGTTCACCACGACCTGCTTCCACCCTTTCACGCCCTTGAGATCGGCATCGTACTGTTTCTCCACGCCCGCCTTCCCGACGATCTCGCCCAGCTCGAACTCGCCGGAAGGGTCGCTCTTGATCTGGTCCTCACTCGCTTCCCCGACGTAGCCGAGCGCGTGGGCCGCGAGCGCGCCATAGAGATAGTTGCGGCGCGACTCCACCTCGACCGACAGCATCGGCAGCTCGAGCCGGCGCGACTCGATGTACGCCGCCTCCGCGAGGTCGACGTCCTCCTTCAGGATAACCGGCTCGAACGCCGGGCGCCCGCGATACCTCGCCAGGCGCTCGTTGAGGGTCTTCTCGGGAACACCGAGGATCCCGGCCAGGCGCGGGAAAAAGGCCTTCATGTCCGCGACCTTCTCCCGGTCGAGACGGATGTTGAAGGCGATGCGGTTGTTGGCGAGGACCCGGTGCTCGTCGTCCGCAATGACTCCGCGCAGCGGCATGAGAGTCACGCGACGAAGCCGGTTGTTGTCCGAAAGCCGCTTGTAATAGTCGACTTTGACGACTTGAAGATACCAGAAGGCGAACAGGTACAGGACGAGGACCGCGGCGAACAGCACCTGGATGACCTGGATCCGCGTGTTCAGGCGCCGCGCCTCGTAGTAGTCCTGGAACCCCTTGTAGTCCTGCTCGAAGGCCATGGTCTCAGGGGAGCCGCGCGGCGATCCAGAAGAACAGCAGGCCGAGGACGCCGTTTCCCAGGCCCCGCTGCAGGAGGTCCAGTGTCGCGGGGAAGACGAAGCTCCGCCCCATCGCCAGCGACAGCCCCAGCTCGGCGACGGGATCGAACACCGTCGCCGCGAACAGAATGCCGAACCTCGGGATCGGCTGGTTCAGCATGAACAGCGAGCCGAACGAGCCGACCAGGTATCCGATGAGAGTCTTCTTGAAGCCGTTCATGCCCAGGACGGATCCGAGGAGGGAGTCCTCCACAAGCCCGGCGCCGATTCCCATGAGCATCGCGCCTGCCGGGGGGCTCGTCAGCCCGAAGTACACCACGATGATGAGGAACAGATCACAGTAGCGCGCCAGCGACGGCGCGTAGCGGGACAGGATGGCCTGCGCCAGGGCGGCGGCCGCGAGCGCCACGACACCCCGCACGATTCTCACCGCGAGGCGCTCCTCTCCGGGGGTCCTTCCGGCTTCAGGACCACCAGGACCTCCTCGAGACGACGGAAGTCGACCTCAGGCCGGAGCTCCACGAGCTTGGTCAGGCCCTCGCCCTCGCCGATCGACGCCACGATGCCGATGGTATACCCCTTCGGATAGATCTGGTCGAGCCCGGAGGTGATGATCACGTCCCCGACCTCGATATTCGAAAGCTCGTTCACGTACTCCATGCGGCAGCCGCGTTCCCCCGCCCCGACGATCATCCCCTGCACGCGCGTCCTCTGGATGAGACCGGCGACTCCGGAGTTCGGATCGAGGATGGTCTGGATCTTGCTCGCTCCCGGGGCGGCTTCGATGACACGGCCGACGATGCCGCGCGGCGTGAGGACCGGCATGTTCACGCGCACTCCGTCGTGGCTGCCGCGGTCGAGCGTGACGATGCGCGCGCTGCCGTCGGCCCCGCGCGCGATCACCCGCGCCGCGACCGTGGTCCAGGGCACGCTGTCGCGCAGATCGAGGAGCTCGCGCAGACGCACGAGCTCCTGGCGCGACTCTTCCGCCTCCTGCGCCTTGAGCGCCAGCCCGTCGATCTGTTCGCGCAGGCGATGATTCTCGCGCTCGACACCTCGCAGGTCGACATAGGCGCCCCACGTCCCCGAGAGGCCCTGCCCCGCCCAGTGCGCCCCCTTGAGAAACGGCGATATCAGGCTCATCACCGCCTCCTCGAGGAGCGAGCGCTGGCCGGCGCTCTTGATGCGGGATGACATCAGGCCGAGATTGAGGGTCAGCAGGACCAGAAGCAGGAGGTACGGCTTGCGCTCGGTGAGGAGATGGGCCATCGACTCAGCCTCCCTGCCGCGTGTTCATGAGGACCGGGAGGTGCGCCGCCCTGTCAGTCGATCGCGATCTTGCGCAGGAGGTTGAAGTCATCCAGCATCTTCCCCGTCCCCAGGACGACCGAGGCCTGGGGGTCGTCGGCCATCGAGACGGGGAGGCCGGTTTCCTCGCGGAGGCGCTTGTCGAGGTTCTTGAGCTGCGAGCCGCCACCGGTCAGGACGATTCCCTTGTCGACGATGTCCGCGGACAGCTCGGGCGGGGTCTGCTCGAGGGCGACGCGCACGGCCTCGATGATGTTGGAAACCGTTTCCGAAAGCGCCTCGCGGATCTCCTCGTCGGAGATCACCAGGGTCTTCGGGATGCCCTCGACCAGATCGCGGCCCTTGATCTCCATCGTCAGCTCCTCGTCGAGCGGGAAGGCCGAGCCGACGTTGATCTTGATCTCCTCCGCCGTGCGCTCGCCGACGAGAAGGTTGTACTTGCGCTTGATGTACTGGATGATGTCCTCGTCCATGCGGTTCCCGGCAATGCGCACCGACCGCGAGTAGACGATCCCCGCCATCGAGATCACGGCCACGTCGGTGGTGCCGCCGCCGATGTCGACGATCATGTTGCCGGTCGGCTCCGTGACGGGCAGCCCCGCCCCGATCGCCGCCGCCATCGCCTCCTCGACGAGGTAGACTTCGGACGCCTTGGCGCGGTAGGCGCTGTCCTTGACCGCACGCTTCTCCACCTGCGTGATGTCCGAGGGGACGCAGATCACGATGCGCGGCCGCACGCCCAGGGAGCGGTTGTGCGCCTTCTTGATGAAATAGTCGAGCATCTTCTCCGTGTGCTCGAAATCCGCGATGACGCCGTCCTTCATCGGCCGGATGGCGATGATGTTGGCCGGCGTGCGGCCCAGCATCTCCTTCGCCGCCTTGCCGACGGCTTCGACGCGCCCGGTCCGCTGGTTGACCGCGATGATCGACGGCTCGCACAGGACGATGCCCTTGCCTTTCGCGTAGACGAGCGTGGTGGCGGTCCCGAGGTCGATAGCCAGATCGTTCGAGAACAGACTGAGCACCGACCTTGGACTCCAGGCCATCGTCGCCCCCACCTGCGTCTCCTTACTCTTTTCAGTCCCCGTCAAGGACCGCGCGTTCGTGCAAAACTCCGCGTCACAACATCTTATGAACGCGGCTAATATTAGGGCCCTGCCTGCCCAAAGTCAAATCATTGACTTTGGACCACAACCCCTTTCAACGCTAATGCTTACACACAGAAACGCGCACACAGCGCCGGGCGCGATTCAGCGGACTGTTCGCACGGCCGCCGGCCGCGGACTTTCGACCTCCGCCAGGGCGACGCCGTTCTTGCCGCGCCCCTTCACAAGGTACATGGCCTGATCGGCGCGCGCCAGCAGATCGTCCTTGGTGCGGCCGTGGTCCGGGAACGACGCGATGCCGAGGCTGGCGGTGATGTGAACCTCCAGGCCGTACGACGCGAGGAACGTGGTCTCCTCGATCTTCTGGCGAATGCGCTCGGCGATGATCGCGGCTCCCTCCGGACCGGTCTGCGGCAGGATCACCGTGAACTCATCGCCGCCGAAGCGCGACACGACATCGATCTCGCGCACCGTCGATCCGATCACGCGACCGACTTCCACCAGCGTGCGGCTGCCCCAGAGGTGACCGTGCTGGTCGTTCACGTTCTTGAACCCGTCGAGGTCCAGAAAAATCAGCGACACGGGCGTGCGGTACCGCTTGCTGCGTTCCACCTCCCGTCGCAGCGTGGCGTTGAGGTACCTGGAATTGAACAGCTTCGTCAGATCGTCGGTGACCGAGAGCTCCTCCGATCTCTTCAGGAGGAGCGCGTTGTCGATCGCGACGGCCGCGGGCTCGAGGAGAAGCGACAGCAGTCGCGCGTCCTGGCTGGTGAAGTGCCCGGCCCTCTGGCGGTCCAGACCCACGAGCACGCCGATGAGCCGCCCACGGCTCAGGAGAGGCACCGCCAGGACGGACCGCGCCGGGTTCGATTTCGGCAGATCGGGCATCGAGGCGTCTCCGGGGCCGGCATCGTCCAGAATCACGGGCTGCCGCCGCTGGGCCGCGCGGCCGGCCGCCCCTTCACCGATTCCCAGCCGCTTGCCCCTCATGGCGCCCATCCCTTCGCCGCCGGTCCGCTCGACCGTGAGCAGTCCCTGCTCCGGGTCGGCCAGAAGGAACAGCCAGGCCCGCAGCTTGAGGAATTCCCCCACCCTCTCCATGGCGACGTCGATGATGCGGTGCGGATCGAGCTCGCTGCCGGTCAGCCGGACGATCGTAGTGAGGCCCCTCATCCTGGACGTCGCGTCGCGCGCCTCCAGCGCCGCGCGGCGGACGCGCTGCCGCTGGTCGGCCAGCTGCTTCTCCCGGTCGAGCAGAGTTTCGAGCAGGCGCTCGTCCATCGTCGGGCCGATCTTCAGGACACTGAGATCGGTGTCGCGCGCCGGGCGCGCTCCACCGCCGGATCGTTCCAGACGAAAGGGCAGGAGCAGAGCGTTCCGGTCCAGCCGCTTGAGCTGGCTCATCGGCGCCGGCGGCCTGCCGGCGTCATCCACCTGGAAGAGGACCACGTCGACCCGGCCGGCGACCGGCGGCCTCGCCGCGAGGCCCGAGGAGCGCACCAGGGTGAAGCGGTCCCGGGCCCGGCCCGGCCGCCAGGCGGAGGGCAGGCCCTTGGCCCCGTCGGCCAGGACCACCAGGATCTTCGAGCCGCGGGCCATCGGACAGGCTCCTAGTAGCTCTCGACATAGACGCTGCGCCGCATCCGTGTGGTGTTGCCGGCGGTGTCCTGCGCGACGATGTCCACCTGGTTCTGCCCGTCCTTCTTCATGCGCACCACGGCGGTGAAGGCCCCGTCGTCGTACACGTCGATCTTCTGACCGTCGATCGAGAGGACGGCACCGGGCTCGGTCCGGCCGTTGATGATGACCAGGTGACCCGAGGGCAGGAAGTCAACGACCTCGAGGGGCGGAGGAGTGCTGTCGTCCGTATGGTGCTCGCGCGAGCTTGCCACCTTGAACTTGCGGGTCTCCGAGAAGGGGCTCTCGACATTGCCGGCGTCGATGGCCGAAACCCGCCAGTAGTAGTTGCTCTCCTGCAATCCGGGGATCTCGACGCTCGCCGATCGGATGTCCGACTTGTCGAGGAGGAGCTCGCCGAACAGCGCGGTGCGCGCGACCTGGAGGCGGTACCGCTCGCCGCCCGTCACCTTGGCCCAGCGCAGCGTGGTCGTCTCGCTCGAGGGGTCGTCGTGCAGGAACACGCGCTGGTCGGTGGGATCGAGGAGCGACGGCGCCGGCAGGAGCTTCACCCTGCTCACGACCTGTTCCCGGTTGACCTCCATCCGTTCCAGGGGCTTCAGGGTGAGGGTCCCGCCGGCGGTCTGGACTTCCGCCGAGCCGCTCTGCACCTCCGTGCGCGTCTTGCGGGTCTCGGCGTCGTAGGCCACCTGGAACTCCGATCGGTCCACGGCGCGGGCCGTGGCCGACTCGGTCGCCACTTCGTGGAACGATCCCGCCACGTTGGCGCCCGGCATGGTCGCGGACACGCCGCCCCAGTTGAGCTTTTCGCGGACTTTGCGGACCCGGGTCGTGGGGTCCTCGAACAGCTCGCGGATCTCCAGGAGGGAGCCGGGGTTGATCGTCGTGATCGTCCCGTCGAAATAGATGATCTGAGCGGAACCGTTGCTCGCCGTCTTGATCTGATCGCCGACGCGCAGCGCCGTGCTCGCGCTGACGTCATCCCAGACGAATTGACGGGAGCGCTTGATCTTGACGTCCCCCTCGTACTTGTAAATCTTGGCGGTGAACGACTCCCCGGCGGACCCCTCGAGTATCTTCTGCGAGAACGACTGGGATTGCTGCGCGGCCGCGCGCGCCTCGGCAAAGTCCTTGCGCTCGTAGGACAGGCGGGCCGAATCCAGGATCTTCCCGGCGCTCTCGATGACCCGCGCGTAGGAAGCATCCGCCGACGCCTGGGCCTCCCGGTACATGCGCTCGGCCCGGTTGATCTCCTGGAGCGCCAGCTCTTCCGGCGTCGTGCGGCGCGCGGCGCGCAGGTAGTAGAACACGCCGCCCATGGCCAAGAGCAGCACCAGGTACACGACCCCGCGCATGATGCTGCGGTAGGAAATCGTGGCCCAGTCAAGGAGGATCGGGGTATTCGGGCGTCCCTGCCCCATGCGTTTGTCCTCAGCTCCCTCCGGCCGACGGGCCAGCGCCAGAGAGGGGCCGCATGCCTCACCGGCAACCCTTTGCGGACGCTCGACTTAGAGGGTCGAACGCCCTTCCCCGGGGCGACCGGGTCGCGGATGCCGACTTAAATATAGGATTGAAGAGGCGTTGCGCAAGAAAAGCGACTTGCAGCGGCACCATTCCCCCGGTAAACTGTGTCCTTCCTCGGACGACACCGGCCGTTTCCTCAGGGAGCAGTGCTGATGCTGCAGCAGATGCGTGAGCAGTTCCGATACCTGAAGTGGCTCCTTGTCGTCATCATCTTCATGTTCATCTGGTGGGCCTTCGCCACCTGGGGCGGCGGGGCGACGCGGGGACGCCCGGACGCCGGGTGGGCCGCCAGGGTCAACGGTGTCGCCATCCCGATCGAGACGTTCCAGTCGACCGCCCGGCAGCTGGACGGGATGTACCAGTCCCTCCTCGGCGAGCAGTACGCGCAGCAGCGCGCCATGATCCGCATCGGCAGGCAGGCGATCGACAGGCTGGTGGAGGAGGAACTGGTCTACCAGGAGGCCCGGCGCCAGGGGATCACCGTGACGCCGCAGGAGCTCATCGAAGCGATCACGCGCGATCCGAACTTCCAGGAGAACGGCCGGTTCATCGGCCTCGACCGCTATCGCAACCTGTTCCGCGGCAACCGCATCAGCATTGAGGACTACGAAGCCCAGGTCCGACGCGGGCTCGTGATCGACAAGTTTCATCATCTGATCGTGGACGCCGTGAGCGTGAGCGACTCGGACATCGAGCAGGAGTTCCTGCGGCGCAACGCGAAGGCGACCGTGGAGTACCTGGTCGCCGATCCGGCGAAGGCGGTCGCCGGGACGGCGCCCCCGGACTCCGAGCTGCAGCGGTACTACGAGGAGCACAAGGATCGTTACACGCGGGGCGAGGGTCGCACCGGCCTGTACGTCCTGTTCAGTCCCTCGGAGACGGCCGCCGCCGAGAGCGTTTCGGATGAGGACGTGGCCGCGGCGTACGAGCGCTACAAGGGCATCCGTTACGAAATCGGCGAGCAGCGCTGCGCCGCGCACATCCTCGTCAAGGCGGCCGACCAAGCCGCTCCGGACGCGGTCAAGAAGGCCGAGACGAAGGCCCGCGATGTCCTGAGACGGGCGAAGAGGGGCGAGGAATTCGCGGCGCTGGCGCGCAAGTACTCCGAGGATTCGTCGGCTTCGAACGGCGGCGACCTGGGATGTTTTCCGCGCGGTCAGATGGTGAAGGAGTTCGAGGACAGCGCCTTCTCCCTCCCCGTCGGCGGCGTGAGCGATCTCGTCCGGTCACGCTTCGGGTTCCACATCATCAAGGTCGAGGACATCCGGCCGCCGCACACGACGTCCCTGCAGGAGGCGCGCGAGGCGCTCCGCCAGGAGCTGAAGCTCGAGCGGGCGCGCGGCGAAGTCCTCAAGCGCGCCGCCGATTTCGCCCGCGCCGCGGCCGGGGGAAAGCTCGAGGCGGTGGCGAAGTCCCAGGGCCTCGCGGTCCAGCAGACGGGCGAGGTGCGCGAGGGCGACGCCCTGCCCGGCGTGATCGCCTCCCAGGCTGTCGTCGCGGGCATGCTGACTCTGCCGCCGGGCGGCGTGAGCGATCCCATCCCGATCCCGGCCGGACAGGTGGTGGCACAGGTGACCGCCACGGCGCCGCCCGCGGCGCGGCCCTTCCAGGAGGCGCGCGCCCGCGTGCTCAAGGATGTCCAGGACGAGCGCGCCCGCCAGGCGGTGGTCGAGGCGATCCGGTCGGCCGGCCGGTCCGGCGAGCTCAAGAGCGTGGCCCGTGTCCTCAAGGCCGATGTCAAGACGCAGCCGGACGTGACGCGTGGCGCGAGCCTCCCCGGCCTGCCCCTCGACCCCGCGATCGAGAGGCAGATCGGCACCCTCGCCCCGGGAACGATCGGCGATCCCGTGACCACCTCCGCCGGTATCGTAGTCCTTCGAGTCAAGGAACGCAGCGATCACCGCGAGGATCTCGCCTCCCAGCAGGATTCGATCGGCGACGGGCTGCTGCGGCAACGCCAGGATCGGCTGTACCGCGCGCTGGTCAAGAGACTGCGCGAGGCCGGCCACGTCGAGGTCAACGGGTCTCTCGTCGATTCGCTCGATCGCGCCTGACAAGTTCGTCATCCCCCACATTTCCCCCGCACCGCCGCTTTCTCCGGCTTGAACGGCCCGCGCCCCGCCCTATATTGGCCCTATCCGGGAACCAGGGGAGGGTCGCATGGACGCATCGACGTCGGAGAACTCGTTCCGCCGGGGTTTGCACGCGGTCGACCGGGGCGCACATCTCGAGGCCCTGGCGTACTTCGAGGCGGCGGTGCAGCTGGCGCGCCGGCTGGGCGCGGAAGCCGTCCCGATGAAATACCTCTCGTATTACGGCTGGTGCCTGGCGGTCTGCTCGGACCGCCTGGACGAGGCCCGCGAATTCTGCGAAGCGGCGGTGCGCAGCGAGTTCTACAATCCCGATGCGTACTGGAACCTGGGTCGCGTCTATCTAAAAACCGGGGACCGTTCGCTGGCCTTCGACGCCTTCGTGCGGGGGCTTCAGCTCAACCCCCGCCACGCGGGGCTCGTCGGGGAATTGCGCAGGCTGGGGATCAGGCGCAAGCCGGTCATCCGTCTCTTCGAGCGTGGCCATCCCGTGAACCGGATCCTCGGACGTCTGCGCCGCAGCCTGGCGCGGGCGGCCTCGAACTCGCGGAGACGGATCCCCGCTACTGGACGGTGACGGACGAGGTGGCGCTGCCGCCGGCCGTGGAGACGACCGTGACGCTGCCGGGATTGGAGGTCGGGCCGGCGGTGAGGCGGTACACCGATGCCGAGGGGACGTACGTCATCGCGCCGTAACCCACGACCGAGAGGGTCACCGACCCGACCGGGTAGTTGGACGTCGCCTCGACGGTCAGCGTGCTGTTGGACAGGCGGTACGTCGCCAGCCTGATGGTGATCACTTCCACCACGTCATCGATGACGTTGTTGCAGTCGTCGTCGACGCCGTTGAAGATCTCGACTGCCCCCGGGTGGATGGACGCGACCGCGTCGTTGCAGTCGCCGCCGCACGACGTGTAACCGTCCGCGTCCTGGTCGAACCCCTCGTCCACCGTTCCGTCGCAATCGTCGTCGCGCGCGTTGCAGACTTCGGTCGTGGGCTGCCCCGCCACGGCGTTGCAGGCGGAGGTCGTCGTCGAGGTGCAGACGACCGTGCCGGAGCGCAGGCACCCGCCCACGCCGGCGGTGCAGGTGACGCCGGTGCCGAACCCCTCGTCCGTGGATCCGTCGCAATTGTCGTCCTTGGTGTTGCAGATTTCCGGCGCACCGGGGTGGATCGCCGGATTCTGGTCATCGCAATCGACGTCCGCCTTGAAGCCGTCCGCATCGCCGTCCTGGCAGGCGTCCCCCAGCCCGTTGTTGTCGGAGTCGCGCTGGTTCGGGTTGGCGAGGGCGGGACAGTTGTCGCACACGTCCCCCCGGCCGTCGCGGTCCTGGTCCGCCTGTGCGGCGTTGACGACGAGGGGGCAGTTGTCGTTGATGTCCAGGATGGTGTCGAGGTCGGTGTCGCGGTTCTGGGGCTGGCAGGGCATCGCCGTCGGCCGCAGACTCCCGCCGGTGCCGGTCCCGAGAGTCCCCTCGCCGCAGACGTTCATGGCGGCCTGGAGGTAATAGTAGAACTGCCCCACCGCGGGATTTTGGGTCTCGTTCAGGCGCAGGTTCGCCGCTTCGGAGAACAGGCAGACGCTCTGGAACGCCCAGCCTTCGACCGGAACCAGACCACGGTAGACGTTGTAGACGTTCGCCTCGGGCACCTGCTCCCAGGTCAGCTGCGTGAGACTCGACGTGCCGCCCACGATCAGGTTGAGCGCCTCGCCCGGCGTGTGCACCACCGAGTACAGGAGCGGGGCGCAGTCCGCGCCGTCGAGCACGCCGTCGTTGTCGTCATCGGGGTCGATGCAGTCTTTCAGGCCATCCCCGTCGGTGTCCGGGAAGCCTTCGTCGACGGACAGGTTGCAGTTGTCGTCGATGCCGTTGCAGACCTCCGGCTGGCCCGGGCCGATCAGGGGATTCGAGTCGTTGCAGTCGCCGCCGCAGGAGGTGTAGCCGTCCCCGTCGTTGTCGAATCCCTCGTCGATCACGAGGTTGCAGTTGTCGTCGATGCCGTTGCAGGTCTCCACGGCCCCGGGTCGGATCTGCGGGTTGGTGTCGTTGCAGTCGCCGCCGCAGGAGGTGTAGCCGTCCCCGTCCGCGTCGAACCCCTCGTCCACGATCCCGTTGCAATTGTCGTCGGCGCTGTTGCAGATCTCAGGAACCCCGGGGTGGATCAGCGCATTGCCGTCGTTGCAATCGCCGTTGCAGGTCGTGAAGCCGTCTCCGTCACGATCGAACCCTTCGTCGATCACCTGGTTGCAGTTGTCGTCGATGCCGTTGCAGATCTCCGTCGCCCCGGGATGGACGGCGGCATTGTTGTCATTGCAGTCCGTGTCGGTCGTGTAGCCGTCGCCGTCGGCGTCCACACCACCCGTGTCCGCCGCGATGCGCAGGTCGTACGATCCATAGATCCCGAAATCGCTCGAGTGGACCGACTTCACGTAGAGCGTCCCGGTCGTCGTCGGGGTATAGAGGATGAGCGAAGACGCGTCGGACGGGCTGCGGTCGTCGTTGCTCGCGAGGACCGTCGTGCCGTTGGACGCGAGAAGGGTCAGCGACGTGTTGGCATCGCCCAGGAGACTGAGCGTCTCGACGGCGTAGGGCGTGCCGGCCACCGCGGTGAACGAGAACAGATCGGTGTCGGCCTCCCCGAGAAGATCACTGTTGCGGTCGGCGAAGAACGTGTTGTGAAGCAGAACGTTGCCCGGTGTGACGGCCCGCGCCTCGCCGATCGAGTCGTCGGGCTCGAAGTCGTCCGGGAAGTACTCAACCCCCAGCTCGCGGAATATGCTTTTGATCTCCGCGTAGAGCCCGTTGTTCACGCTGGGGTGGAACCAGCCATCCCAGAAATCCTCCAGGCTGACATTGACCGCTCCCGGCAGATAGACCGTCATCACCTTCCAGTAGGCCGCGTCCTGCCCCGTGAGAAGGTCCCACGGCTCCTCGCTTCCCGGGGTCTCGTCCGTCGTGGCGGCGCCGTCCCCGAGGTCCCAGAGAGCGGAGTAGACGGTCGTCTCGCTGGACGCGCCCCGGCAGACGAACGGGAGCTGCGTCTCCACATCAAAGAAGAACTGCAGGTTGCCGGGGCCCGGCAGCCCCGTGGTGCGGACGTACATACTGGCGTGCGGCTTGCCGGCGAAGCGTCTCGCCGACAGGCCGAAGAACGTCGCGTGACCTTCGTCGAAGGCCAGCATGAGGTTCTGGTTGCAATCGCTCAGGTGGTGCGTGCCGTTCGGGCTGTCGCTCTTGGAAAAATTGTTTACGATGAAATGCCCCATCTCGTGCAGCACCACGGTATCGTCGTACCCCGCGTTGCGCGCCTGGGTGATGACGTTGCCGGTCGTGCTGGACAGGTTCGGGTTGGCGGCATTGAAGACGACGATCAGGAGAGGGTACGATCCGGGGCCACGCAGCGACACGAGATATTCGCTCCCGAGCAGGGTTGCGTCCAGGAGGTTGAAGGCCTCGCCGCCCGCTCCGGGCACCGCCGAGAGAGTTCCGATGAACAGGTCCTGGCTCGGCACGTGCCCAAGGAACGTCTGGGTCCTGATCGACCAGATGTCCCCGGACTGGTTCCCGGATCGGACATCGATCGGCACGGCCGTGCTTGTCTGGCGGCGCGCCAGGCATCGGACGTAGATGTCGCGCGTGCGGGTGTCGATCACCCTGAACACGAAATTGCCGTTCGCGTCGGTCACCCCGCTCCCGACGATCTTGGTCCCTTCCACGACCTCGACGCTCGCGAAGCGGATGGGAAGCTGGGGCTCGATGCCGGTGAACCCGTTGACGTCGAACTCCCTGTCTACGAAAACGAAGCGGCCGCTGACGTTGTAGTCGGCGAGAGCAGGGGCGCAGGTCCCCGCCAGGAGAGCCAACCCCAGAAGAGCGCGCCTCACGGTTGCGGCTCCTCCACCGGGACCCCCATCCATTCATAGGCGCCGGCGTGGTGCCGCCCCTCGGGGACAGAGACACCGCTCCTCCACACGATCCCCTGCTGCGTGTGAAAGACTCTCCCGTCCGGGAGACGGAACCTGGCCTCCAGCCTGAGCGGAAACGAGCCGGCGCGCCGCGCCTGGATCGGGACCGTGTAAACGCGCCTCTCCCCGGACCGCAGCGCGGCCGGGCTGCCGGCCTCGAACGCGCCGGTGTCGGCGCTCACACCCTCCGGCAGGACCAGGGACAAAGACACATCCTGCAGGTCGCCCGAGGCGTCGACGGTCGCGATGAGTCGCGGTGCAAGACCCCTGGCCGGATCGGCTGGCACGGTGCCGAGGTCGAGGGCGAGTGGAAGGGTAGGCTCGATGGTCGGGCGCGGCGCGGAGGTCGGGCGGGAGGACGCCGGGCGGAGCCACAGGGCTGCCACCACGAGGACCACAGGAAGCGCCACGACCAGAAATCGCGGTGTCCTGCGCACCAAACAGCCCCCCTCCGCGCGGGCGATGGATGATGTGCGATGACGAACGGGCGGTGTGCGACGCCTCACCCTAAGTACGGTGCCTCCTACACAAAGTCAAGAACAAATGGAGGTTCAGGTGATGTTCCAGGCTGGCGGCCCTTGACTCGGACCGCATTCACCGTACACTCTGGGTGCTCCAGGAGCCGCGTGAAGCCGATGAAAATCCTGCGCTTTCCCGTCCGGCACCCTCCGGTGGGGGACGTCGCCGGTCGGATCGCCTCCGTCGAGACCCTGCTGTCGGAATGCCTGAGCCGGCAGTCTCGTATCCACGAGGATGGACGACGCCTGAGAAAATCTCTCGATCGGCTTGCGGTCCTGGCGCGGGATATGGTGCGGGACACGGAGAACCTGAAGCGCTCCGCGGGCCGGCTGCGGGCATGCCATCGTCGAATCGGGCCGATGTTCCCCCCCGTCTGAGCACGACCTCCATGCCCGGACCGATCTATGCGGACCATGCGTCGACCACACCCGTGGCCGCCGAGGTCCTGGAGGCGATGCTCCCGTACCTGGGAGAACGTTTCGGGAACGCCTCGAGCCTGCACGCGCGAGGCCAGCGGGCCCGCGAGGCGGTCGAGCGGGCGCGTGGATCGGTCGCCCTCCTCCTGAAGGTCCCCTCGGACGAAGTGCTGTTCACCTCTTCGGCCAGCGAATCGAACAACCTGGCCCTGAAGGGGATCGCCCGGGCAGCAGGGAAAGGGAGGGGATCGATCCTGGCGACGGCCACCGAACACATCTCAGTCCTGCACCCGCTGCGCACCCTGGGACGCCAGGGCTTTCGCGTCCGGCTTCTCCCCGTGGACCGGCACGGTCTTCTGGATCCCGACGACCTGCGACGCGCGCTTCACGACGAGACGCTGATCGTCAGCGTGGCGCACGCGAGCGCCGAAATCGGCACGCTGCAGCCGCTGTCCGATCTGTGCCGCGTGGCGCACGCGCGCGGAGTGCCCCTGCACTGCGACGCGACCTTGACCGCCGGGGCCCTGCCCTGGCCGCGGGCGCCCGACGCTCCGGACCTGGTCACGGTGGCCGCGCACCTGCTGTACGGGCCGCAGGGAATCGCCGCCCTGCGTGTCCGCGCGGGAATCCGGCTGGCGCCGCTCATCGAGGGAGGCACGCAGGAGGGCGGTATGCGGGCGGGCACGGAGCCGATCGCAGCCGTGGCGGGGTTCGGCGCCGCCGCCCGGCTGGCCCTGTCGGAGATGGACGGTCGCAACGCCCGGGCGACGGCCCTCGCGGCGCGCCTGCGCAGCGCCCTGGGCGGGCGGCTCGATGGACTCGAGCCGACGGGACATCCGGAGCGGCGGATTCCCGGGCACGTCAGCCTGTGTGTCCGCGGGGCTGACGCGGAGGCGATGTTGCGGGGCCTCGATTCGGAGGGGATCGAGGCGGCCAGCGGTTCCGCCTGCACGACGGCGGTGCGCAAACCGTCCCATGTCCTCGAGGCGATCGGGCTGGACCCCATTACGGCGCGCGGCGCCCTGACGTTTTCGTTCGGCGAGACGAACCGCGAGTCCGACCCCGACCGCGTGGCGGCGGCGCTCGTCCGGGTGGTCGCGAGACTCCGGGCGCTGAGCCCGTTGTCGCGGGAGATCTGAGGATCAGTCGAGGGGGTCGAAGACCAGGCCGGTCAGGACCTTCGGGAAGAAATACGTCGACTTCTGCGGCAACCTGAATCCGGCGCGTGTCACCTCGATCACCTGCTGGATGCGCGTCGGATTCATCAGGACGCCGATCTGGGCGCGGCCCAGCGCCACCCGCTCGTATACCACGCGATCGTCCTTGACGTACTCCAGGTGTGCCTGGCGCGCCTGGGCCTCGGGTGTGATGCCGAGAATCCCCTCCAGCAACAGGCGGTGCAGGAGGACGACGTCGAGCCGGCGCAACGGTTCCGGGATCGCCGCCAGCTCCCGGCGCTCGAGCCCCTCCCCCTCCATCCATTCCACCAGCCAATACGCGTCCCCCGGGAGGACGAGCCCGAAGACACCCGGTTGGGCGGACCTCGACGACACGGCCCCCCGGAGCTCGTCGGCTGTCCGCGCGCGCGTGAGCCGGAACAGCGGCGCCAGGCGCCCTCGGAAGCCGGCTTCATCGAATTCCGGCAGGGAATGCACCAGGCGGTGGATCGGGAAGATCGAGAGACCGCTGTCCTCGAGGCTGCAGAAGAACGCCAGGACGTGCTCCGCGTCCCGGAGTCCCCGGGCGCGCCGCTCGTCGCGGTAGGCCAGGGCCGATTCGTAGCGATGGTGACCGTCGGCGATGAGGGCCCACTGATCGCGCAGGCGGCGGGTGATGAACTCGACGCGCTCCCGGTCGCCCACCCGGGCCACTCGACTGAGCGTGCCGTCGTCGTCGCGGGCCTGCAGGAACGTCTCGCCGTCCATCGCACCGGCGACCATCCCTGCCACGTCACCCCCGGGATCCGGATGCAGGAGGAAGACCGCGCTCAGGTGGGTCCTTGTGGCGGCGAGCAGTCGCCCGCGGTCGGCGCGCGGCTCCTCGAGAGTGCGCTCGTGCGGCAGGATCGACCCGGACCCGAACGGTTCCAGGGTCAGACGCGCGAAGAAACCGCGGCGGGCGGCCTCCCCGCCCGACGGGGGGCGGTAGCGCTGCTCGCAGACATACAACGCGGCCTGCGTGTCGCGCACCAGGACGTCGTCGCGGATCCAGCGCTCGAGGAGCCGCGTCGCGTCGGTGTAGGGTTCGTCCCCGGCCGACGGTCGAGGCAGATCGACGTGCACGACGTTGTTGTCGTGACGCGCCATGAGGCGGGCGCGCTGCTCCTCGGTGAGAACGTCATAGGGCGGTGCCACCAGCCGGTCCAGGATCGGGCGCAGGCGCGGCGAGTAGCTGAGGGCACGGAACGGGGCGACGTCGGGCATCGAGGACCGGATCAGAGGTGCTCGAGGCCCATGCGCGCCTCGAGTTTGTGGATGAAGTCCGCTTCGATCACGCCGGTCGAGCGGCGGTCGACGAAAACGTGCACTCGCTTGACCCGGTCGAGGCCCGTCACGAGGATGCGCGCACGCATCCTGAGCTCGCTCCCGTCCTTGCCCGACGCCACCACGCCCTCAAGCGACACTTTCCCTATTTTCATCTTGATCAGCTGGAGGATGTGATAGTTCCCGCCCAGACGCGGCGGGGGCTCGGCCACCTGGAGCTCGAAATCCCCCTGTTTGAAATCGACGAACGAGGTCTTGACGGTTCGACTCTTCCCGTCGACCTCTTCCGGCGGGTACCCCTCGGCCTTCAGGGCTTCGAGGAGCCCCTTGAAGAGCTTGGCCGGCCGGATCGTGTAGACGCGAACCAGGTAGGAGGACTGCAGCTCGGGCGGCACCTGCGATGGGCTGGCCTCGCTGGTCGATTGGTCTTCCCCTGAAGCGCCCGCCGGCGGGGCCAGCACGGGCGGCGGGGTGTCCTCGGCGTTGGCGGGTGGGGCGGCGGCTGCCGACCAGGCGCCGGAGAGGATGCATGCGACCACGCCCAGGACGAGCGCGGACAGCCCCGGGGAAACCGGCGCACGCCGGTGAAGTATCGTCGATGCGCGCGTGGGCATGGGGCGCGAAGTATAGCAGAGACGTCAGCCGCGGTCCGCCCGGGCGGTGAGCGGATCGGCGCCGCCGACGATCGCCTTCATGGCGCCCGCCAGGTGCTCCAGTTTGAAGGGCTTGTCCACGCAGGGACAGCCTGAGGTGTCGAGGAAGTGCCGCGTGTCGGGGTGCAGCGTGTCCCCGGAGGCGAAAATGACACGGCGCGCGAGATCGGGCCAGCGCCTCCGGACTTCGTGGAACAGCTGCTGCCCGTCCATCTCGGGCATCTTGAGGTCCAGGAGAATGATGTCGTAGTTGCGGCGCTCCAGCTTCTGCAGCGCCTCGCGGGCGCTGCCGGCCGTGTCGATCGTGTGCCGGCCGTCGCGGCCGAAGGCGTCCACGATCAGATCCAGGATGACCGCCTCATCGTCAACCGCCAGGATGCGGAGGGTGCACGGCTCGGCAGACGCCGGGGAAGCGGCGGCTTCGGCTCCCGGCTCGGCGGGACGCGCGTCCGTGACCACCGGTAGTTCGATGTTGATGCGCGTGCCGTCGCCCACCCGGCTGTCCGCCCAGATGCGGCCGCCGTGGTCCTTGACGATCCCGTACGACACCGAGAGACCGAGACCCGTCCCCTCGCCCACGGCCTTGGTGGTGAAGAATGGATCGAAGATCTTGCCCAGGACCTCGGCCGGCATGCCGGGGCCGTCGTCGGCGACCTCCAGGCGGATCACGCCGTCCCTGGCGGACGTCCCGATGGTCAGAGTACCGTGGCCGCGATGAGACGCGATGGCGTGCTGCGCGTTGTTGATCAGGTTCAGGAGGACCTGCTGCATCTGGTTGAAGTCCAGCATGGTTTTCGGGATGAGCGGGTCGAGCTTCTTGACCACCTTGAGATTGTTGACGCGCAGCTGATAGGCCTTCAGGTCGAGCGTTTTCTCGATGATCCCGTTGAGTCCCAGATAGCGCTTCTCGGAGGGGTAGCGCCGGGCGAACGCCAGGAGGTTCTGGACGATTCTCTGGCAGCGCAGGGCCGACTCGAAGATGCGCTCCACGCTCTTGCGCTGTCGCGCGTCCATCTGGCCGCCCATCAGGAGTTGCGCGTATCCGAGCACACCGGTCAGGGGGTTGTTGAGCTCGTGGGCCACGCCGCTGACCAGCTCGCCCATCGCCGACAGTTTCTCGGTGACCTGAAGGGATCGACGGGCCGCTTTCAGATCGGTGATGTCCTTGATGATGCCAACCGTCCCGTACGGCTCTCCCGACTCGTTCCTCAGGGGCGACGCGGCCACCAGGACGTCCCGCGCGCTGCCGTCACGCGTGCGTACGGTCGTCTCCACTCCCTGCAGCGGCAGGGCTTCGCCGAGGAGTTTCTGGATGCGCCCGCGTGCCTCCAGCTCGGGATAGAGATCGAGGCAATTGGTCCCCAGAACCTCCTGTCTCTTCAATCGCAGCATGGTTTCGCCGCCGCGGCTGAACTCCGTGAAGCGTCCCTCCATGTCGGTCGTGTAGATCAAGTCCGGGAACTGGTCGAGGATCTTCTGCAGCTTCTCCGCGGCCTCCATCCTGGAGCGGGCGTCCCCGCGCATCTGCTCGTACAGCAGGGCGTTCTTGATGGCGGTCGCGGAGGCGTTCGCCACGACCTTGCAGGCCATGATCTCGTGGGCGGTGAAGCGGCGCTCGGCGCGCGCGGCGCGCAGGAACAGCATGCCCAGGAGAGCATCCTTGTAGAGGATCGGAAGGACCATGATGGAATGGAACCCGAGCTTCTCCAGCGTGTCCCTGATCGGCTCCATCAGCGGCTCGCGGGCGATGTCGTTGATCACGACCGTTTCGTGTGTTTCGATGGCGCGACGCACTTCCGGATACTTGTCCATGTCCAGGACCAGGCCCGAGACCGTCGGGTCGTCGCTGCTGGCCAGCACCCTGCAGCGGCCGTCCAGCGCGTCCACCGTCAGGATGGAGCAGCGGCGGGCGTCCACCAGGACGGCGATGCGCTGCGCGATCAGGTACAGGACCTCCTTGATGTCCAGGGTCGAGGTCGTGGCGGAGGTGATCTCGTGGAACGTCTTGAGCTCGAGACGCTCGCGCTCGATCTGGCCGGCGTGCGCCTGCTCGACGCGTCCCAGGTGCACGAGATGGCCGTAGTAGAGCGCGGCCGTGTAGAGGAACGGCACCCGCAGCAGGAGGGGCGTCAGCTCGACGGCCGTGCCGCCATGGACGCGCGTCAGGTACAGGTAGAACCCCGAGACCAGCGTGGCCCCGGCCATGGTGCGCAGCAGGTCCGTCCCGAGCGCCGCCAGCATCAGGTTCAGGAAGAACGCCAGCTGCAGATCGGTCCCGTCCAGTCCGGCGCGGAACAATCCGAGGGAGACCAGGAACGTGTCGGCCACGACGACCAGGTACTCCACCTGGCGCGAGCGGAACAGGTGGTCGGGCAGGTACGTCAGGGCGATGTTGCTCGCCGCGAACGCCAGGATGAGACCGACCTCGAAGGCGCCCGGCGGCAGCCCGCCGGGGGGCGCCAGGATCAGGGCGATGGCCAGGATGAGCATCCAGCGCAGCGCGAGTCTCAGGGTCGTGGCGCTGGCGCGCTCCATCGGCTGAATCCAGACTCTGCGGGCCAAGGTTCTTCCCCCATAAGGCAGTCTTGGACTGGTCGGAAATATAGTGCCCCGACGGCCGGGTGCAAGGATTCGGCCCCTCAAACCCTTACGCTCCTTGACTTTTGAGGATCGCCGCGTAGAATCAATCCGCCATGCGTGCCCTGCGAGAGACAGCCCTTCTGACCGCGATCGCGGCCATCCTGATCGTCCCGGCGATCTCCCTGGCCGACAGCCAGCCTCCCGTGACCGATCTGTCCAAGATCAAAGAGGTCGATTGGTCGGGCCTGTCGGAATCGCAGAAGAAGCTCGCCCTCAAGGTGATGAACGAGAACGGCTGCAATTGCGGCTGCAAGATGACGATCGCGGTGTGCCGCGAGCGCGACTCGTCCTGCCGCCGGAGTCTCATTTTCGCCCGGACGATCATCGACGCCCTCCACGAGGGCAAGCCGGAGACCGAAGTCGTCCGCGTGCTGAAGGCAAAGACCGACACGTTCGTCGAGGCCAAGCTTCCGGATGACGCCGGAGTCGTCTACCGGATCGACGCAGGGAAGAGCCCGGTGCGCGGGCCGAAGGACGCGCCCGTGACGATCGTCGAGTTCTCGGATTTCCAGTGCCCGTACTGCGCCGGGCTGGAGTCCACCCTGGATCAGCTCCTCAAAGCGTTTCCCAAGGAAGTCAACCTGATCTACAAGCAGTTCCCGCTCAACATCCACCAGTACGCGCGGCAGGCGGCGGTGGCGTCCGTGGCGGCGCACCAGCAGGGGAAGTTCTGGCAGCTGCACGACAAGATGTTCCAGAACTTCACCGCCATCAGCGAAGAGAACATCAAGAAGTGGGCCAGGGAGGTCGGGCTGAACATGGGAGACTTCGAGAAGTCGATGCAGTCCGGCGCCCTCGAGACCCTGGTCCAGAAGGACATCGCGGACGGCGCCGCCGCGCGCGTCCTGGGCACGCCCACTCTGTTCATCAACGGCAAGCGGGTACAGGACCGGTCGTTCGAGGGGTTCAAGAAGACGATCCTGGAGGAGCTGGCCGCCGCCAGGACGGCACCGACGCCCGTCCCCGCGAAGAAGCCGGCCGCCGCCAGGTCGTCCGGCAAACGCTAGTCCTGACCTACTCTCCGCCCC
>JBGPED010000011.1:0-26784 GCA_041482595.1 Acidobacteriota bacterium
ATCCCTCCCTCGGGGATGGCCTTGGCGCCGTACGACAGGACCTTCGCCCCGCGCAGCATCGGGGCGATCGCCGGGTGCGTCTTCAGCGCCTGGAACAGCGCGTGCGGATCGAGCCGCGGATTCCTATAGTCGAGACCGACCACCAGGCCGATGTCGAGCAGGTCCTCCGCCATGTTGTATATGAACGCGCCGCCGAACGTCTCGCGGTCGAGCGGGAACCCCATCGTGTGGACAACACCGCCCTTCGGCAGGCTCCCCTTCGGACACTCCCAGACCTCCTTGATGCCGACCGCGTAAACCTGAGGAGCCCGCCCCTCGTCCAGGTGGAACCGGTTGACGAGCGCCTTGGTGAGCGTGCCGCGCGGCCCCTCGGCGAGGACGGTGACCTTGGCGTGGATGTCGATCCCCGGCTCATAGTTCGCCTTCTTCCGGCCCTGGCGATCGATCCCCTTATCCCCCGTGCGCACACCGATCACCCTGTCGCCGTCGAGGAGAGGCTCGGCGGCCGCGAACCCGGGAAAGAGATCGACGCCCGCGCCTTCGGCCTGCTGCGCCAGCCAGCGGACGACCTTGCCGAGCGAGGCGACGTAGTTGCCGTGGTTGCGCAGAGGCGGCGGGACGATCGGCAGCGGCAGCCTCAGGTTGCGCGTGAGGAACCAGACGCCGTCGTCGGTGATCGGGCTCTCCAGCGGGCAGCCGCGCGCTTCGAAGTCGGGGTACAGCTCGCGCAACGCTTTCGGATCGAGGACCGCGCCCGAGATCGCGTGCGATCCGATCTCCCTCCCCTTCTCGAGGAGCGCCACCGAAACCTCGAGCGGCGCCCCCGCCCCGTTCTTCTTGACCTTCTCGTTGTGCGCCTTGATGAGCTGCCGCAGTCGGATGGCACCGGCGAGCCCCGCCGGCCCTCCCCCGACGAACAGCACGTCAACGTCGAGTGTCTCGCGGCCGCCTGACGTCATGCTGTCTCCCGCCTACCGGCGTCATCATACTATGGGGCGCGCGCCATCCTGCCGCTGGCGCGCCCTGATCTGCTAGACTGTCGCCGCGGCTGGAAGCGCCTCGGGGCTGGTGTCCTGCGCGGACTTCAAATCCGTTGGGAGCCGGGGGAACCCGGCTTCGGTGGGTTCGATTCCCACACGCTTCCGCCAAGTTCTCCGCATCCACACTCTCTCGAGGAGGCTCCATGAAGAAGGTCGTCCTTCTGATCGTGGTGCTCGTGGGCATCTGGCTCGGCGTGAACTACGTCAGGACCGGACAATTTTCTTTCCTGCCGACCGCCGTGAACGCCGACGAGCAGCACGTCCGGGATCTCGAGCAGCAGATCTCCGCCATCAAGGAGCAGATGGAGCAGGCGGGACGGACCGCCGGCATGACCGGCATGGACACGACCCAGGACGTCTCGGCCCTGATGGTGAAGAAGGAGAAGCTGGAGAAGGAGCTTCAGGAAGCCCGCAAGAAGATCCTGCACTAGAGCGCGTCGAGCTCCCACAGGTGGCACTGGTCTTCGCGCCTGAAGTCCGGAAGCGGTGCTCTCGGATCGAGGGTCCGGAGCATCGGGACGTTGCTCTTCCTGCTCCGGTCCGAGGTCGGATAGAGCGGCGCCACCGTCAAGACCTCGGGCATCCGCCAACCTTCGATCCGTTGCAGGTGCCGGCCGCGCGCCCAGGCGAGAACGCTCCAGAACAGATCGCCCAGAAGGTCCTCCGCCCCGCGGCGCGCGCCGTGCTCGCGCCAGCGCAGGGTCGGGCGACCGGTGCCGAGCAGGACGTAGGCATGCACGCGGCCGCTCCTCTCGATTACCCAGGACGGGACGTCCCCGCCCCCCATGAGACGCAGCCGATCGCGCGCCAGGAGAAGTTGCTCCCAGGCGCCCCGGTCCCGATCGATACGCAGGCGCTGCCCCGCGACCGCCTCGGCGTGGATCGTCGCGACATCGTCGAGGTCGTCCGGACGCAACGGGCACAGCCCGGGCACGCACCGGAGCGGATCGTCCCCAGCCCTCAGCCACTCCGGCTCCTTCGGCCACGGTACCGGTAGAACGGTGCGGCAGGCCGCCTCGCTGCACGGCAGGGGCCGGAAACCGTCCAGCGCGCCGGGACCCCCGGGTTCGGTCGTCAGCGCGAGCGCCAGCGTGTGCCCCGTGACGCGCGCCTCTTCGAGGGCCGCCGCCATGAGCCCCTCCACCCGTCCTGCTCCGCCGGCACCCGGAAAAATGAACGGCGCGCCCAGCCGGGCGATCCGCACGCGCCGATCGTCGAGGGACCCCTCGAGCGACACCATCTTCAGGGCGCCGATCGGCTCCCCCGACCCGCCGCAACCGACGAGGAAGCGCTCGTGGGCCAGCCCCCAGGGTGTGGCCAGGAGCCCAAGATGGAAGACGACGTCGTCGTCCGGGGCGAGGGCGGCTCCGCGGAGGGAATGCGTGGAGCGCAGGACGCGCTCGATCTCATCGTGGCCGGCGTCTCGGAGCGGCACGTTTCTAGAGCGGGTAGGTGAACGAGACGTCGACGGGGACTTCGTCGATCTTCTTGAGGATATCGCGGACGGCGGGGTCCAGCGCGCCGTTCTTCTTCAACAGGACGCCGGCGCGGGCATAGTCGCCGGTCCCCTCGATCTCCAAAAGCTCCTTCGCCAGGGCGGAGATCGCCGGATCGAACTTCTTCAGCTCGATCGAGAACTCCCCCTTCTTGCGGTCGAGCTCGATCCCCCCCGCGCCCATAAGGTAGTTGAGCTGCAGCGCGTTCGCCCGCCCGTGGGCGTCCTCGGTGCCGAAGCGCACCGAGCGGAAGATCCCGGCGAGGTAGGTGGCGCGGTTCTCCTCCGCCTCCTCGTCGGCGAAGATCTCCTGGGCAACCAGGTAACGCATGTTGAAGATCCCGACGACGTCCGCCTTGGCCTCCTCGATGGCGGAGTAGCGCTCCATGAGGGCCTTGCGGACCGTCAGGTCCTTTTTGCCCACCACGTAATCGACCCCCAGCGTGTGCGACAGCTCGTGCAGGAGGACGTTGGTGACGAACGCCTCCTTGGTCACGAGCGGCGCGTCCTTCTTCGTCAGGAACATCCTCGCGATCGGCTGCAGGATGGTGTCGAACTTGGCCTCCAGCACGTTCTTGTAGATCTGCTTCTTCGACCCCTTCTCCTGGAGGATCCTCTCGTCGTTCGGCAGCGATGCCGCCACCGTCTTGATCCCGGCGTTGAAATCGCCGGTGAAGCGCACGACGTTGACCACCTCCAGCACGTTGCCGCTGCCGGTGTTCGACTGTCTGAAGCGCTCCTCGACCGGCAACGCCTTCGCCATCCCCTCCATGTTTTGTCTGTAAACCTCGAGCGACCGGCTCTCCTTCGCGTCCTTGACGAGGGCCGCCCCCTCGTAGGACGCCTTCAGGCCCAGAAGCGCGTCGTCGTACGTCTCGATCGGCCCGATGACCACGTCGATCGCGTTGTCCTTCACGTCGAGCCACGCGACGTCCGAGGCGTAGTAGTCGCCGCGCATAAGCGCCTCGGACCGCAGCGACAGGTAACGCCTGAGGCTGGGGCTTTCGACGAGCGCCGCCGCCTCCGCCAGGCTCCTCGACGCCGCCGCCAGCTGGTCCAGGTAGATCGTCTCGTACGGGATGGCGACGAGCGTGCCGTCCACGCGGCGGATCAGGGTGTTGGGTTTCTCGAAGGTGTCCTTGAGCTCGGGGAAGACTCGCACCCGCTCCTGGAACTCCTCCTTCGTCATGTCCTCCGGGTAGAAGCCGGCCCCCGGCAGACGCGGACCGTCCGAGGATCCGATGGCGATGAAGCGGTCGTTGCCGTTGCGGATGTCGAACGGTCCGTAGTTGATCAGGATGAAGTCCCGGTACAGCCGATCGACCGGGTCGGACGGTGAGTCGAACGCCCGGCGGGCCTCCAGGGCGTGGCGGCCCATCTGCTTCCAGTAGATCTCGTCGATGGCCGAAACCGCCGCCACGATCTTGCCGAGCGCCTCCCGCTCCCGCGCGCCGAGTGAGGACAGGTCCGCCTGGAGCTTGATCGGCGTGTACGCCTTGAGGCGCGCGCGGATGTCGCTCTCGTCTTTCCCGCCCGGCGACGCGGCGCGCAGCAGCGCCGCCCCCCCGACCATGCCGACCAGGAAAGAGAGAACGACCGCCGCTGATTTCATGAGGCCCCCGCGCGCATCAAGATGCACCCGGGCATTTTGACACAGGTGGCGGCGGAACCTATATTGCGGCGAGGGGGTCAGTCCGCCCGTGCGACGGCCCCGAGGGCTACATGATGGAGTCCCACCCCCACCGCCCGCAATCAGACAGCCGGCATACGCTCATGGACGGCAGTGTCGCAACCGCCGGGACGCCCCGCGGCCGCCTGGCCCGGTGGACGGAGCGCTTCCTGGGCCGGCGCCGCACCTACGTCGTTGACCCGTCCTACCAGGTGCGCTCGGCGATCATCGCCGTCCTCGGGATGGCGTTTCTGCTGGTCTTCGCCGGAGCCCTGTTCCACTTGTTGAGCGTCGAGAACGCCCGCCTCCTGGCGCGGTCCGGGCCCAATCTCGTGGCCGCCGCGGCCTCGGGAGAGATGCGATCGGTCCTCTGCCTGGTCGCCGTCGGGTTGTTCTTCGTCGCCGTGGTGTTCGCCATCGAGATCCTCGAGACCCACAAGACGGCGGGTGTGGTGTACAAGGTGATGCGCGGTCTGCGCGAGCTCGAGGGCGGACGCTGGAGCGCCCGCGTCACGCTGCGCAAGCACGACAACTTCAAGGAGATGGAGGAGGCGTTCAACGCCGCCACGCGCGCGCTGCGCGACGAGTGCGACCAGGACCTGCGCTCTCTGCAGGGGATCGAGGGCCAAGTGCGCCTGATCGCGCGCGAGTTCGAGTCCGGCAACCGCGAGGGGGCACTCGTGCTCCTCCGGCAGGTGGCGGGCGAGCTGCAGTCGCTGCGCGAGCGCAAGCGCAACCTCATGGACGCCGCCCCCGGCGGGCCTCGCGAGCGAAAAGCGAGCGAAAAGACAGTTGACAAGGGCGGTCTGCTGCGGTACTAAGTGCGGATGCGTGAATTGACCACAAGAGCCGCGCTTTTGTGGATTTTTTTTGTCTTGTGAGGAGGGTCCGCCGTGGCCAAGGGCAAGGTGAAGTGGTTCAATAACAGCAAGGGATACGGGTTCATCCAGCAGGAGGATGGCACGGATGTTTTCGTCCATTTCTCCGCCATCCAGGGTGACGGCTACAAGACGCTGGAAGAGGGCCAGGCGGTCGAGTTCGAGATCACCCAGGGACCCAAAGGGCTGCAGGCGGCCAACGTCAGCAAGGTCTGACCCACCGGATCACTCCGAGTCCATCAAGAGTCCGTGGTACGATTCTTTGCCCATGGCTCGCCGGCCCGCCGCGTGTCCGTCCCGCCTCCCGTGCCTTGTCCTGAGCACAGCGCTGGCGTTTCTCGGTGCTGTGGGCTGCGGCGCCCCGGATCCCGCGGTGACGATCGAAAAGGCGCGGCGGCTGCGCGACAGCGGCCGTCCCGCCGAGGCGGTGATAGCACTCGCCGATCTGGTGAAACGGACGCCGCGCGATTTCAAGGCGCGCTACGAGCTCGCCCTGGCGTGGCACGCGGCGAAGAAGGACGAGGACGCCCTCGCCGAAGCCTCCAGCGCCATCGAGATCGATCCCGCGTCGCCCGACGCCCGCCTCCTGCGCGCCGACGTCCTCACGACGATGGGACGGGACGAGGAGGCGCTCTCCGAGCTTCGCCAGGTGGTCGCCACCGACCCAAAGCACCCCGGGGTCCACCGGAGGATGGGCGTCATCCACGCCAGGGCCGGCCGCCTGGAGCAGACGCTCAATCAGTTCGAGAAGGAGCTGATGGTCAACCCGAAGGACGCGGACACGCTGACGGACACCGGCGTCTACCTGTTCCAGGCGGGCAAGATCGACGACGCCTCGGCGCGGCTGGAGCGCGCCGTGAAGCTCCAGCCGGGCCTGGCGCAGGCGCTGCGCTACCTGGGCGAGGTGCGGATCAAGCAGAAACGGTACGCCGAAGGGCTAAATCTGCAAGAGAGCGCCCTCGAGGCCGACCCGTCCAACGTGCAGCTCGTGGTCGACCACGCCGCCGCGTTGGAATCCTACGGCGACCCGCACGATGTCGAGACGGTCCTGAAGGCGGCGCTCGATCGCGGTCTCAGCGACGAGCGCATCTACATCCAGCTCGCGAAGCATGAGCGCGACGGGCTGCGGTTCGACGAGGCGATCGCGATCCTGAAGCGGGCCATCGAGATCGCCCCGGGAAACGGCGAAACGCACTTCCAGCTCGCCAAGACCTACGCCACCCAGGCCCGATACGACGAGGCCCTGACGGAGTTCCAGGAGGCGAACCGCCTGGCTCCATCCGATCCGTACGCCTACTACTACATCGGGACGATCCTCGCCCGGCAGGGAAAGACCGAGGACGCGATCGCCCTGTTCCGCCGTTCCCTCGAGCTCGACCCGGTCAACCCGAAGGCGCACTATGCCCTGGCCAAGGCGCTCCAGAAGACCGGCCGGAAGCAGGAGGCGGACCGGGAGTTCGCGGTGCACGGCGAGCTTCTCAGGAGACTGCGTGCGACCAAGTTTGAAGGAGTGGCGACGGCCGACTGAGAACCGGGTGCCGCACGCCGTCGCCGCAGTTCTGCTCGCGGCGGTCCTGGCACTTCCACCGGCGCGCGCCGAAGCACCCGCCGCCCCGGCAGGCGCCTCCGTCCGCTTCGTCAACGTGGCCGCCGCGGCCGGCCTGACGCTCCAGAACGTCTGCGGCGAGAGCCAGAGGACCACCATCGACGAGACCGTCGGCAACGGCATCTGCCTGTACGACGTGGACGGCGACGGGAGGATCGACGTCTTCATTCCGAACGGCTCCCGGACCCGCCCGTTTCCGCCCGGCCAGGAGCCGCGCTCGGCGCTGTACCGCAACAAGGGGGACGGGACCTTCGAGGACATCACCGCGCGGGCGGGGGTCGCCTCGACCGGCTACTGGGCGCAGGGGTGCGTCTTCGGGGACTACGACGACGACGGCGAGGTCGACCTGTTCGTCACCGGCTTCGGCCGCTACATCCTGTACCACGGCCTGGGCGGGGGACGGTTCAAGAACGTCACCGCGTCCTCGGGCCTGAAGGGCCGCGGCTGGAGCACCGGCGCCGCTTTCGGCGACTACGACGGGGACGGCCGGCTCGATCTGTACGTGTCCCACTACGTCGACTACGACGCGTCGAGCCCGCCCCTGCCGGCCCCGGGTTCCCTGAAGAACTGCTTCTACAAAGGAGCGCCCGTCATCTGCGGCCCGGGCGGGCTGAAGCCGTCCATCGGCCGCCTGTTCCACAACGAGGGAAACGGCCTCTTCCGCGACGTGACGCAGGTCTCAGGCCTGATGACCCGGCCGACCGGATACGGCCTCGGCGCCGTCTGGTCGGACCTCGACCTCGACGGAGATCTCGACCTGTTCGTCGCCAACGACACGACGCCCAACTGGCTGTACCGCAACGACGGCCGGGGGCGCTTCACGGAGGTCGGCGCCGTCTCGGGGGCCGCCTTCACCGAGGAGGGACGCGCGCAGTCCGGCATGGGTGTTGACGCAGGCGACTACGACAACGACGGCCTGCCCGACCTCATCGTCAGCAACTTCTCGCACGACTACACGACCCTGCGCCACAACGACGGCGCTCTCATCTTCACCGACGTGTCGATGCCCTCCGGGATCGGTCTGGCGACGCTGCCGACACTCGGCTGGGGCGTGGGCTTCCTGGATTATGACAACGACGGCCGGCGGGACATCTTCATCGCCAACGGCCACGTCTTTACCAACATCGACGACCGGCACCTGGGGACGACCTGGAAGCAGCACAACCAGCTGTTCCACAACGAGGGAGACGGCCGTTTCCGCGAGGTGACCGCCGAGGCCGGGCCGGCCTTTCAGGAGCTGCACAGCGCGCGCGGCGCCGCGTTCGGGGATTTCGACGACGACGGCGACATCGACATCGTCGTCAACAACATGGACGAGGCGCCTTCCCTTTTGCGCAACGACGGCGGCAACGCCGCCCACTGGATCGGCTTTCGCCTCATCGGCTCAAGGCGCAATCGCGGCGCCGTCGGCGCCCGTGTCCTGGTCCGGGCCGGCCCTCTCCGCCAGATGGGGGAAATCCACGCCGGATCGTCCCACAACTCTTCGAACGACCCGCGCCTGCACTTCGGTCTCGGGGCCGCCACGAGCGTCGACCGCGTCGAGATCAGGTGGCCCCTCGGCCGGGTGCAGATCCTGACCGCTCTGCCGATCGACCGTTACCACACCCTCCGCGAGCCGGAAACAGCGTCCCGCTGAACGAGAGGGCCGGTCCTCCGGGGCCGATGGCCGCCGGGGTGCGATGATCTAAGGGCTGGGCTGATTGAGAATCTCGGGCGGCGGGGTGGCGGACTCACGGGCGGGCGCCGGGTTCTCGTCCGGCCTGGGCGCAGTGGCGAGGGTCGGCGGCGCGGGCTTCGCGGCGCCGGACGGCTTCTTCAGCTCGGAATGCTTCGAGTAGTAATAGTCGATCACCCACTGCGGCACGTACCCCTGGTCGTTGCTCCCCTTCTCGGGGACGATCTTCGTCTCGAACTTGCCGTCGCCGTCGGTGTCCATGATGCCGTATTCGAACGGCGGCTTGCCGTCCGTGTCGATCTGCGCTCCGAAGACCCGCCCTTCGATCTCGAAGGTCATGAAGAAGGTGCCGTCCGCCTTGCGGTAACCCTTCAGGATGGTCTCCTTCCCCGGGATCAGCGGCGTCCGGTCGGACACCCGGATCACTTCCTTGTTCGCCGTCACGATGTTGGGAAATCTCCACCCCTGCGGATTGATCTGGATGGCGGCATGAACGGTGGAGATCATGATCACGAGCACGAGGGGCACGCAAGGCGCCCCCATCACCCACCCCGCCGTCCGCAACGAACCCATCATCCCTTCCCCGTATCGATCGCATCGATCGCGATGGATCAGCCGCGCGCCACGCGCGTCGGCTGCATCCAGCGCAGCGCGTTCAGCGGCGCGCCCTTCGCGCGGTCTGAATCGCGCGGATAATTATAAGAGGACTGCGCCCGACTTCCCAACCTGGGCGCCGTCCCCTACACCTCCACCAGTATGCTCTCGCCGTCGAGCCGCACCGGGTGGCAGCCGATGCTCAGGGCCGCATTGGTGAGGCACTTGCCGGTCTTCACGTCGTACTGGAAACCGTGCCAGGGACAGGTGATGATCTGCGCCTCCAGGTCCCCCTCCCCCAGAGGCCCTCCCTTGTGCGGACAGGTGTTGTCGGTCGCGTAAACTGCGCCGCCGAGGTTGTACAGCGCGACCGCCTTTCCCGAAACCTCCACGGACTTCGCCGAGCCGGGCGGCAGCTCGGAGAGGCTGGCCACTTTCACGAATTCCGCCATGGGGAACCTCCTAATCCTCCGGCCTGCCATCCGGGTGGCTGTTGGCCAGGATCGTCTTGTAATAAGGAAGCAGCTTCTCGTTGTAGACCTTGATGAGTCTGTCGAGCAGGTCCTCCGGCTTGTGGCTGTAGACGATGTGCGCGCCCGTCTCCTTCTCGACGAGCCTGACGATGGTGTCCATGCGGTCGGCGATCCCGCCCGTCCCCTGCAGGATCCCGATCACCTTCCCCTCGTCGTAGGCGATGGCGAACTCCCCGAGCGTCCCGGACCGCCCGCCCATGAAGACGACGAGGTCGCAGGAGCGGATGTTCTCGATCTCGCGTCCCATGAGGCCGCTCCCGGTGTACACCAGCATGTCGTACCCCTCGTACGGGGAGTGGTACTTGATGCAGTGCTCCTCGAAGTTCAGGGCCGGGGAGATGCCGACCACGAACCCTCCGGCCGATTTCGCCCCCTTCACCGCGTAGTGCGGCAGGCCGGGACAGGCGCCCGTGACCAGGACGCAGCCGCGGGCGGCGATGACCCGCCCCATCTCGGTCGCCATCCGGACGGCCGCATCGCCGAGCTGGCCGCCGGCCGAGCCCATGACCCCCACGGCGATCTTGAGAAGGCGTCGCGCTTTCTCGTTGTTGTCGTTGTGCAAGGATCCCTCCTCGTCTGGCGGGCGAGTCTAGCACCCTTGCGGGCCAGGCGCCCTGCGCTTATACTGGCCGCCCTTTGCAGACAGGCCCGCACATTTTCGCAGACTCCGTGAACCGCATGGCCCAGCGACGATCCCTCGGCCCGGCACCGCCCAAGGCGGCGGCCCTGGCGCTGTGCGCGGCAATCTTCCTGATGCACTGCGGCGGAGCGCAGGGTCCATCCTCCGCCACCGGCCCGAACGAGGGGCTGTCCCACCCGATGGCCGGACGGAAGGCGCCCGACTTCGCGGCGCAGGACCCCGCCGGCCCCTGGCTGCCGCTGTCGAGCCTGAAGGACAAGCCGGTCGCCCTGCTGTTCTTCCGCCCCGGCTCGTCGTTCGCCCCGGACCTGGCCCGCGAGTTCAGCCGGTTCCGCGACGACCCGTCCTACAATCCGATCGTGTTCCTGGGGATCGCGCGCGAGTCGGTGGAGCGGATCAAGGAGTTCATCGCGATCCAGGGCGTCACGATGCCGATCCTCCGGGACCCCGGACCGATCGCGGCGGCCTACGGCATCGGCGACGTCCCGACCGTGGTCCTGATCGACTCGGACGGCATCGTGCGGTTCCGCATGGAGGGGTACCTGGGCCGCATGTTCCAGCCGCGCCTCCTGGCCACGACGCAGGCCCTGCGCCGGCTGCCGCAATTCACCGCCGACAAGCGCGGCTCGCTCGACCTGGACTACACCGCGCACCCGCGCGCCCCGGTGTGGACCGCCCGCGCCATCGACGGGAAGTCGATCGATCTCGCGGCGCTCAGGGGGCGGGTCGTCGTGCTCAATTTCTTCGACCAGAACTGCCCGCACTGCCAGAAGGAACTGCCGCTTCTGGTGCCGGTCCTCAAGGAGTTCCGGCGGCGCGGTGTTGCGGCCATCGGCATCTCCGCGCGCGACGCCGCGGGACAGATGCGGCAGTTCATGAAGGAGCACGGCATCGACTACCCGGTGGTGATTGACACCGGGCGCGCCATCTTCGGCCAGTACGACTCGGTCCGCACGCCCGACACGGTGTTCATCGACAAGGACGGCTTCATCCGCTTCCGCGAGCACGGCGATCGGGAGGACCGCGCCGAGATCACGCGTCTGGAGCTGCGCCTGCTCCTGGGTGACGAACCAGCGGCCCTGGCCGCGGCCCTGCCGAAGGACCGCTACGTGGGCGACGGTGTGTGCCGCGCCTGCCACGAGCGCGAGTACGACGACTGGCTGCTCACGCCGCACAGCATCGCCTGGGACAGCCTGGAGAAGGGCGAGAAATGGCGCGATCCCGAGTGCGTCGCCTGCCACGTCACCGGCAGGGGCCGGCCCGGCGGGTTCGCGGATCCCGACACGACTCCCCACAGGGTCCACGTGCAGTGCGAGGTCTGCCACGGCACGGGCGGCGGGCACCCGAAGGGTGCGGCCGCCGCCGCGACCGGCCCGGACGCCATGAAAAAGGTCTGCCTCGCCTGCCACACCGGCAAGTTCGTCCTGAATTTCGACCCGGACGAGGCCCTGGCCCTGGTCGCGCACCAGGACCATCCCGACATGGACAAACTCTTCAAGTACAGCGACGCGCAGCGCCAGCGCCTCGAGGCGATCAACACGCGACGGCTGGAGAAGTTCAAGTCGGGCGTGGCCTACGTCGGCGCCGACGCCTGCCGCGACTGCCACGTCAAGGAGTACGACCAGTGGAGCAGGACCCCTCACGCCGGCGCCTTCGCCGTGATCCTGCAGGCCGGCCGCGGCTTCGACAGGTCCTGCACGCCGTGCCACACCACCGGCTCGGGTCACAAGGGGGGGTTCGCCGACCCGGCGGCGAAGAAAGAGAACAACCCGATGACCAACGTCCAGTGCGAGGTCTGCCACGGGCCGGGCGACGATCACGTCAAGGCACCGGCCGGCCTCAAGAAGGCGACCATCTACGGCATCACCGACCAGTGCTCGTTCTGCATCATCCAGGGCGTGTGCGCCGCCTGCCACGACCGCAGGAACGACCCCGATTTCGACATCGAGAAGGCCCTGCCGCTTGTGCGGCACGCTAGGAGCGTGTCCGAGTAATGGCATGGGCCGCGCCCGCGCACTCCCGCGCCCGGTGAGGGCCGGCTACGTCGCCGCCGGCGTCTGCGTCCTGATCTGGGGCGCCAACTACTCCATCGCCAAGCGCGCGCTCCAGGAGATCGATCCGCTGGCGATCGCCTTCACCCGTGCCGCCGCCGGTGTGCTGTTCTTCGGCCTGCTCCTCCTGGCGCGGCGTCATTGGAAAGGGCTGCCGCCAGGGTTCCTGCGCGCGGCGCCCCTCGGCCTGCTCGGCATTTTCGCCAACCAGCTCCTGTTCATGTCCCGCCTGAAGCGGACGAGCGCTGCGCACTCGGCCATCCTGATCGGCATGCTGCCGGTCTTCGTGCTCCTCCTCTCCGCCCTCCTCCACCAGGAGCGGATCTCCCTTACGAAGACCGCGGGGATCCTGATCGCCTTCGCCGGCGTGTCCCTCATCGCCCTCGAGCACGGGGTCGCGTTCGAGACGCCCTCGGTCACGGGAGACTTCCTGACACTGTTCGGCGTCCTGGCGTTCGCGGGCTACACGGTCCTGGGTCGGCCGGTCCTGCGCGACCTCGGACCGATCGACGCCACCGGCCTCGCCTTCCTGTCGGGCGGCGTCCTGATCATCCTGGTGACCTTTCCGGCCGCCGCGCGCCAGGAGTGGCGGCCGGTCTCGCCCACCGCTCTCGCCTGCCTCGCATGCGTCGTGGTGTTCTCGACCATCGTGGCCTACGTCCTGTATTACTCCGCGGTGGCGCGCATCGATCCTTCGAAGGTTGCAGCCTTCATGTACTTTCAGCCGATCGTGGCGGCGCTCATCGCCTTCTTCATCGCGGGCGACGGGTTCAGCCGCACATTTATGTTCGGCGGCGGGCTCGTTCTCGCAGGCGTGCTGCTGGCGGAATGGTCGTGAGACACGCGGCTTCGCGCGCCCGGGACCGCGTGCTATCATCCTTGGGATCATGACGAGGAGTTCCGCCGACAATGGATCGTGCGCGCCGCTGGTTTCTCGCGTCCCTCTCCCCGATGTGTCTCGCTTCATGGACCACCGCCTGCACCGCCTCGCGGCCGCCTGAGATGAAAGCCGACCTGATCCTGACGGACGGCGCCGTGGTGACCGAGGACCCGCGCCACCCCGAGGCGCAGGCCGTGGCGGTGCGCGGCGGCTCGATCGTCGCCGTGGGGACGAGCGACGAGATCGCGGCGCTGGCCGGGCCCGCGACGCGGCGCATCGATCTGCGCGGTGCGATGGTCGTCCCGGGTCTCACAGACAGCCACGGCCACGTGCGTTTCTTCGGGGAGGAGTTGGCGAACCTCGATCTGCACGGCGTCGCGAGCCCCGAGGAGATCGCGCGGCGGGTCCGGGAGCGCGACACAACACTTCCCGCGGGCGCCTGGATCACCGGCCACGGCTGGGACCAGAACCTGTGGCCCGGGAAGCGGTTCCCCGACCACCGCCCGCTGACCGGTGCTGTCCCCGGTCGCCCGGTCTGGCTGAGCCGCGTCGACGGGCACGCCTCCTGGGCCAATCTCAAGGCGATGCAGATCGCCGGCGTCACGCGCAGGACCCCCGACCCGCCCGGCGGCAAGATCGAGCGCGACGGGCGCGGCGAGCCGACCGGCGTGTTCGTCGACAACGCGCAGGACCTGGTCGAGAAGGCGCGGCCGGAGCCGACGCGCGAGCAGATCAAGGCGTCGCTCAGCCTCGCGCTGCAGCGGCTGTCCGAGGCCGGGCTCACCGAGGTCCACGACGCCGCGGTCGACCCCGAGGACGTCGCCGCCTACCGCGAGCTGGCCGACGCCGGCCGCCTGCCTCTGCGCGTCTACCTAATGTGGAACGGCATCGGCAAGGCTCGGCTGGAGCCGCTCGTCGAGCAGCCTCCCTTCTCGAATTACAAGGACCGGCTCACGCTGCGCGCGGTCAAGCTGATGATCGACGGCGCCATGGGATCTCGCGGGGCGGTCTTTCTCGAAGACTACTCCGACGACAAGGGGAACCGCGGTCTGCTCGTCACCGAGCCTTCCGAGCTCGAGCGGCGCGCCACGCTGGCGATGCGCAGCGGATACCAGGTCTGCACGCACGCCATCGGCGACCGCGGCATCCGCCTCACCATCGACGCCTACGAGAAGGCCCTCGCCGCTGTGCACCCCGTGGACCCGCGTCCGCGCATCGAGCACCTCCAGTGCATAGCACGGGCCGACGTGGCCCGCCTGAAGCCACTCGGCATCATCGCCTCCATGCAACCCAGCCACGCCACCAGCGACATGTACTGGGCCGAGGACCGCGTCGGCCGCGAGCGCGCCCTCGGGCTCTACGCCTGGCGCAGGGTCCTCGAGGCGGGTGTCCCGATCGCCGCCGGTTCCGATTTCCCGGTCGATCCCGAGAAGCCGCTCATCGGCCTGCACAGCGCCGTCACCCGCCAGGACCTCAAGAGCTGGCCTGTAGGCGGCTGGCATCCCGACCAGCGCATGACCCTTGAGGAGGCCCTGGCCGCCTACACGACCGGCGCCGCCTATGCCGCCTACGAGGAGGACCACCGGGGAAGGATCGTTCCCGGCTACTGGGCCGATCTGACGGTCATCGGCAAGGACCTGCGTTCGATCCCCAAGGAGGAGATCGCCAACGCCGGGATCGACTTCACGATCGTCGGCGGCTCGGTCGTGTACGAGAAGCGTTAGAGAGGATTTGATCCGCCCGCAGCGCGGACAGTCCCGGCACGACGCGGCGGGCGCCGGCGCGACGCAGCGCCTTTGGCCGGAAGGTGGTCGACACTCCGATGACCGCGCACCCGGCCGCGCGCGCGGCCCGCACCCCTCCCGGTGAGTCTTCGATCGCGACCGAGCCGCGCCCCCCTGGAAGCCCCAGCCGACGCAGCGCCAGGCGGTAGCCGTCGGGCCGCGGCTTGGGACGCCTCACGTCCTCCGCCGTCACGACGACCCCGAACACGCCCCTCAGTCGCGCGCGTCTCAGCACGGCCGCGACCTCCCGCCGGGTGGCGCCCGAGACAACACCGAGAGGCACACGGCGCGCCAGCGCGCGCACCAGGCGCGCCGCGCGGGGATCGACGCGCACGCGGCGGGCCAGCCGCGCGTACACCCGGCGCTTGCGGGCGAGCAGCCGCTCGAGGGGTGCTGTGTCGAGACCGGCGTCGCGCAGCATCGTCCGGAGCGCGGTCCGATCGTCGAACACCAGGTAGCGCGCGTTGTACCGGGCGCGGCGGAGACGGACCCCGAGAGGGGCCAGGACGTCGCGGAAGGCGCGCCAGTGATACGTCTCGTCCTCGATCAGGACCCCGTTGAAATCGAACAGGACGGCGCGCGGGCCGCTCACGGTTTCTCGCCGCCCACGCGCGAGATGAGCGAGGCGCCATGCACCTCGAGCCCTTCGTGGATCCCCAGCCCGCCAGCGCCGATCTTCTCCAGAACGCGGCAGTGGGAGAGCGTCCTGCCTTCCATCGGCCGGCACCTCTTGACATAGATCAACCTTCGAACTCGGCTGGGTTCGATCCTGGAGTGTATGTACGGCCCACGCAGATCGCAAGTTCGAACCCGTGCGGGTTCGTGCCGGGGACACGTGCTGAAGCAGAAACGATGCAGGCTTGGCCCCTCCGGAGGGGAATCAGATGGGCCCAGGACGGCTGGAGGGAGGCGGCGTAGACCGATTGGAGCAATATCTGGCCGCCCCATATCCAAAAACCCGGTCGTCATCGATCGGGAATGGAGATCAGAACCATCTGACGCTCATCCTGCGTGGGAAGTGTGCTGCAAGGCCGGTGCCGCGGCGCGCAGAAACATCTCTTCCAGGGTCTGCCAGTCGACCGCCGGGGCCCCTCCTTCGGCGGGGCCACCGGCCTTCTGCAGCCGGGCGATCTCGTCCTGGTACCATGCGACCACTGCCTGCCCTATCCGCAGGGTCGAAAGATCCTGCGACAGGTCGGCCGGCTGCAGGACGCAGATCCAGCCGCGGTGATAGGGACTCTGATTCAGCGGGGTGGACTCCGACGCCAGCGCGGCGTTGACGTGCGTCACACGCCCGCTGACAGGTGATCCGAGGTGGGCCGTTCGCTGACCCCGGCGCACGCCGAACAGCGGTTCGCCACGCCGGACAGTCTCACCCGGATTCGGGAGCTCGACGTTTTCGATCGTTCCCAGGGCCTTGCGGGCGAAATCGTCCAGACCGATGCGGACATGACCGTCGGGCTCGAGCCGGGCCCAGGCGTGCCCGGGCGCGATGAAGGCGCCGCCCGGCACGCAAAAATCGCGGCCAGCGATCGCCTCGGCCAGGGCCGGAGCCACGATCCGCACGGTCGGTTTCCTCTGGGCCTCGAGACGCGCCTGCCGCTTGATCAGGAGCGCGCCGGCGAACTCGGCCAGCTCGTCGGCCGTGAACGGCTTCTGGACGTAGGCGACCGCTCCGTGCTGCATCGTCTCGACCGCCGATTCGATGGTCGCGTAACCGGTGATGACGGCGATGTCGGCGTCCGGCCGCAGGTGCCGGACGGCCTTGACCACCTCGACGCCGTCCATGCCCGGCATCTTGAGGTCGGTGAACACGAAGTCGTAGTCGTGGCGCTGCACCAGGCCCAGCGCCTCCGGTCCGCTCTCGACCGTGTCGACACTGAACCCCTCCAGGACCAGGATCTTGCGGAACGAGTCGAGTATGATCGGCTCGTCGTCCACGGCCAGGATGCGGGCTCTCGGATGCGGGACCTCCACCCGTTTGAGGGTCTTCGCCTCGTGGGTGAAATCGAGACGCAGCGCCGTGTGCAGCACCTTCTGCCGCTCCAGGCGCTCCCGCCGCTCGGCCATCCGGCGGGTCGTCGCCCGCACCATCACGTCGAGGACCACAAAGACCACGAACATCAGAACGACAGCGAGCGCAGTCATGATCGTCTCTCCCCTGAGGCGGCGCCGTGACCCCCAAGGACCCGCCGCACCGCCTCCAGCAGTTCCGATTCTTCGAACGGCTTGGTCAGAAACCCTGCGGCCCCCGCCTGGCGGGCCTGCTCTTCGTGGTCGGTCGTCGCGTAACCGGTGATCATGATCACGGGCAGATCCGGCCGAACTAGTCTCAGGAGTCGGATCAGGTCGGTCCCCGGGCGATCGGGCAGAATCAGATCGCACAGGACCAGGCGGCAGCGGTGGAGGGCGGGATGCGAGAGCGTCGAGGCCGCATCCGGCGCCACCGCCACCCGCAGGCCCTGGGCCTCCAGGATCCGGCGGACGCCCTCGCGCACGACCTCCTCGTCGTCCACGATCAGGACGTCCCACACGGTGCTCCCGTTCCCGGGCTCCGTCGACTCCGTCACGTGGACCCGTCCCCCTTCCCTCAGGCCGCGGCGGTCTGGTGCACCTCGACGGGCTCCAGCGGCAGCCGTACGGTGAACCGCGTGCCACGGCCGGTCTCGCTCCAGACATCGATGGTGCCGCCGTGCCCCTCCACGATCCCCCAGCTCACCGCAAGTCCGAGACCGGTGCCGTGCCCTCCCTTGGTGCTGAAGAAAGGCTCGAACAGGTGCGCCATGGCCTCGGAGTTGATCCCGGGCCCGTTGTCCTCCACCACCAGCTCGACGACCGGTCTTGCCCCGGCCGCATCCTGCGTCTCCCAGCGGGAGGTGTTGCACCCCTGTCGTGTGCACCACTCGACGGCGCCCTCCCCCGGCACCAGCACGGAGAACACGGGGGCAGAGCAGCGAGGGCAGCGGCGTTCGGGAACCTCGAGAGGGACTCTGCAGTGCGGGCAGCCGAAGATCTGCAGGGCGCCCTCCTCGCACGCTTCGCCGACGTGGTGGTTGAAGCGGCCGTAGACCGGGTCGAGATGGATGTTCGTCTCTCTGCCACCGCAGGCACGGGTGGCGCGGATCGCGGGCAGGCCGCCGATGCGGAACTCGCGGTCCATCAGGTCGCAGCCCCGGGGGCAGGTGGCCCGGCGGACCGGCGCGTGCCCCCACGCAGGGAGCGCCGCCCGGGTCGCGGCCAGACGGATGCTGCCACCGGAGTCGGCCACGGCGTCGACGGCGTTCAGCAGCAGATTGACGAAAACTTGTTGGAGCTGATTGGCATCGGCGGAGACCAGCGGCAGATCGGGAGCCAGGTCGAGAGCCAGCGCCACGCGGTGCAGGGTCAGCTGGTTCATCACCACCGCCACGGCGCGCCGGGCCACATCCTGCAGATCGGTCGGCTGCCGCCTGAGTGGCGTCTGCCGGGCGAAGTCCAGGAGGCCCTTCACGATCTCGCGGCACCGCTTCGTCTCGCGGACGATGATCTCGAGGTCCTGCTTCAGCTCGGGGTTGCCCTCGGCGCGCTTCAGAAGAAAGGAGCCGTAGGTCAGGACACCCGTGAGCGGGTTGTTGATCTCGTGCGCCACGCCTGCGGCCAGCCGGCCCAGGGAGGAGAGCTTGTCGGCCTGCGCGAGCTGGCGCTGGGCCTCGACGAGCCTCCGGGTCATCGCGTTGAAGGCGCGCGCCAGATCACCGAGCTCGTGGCGTGCCTCGACGGGGATGGCGGTCGTGAGGTCTCCCTCCGCGACGCGCCGCGTGCCCGCCGCCAGGGCCTCCACCGGCCGGACCACGAGACGGCGGTTCAACCACCAGAGAAGCAGGCCGCTGGCCAGAAGCGTGAGAAGGGCCAGCCCCGCGATGCGCGCCTCGCTGCGCGCGATCTGCCGGTCGACGGGGCCGAGCGGCATGGTGATGTCGAGCACTCCCAGCAGCTTCTCTCCGGGATCGTGGGCGTGGCAGGCCGCGGCGGAGCATCCCGGTTCGTTCCGGATCGGCCTGGCGATGCCAAGCATGCGCTGGCCCTCGGCCACGTTGAAGATGCGGGTGTGCTCCGGGCGGGTCTCGACGCCCGGCTCCACCGAGGTTCCGATCTCCGCGGAATCGGACGAGATCACGATCGTGCCCTTCTTGTCGAAAAGGCGGATTCGATCGATCCCCTCGCCCCTTCCGATGGCTTCGATCTGACGATGGAGCCGGTCCTGGCGGTTCTCGAGCATGGAGTCGCGCGCGCTGTTCTGGATCGTCTCGCTCAGTTGGTCGGCGCTCCGGGTCATCTGGGCGACGAGCGCGGTCCGCTGCGCCTTGAGAGTCACCACGGCCATCAGTGCTATCGACAGCCCGGTGACCAGACCCATCCCCAGGATGAGCTGGGTGCCGATCCGTGTACGCATGTCTCTATCCTTCCGCCAGTGTGGCGGGGAGCGCGTCCTCGGTGACGTGTCCCACCTCCGCGGGGAAGATCGGCAGCCAGCGGACGGCGACCGCGAACGCCGCCATCCCGAGGGCCACGATCCCGATCGAGACCGCGATTTCCATCCAGGACGGGAAATAGCGCACGCCGGCGGCGCCCTCCATTCCGGTCACGCTGACGTTAAGCCGGTTCATCACGAAGCCGAGGACCGCGAGGTAGGCGGCCACGACCAGGCCCCGCTCGCTGGACCGTATCCGCCCGGACAACAGGAGGGCGACCGGGAGCACCACACCCAGCCCGACCTCGATCAGGAACATCCAGGCCTCGTAGCCCGGTGTTGCGAGCGTCCGCAGGGCCCCGTTCCGGCGAATGGTGATGAAGCGCAGCACGCCGTAGAGCGAAAGCACCACGACCATGACGCGTCCGAGCGGCTCCAGAAGGTCCGTCTTCAGAGAGTGGCCGAAGGCCCTGTGGCTCAGGTACGACTCGATGATCACCATCCCGATCCCGGCCCCGATGGCGGAGACGAGGAACAGGAAGGGCAGAAGCGGTGTGTACCACAGGGGATGAAGCTTGGACGGCACGATGAGGTAAAGCGAGCCGAGCGACGACTGGTGCAAGGTGGAGAGCAGGACCCCGACGATCACCAGCGGAGTGGTCATCGCCCTCAGGATCCGCCTCGGCCGCTCCAGACGCAGCCGCTCGAACACGATGGGCGAAAACTCCAGGGCCAGGACCAGGGTGTAAAGCATGACGCACCAGGCCACCTCGAACATCACCGAGTGCGGGTTCCAGAAGACCAGCGCGTGCCAGATCCGCCACGGCTGGCCGAGGTCGAACATCAGCGCCACGATCACGAACAGGTACCCGAGGAACCCGGTCAGGACCGTCGGCCGCACGATCGGCTCGAACCGGTGCATATTGAAGATGTGCACCGTCGCCGTCAGAGTGAAGGCGCCCGCCGCCAATCCGACCCCGCAAAGAACGTCGAATCCGATCCAGAGGCCCCAGGGAAAGCGGTCGCTCAGGTTCGTGGTCGCCCCCAGGCCGCGGGTGAAGCGCAGCACCGTGACGCCGAGGAACACGAGGAACAGGACGACGAAGACGGCCCGCCAGAAACCCCACCTGAATTTGAGGTTCATTCGGGTCTCCGCCGGCGCAGCAGGCGGCGCCAGAGCGTCCGGAGACTTCCCAGGGAACGCGCGGGGATCGGCGCGGGCAAGACATCGCTGGTGAAGCGTTCCACCTCGACGCGGCGCCGAGTGATCCAGTGGAGACCGAACAGGAACGCGCCGGCCACGATCGCGAAGTCCGGGATCTGGGAGAGCACGCGCCAGGTGAGCAGCGGCAGGGGCTGCCTGGGAACGTCGGTCTTCAAGCCGAGCTGCTCGAAGGGAACACCCGACAGCATCAAGACCGAGGTCCCGCCGGCCTCCTCCAGGCCGTACACGTGGTCGACGTATCGGCCGGGCTGCCGCTCGATCCGCGCGCCCGCCTCGCGAACCAGGGCGTCCCGATCGCCGAACAGCGTGGCCCCCGTCGGACAGACGGAGGCGCAGGCGGTCGGCAGACCCGCCCCGACCCGGTCCGCGCACAGGATGCACTTCCCGACGACGGGGACCGGTCTGTCCCACTGGTATTTCGGCACGCCGAAGGGGCAGGCCATGATGCAGTAGCGGCAACCGATGCACCTCGCCGAGTCGTACACAACCGGCCCCTCGGGGGTCCTGGTCAGGGCACCGACCGGACAGACCGACACACAGGTCGGCTCAAGGCAGTGCATGCAGAGCCGGCGGACGTTCACCCCCTGGACCTGCTGCACCGTCGTCCAGGTGTAGGCCGTCGTCACCGCCTCGACCGGCAGCGGCAGGTCGTTCTGCTCCTTGCAGGCGGCGCTGCAGGCGCCGCACCCGATGCAGAGTGTCGAGTCGAACAGCAGTCCCACGCTCATCGGCGGGCGCTCTCCCTGGGCGCCGCTGTCTCGGGAGTCTCGTGGCAGTTCTGGCACGACGACGAGTCGGTCGTTCCCGAGGCGCTCTTCCCGTCGTGGCAGATGCCGCACGAGCGGCCGGCGTCCATGTCGTCGTGCCGGAACTTGCGTGTGGGACGCAGGATCGCAAACGGCCGCGGATGGCAGGTCAGGCATTTGTGGTCGATAAGGGCGGAGTGGGTGGTGTGCCGGAAAACGACTGCTCCCGGGGAATCTTTTGCGGTGTCGAGGACGATGTCAGGGGGCAGGCGCAGCTCCTTCTCGGGCTCGGCCGCCGCGACGACGACCAGACATGCACCGGCCAAGAGAAGCCCGAACCGTGCAGAGCGCCACATCGGGACGAACCCTCCGTTCGTTCTCCCCCGGCCCCTGAATCAACAGCAACTTCCATGCCCGCAATCTCAGCGGCAAAACGGTGCGTCCGGACGCCATTTTCTTCACGAAACGTCAAATCGATCGTGGCGGCGGACCGCTCCTCCGCAAGTTTTGCGGGCACGGGACCTTGGATCGTCTCGACCCTCGAGGGGGCCGAGTGATCGAACAGGACCGCGCGCGGGCCGCTTACGGCGTGTCTTTGTCGACGCGCAGGGCGAGCGAGGCGTCATGCGCCTGGAGCCCCTCGAGGCGGGCGAGATGCCGCGCCGCTCCGGCGAGCCGTACGGCCCCGCGCGGCGACACGGTCTGCACCGTCACCACTTTCAGGAAGCGGTGCACGGACAGGCCGCCCGTGATCCGGGCGGCGCCCGCGGTCGGCAGGATGTGGTTCGGGCCGGTCACGTAGTCTCCCAGCGCCACCGCCGAGAAGCCGCCGAGGAACAGCGAGCCATAGTTGCGCAGGCGCTTGCTGACCCGCCGAGGTGAGCGTACCTGGACCGACAGGTGCTCCGGGGCGATCCGGTCGGCGGTGCTGCAGGCCTCTTCGATGCTGGCGCACGGGATCACGTCCATCCTGGCGAGCGAGGCGTCGACGGCCTGCCGGTTCAGGCCTCCTCGCGGCAGGGCCCGGGCGAGACGTCTGAGCTGACGCGCGATCCGCCCCCCGACACCGTCGCCGACCGGGACCAGCCACAGACGCGCGTCCGGGTCGTGCTCGGCCTGCGCCAGCAGATCCGCGGCCGCAAGCCTCGGGTCGGTCGTGTCGTCGGCGATCAGCAGAAGCTCGCTCGGCCCGGCCGGGAAATCGATGCCGATCCGTCCGCTCAGGATCGACTTGGCGGCGGCGACGTACCTGTTCCCCGGTCCGACGACCAGGTCGACCGCCGGGACCGTCCGGGTGCCGAACGCCATCGCCGCGATCGCCTGCGCCCCGCCGACCGCGAAGACACGATCGACACCCGCCATCCGGGCCGCGGCCAGGATCTCGGGGGCCACGCTGCCGTCGGGCCGGGGCGGCGTGCACAGGATCACGCGGGAGCAGCCGGCGATCCGCGCCGGGATGGCGCCCATGAGGACCGTGGAGCAGAGCGGGTGGCGCCCGCCGGGCACGTAGACCCCGACGCTCGCGACCGGCACGAGGCGCTGCTCCATAACCACCCCCGGCTCGCGGTGACGGAACGGCCGGATCGACCGCTTCTGCAGCCGCGCGAAGCGCGCGATCCGCCGCGCAGCGAAGCACAGTGCCTTCGTCGTCGCGGGATCGACGCGCATAGCACCCGCGCTCCATTCCCCGGCGCCGACCTCGACGGTGAGGCGGCGCGCGCGGTCGAACGTCAGGGTGAGCGCCCGCAGGGCCGCGTCGCCGCCCGCGCGCACCTCTTCGATCAGGCGGGCGGCCGCCAGGAGGGTGCGTCGATCGAAAGCACCCGTATCGACGATCACCGGTGCCTCCCGCGCAGCTCCGCCTCGACCTCTTCGAGTGCTATCCCCTCGGACTCCATCAGGACGGTCGCGTGGTACAGGAGGTCGGCCAGCTCCCACACCAGGTTGGCCCGATGAGGCGACGCGCAGACCTCGGCCGCTTCCTCGCGTACCTTGGCGCGCAGAAGCGTCCGATCGGCCAGAAGACGCGCCGTCCAGGACGACGCCGGATCAGCGCCGCGGCGCGCCGCCACCACCTGGCGCAGGGTGTTGAGATCGAAGCGCCCCGGCCCGCCGAAGCAGCCCGGGCGGCCGGTGTGGCAGGCGGGGCCGGTCTGCCGCACGGTGAACAGGAGGGCATCGGCATCGCAGTCGTAGCGGACCCTCGTGAGGTCCTGCGTGTGACCCGAGGTGTCCCCCTTGCGCCACAGCGACTGTCGCGAGCGCGAGAAGTACACGCCGCGCCGCGTCAGGAGCGCCTCGCGCAGAGACCCGGGGGTGCTCCACGCGAGCATGAGGACGCGCCCGTCCTCGTCCTGGACGATCGTCGGCAGCGTCCCGCCGTTCCAGCGAAGCAGGGCCACCGTCGCCTCGTCCAGGTCGAGCCGTCCCGTGTACAGCGCCATGCCGACCTGCACGTCGACGCCCAGCGCGTGGAGGGCCCGCGCGTCCTCCAGGCCCCCAACACCCCCGGCGACCGTGAGCGGCCGCGTCGTCGCCTCCAGGAGATCCCTCACCGGGTCGAGCGGCGCCCCCAGAAGCGTGCCCTCGACGTCGACCTGCGTGAACAGGAACCCCGAGCAGTACGGCTCGAGACGGCGCGCGCGGTCCACGGGCGTCTCGCCGGTGCCGTGCCGCCAGCCGTGGTCGACCGTGCGCCCGCCGCGCGCGTCCAGCGCCACCATGAGCCAGTCGGGATGAAAGAGACGCAGGAACTCAGGCGTCGCGGCGGTCCCGACGATGACGCGCGCGGCGCCCGCCTTGATCAGGTCGACGACGTCCGACTCGCTGCGCGCGCCGCCGCCGACGCGGCACGGCGCCACACGGCAGAGCTCGCGCACAATCGGACGGTTGCTGCCGGTCCCGAGGGCTGCGTCGAGATCGATCACCGCCACTTCTCCGTAGAAAGCGAACCGTTTCAGGAGATCGAGTGGATCCTCCGGCGACTCCAGAATTTTCTCCGCCCCGCGGCGCAGCTGCACCGCGCGCCCCCCCATCAGGTCGATGCTCGGGATGATCACGCCGTCCCCCGCCTCACAGCCGCACCCGGACACCGCACCGGCCGATCTCTTCCTTCGCCCGCCTGATGCCGAGGCTTCCGTCGTGGAAGATCGCGGCGGCGAGGGCCGCGTCCGCCTCCCCGTCCCGCAGGACGCGCGCCATGTCGGCGGGCGTGCCGGCGCCGCCCGAGGCGATGACCGGGACCCGCACCGCCCGCGCCACCTTTCGGGTCAGGGCCGTGTCGTAGCCGCCCCGGGTCCCGTCTGCGTCCATGGCGTTCAGCAGGATCTCCCCCGCCCCGAGCCGCGCCGCCTCGCGCGCCCAGGCGACGGCGTCCCGTCCCGTCCGCCGCCTGCCTCCGTGGGTCGTCACCTCCCAGCCCTCCCCGGATCGCCGCGCGTCGATCGACACGATGACGAACTGGCTGCCGAACGCCTCCGCCGCCCGCCGGACGAGACCGGGGTCGAGGCACGCGGCCGTGCCGATCGAGACTCGGTCGGCGCCCGCGAGGAGGAGGGCGCGCATCTCCTCGACACCGCGCACGCCCCCTCCCACGCTGAGAGGGACCGTCAGCCGCCGCGCCACCCGCTCCACGAAATCGAGAAGCGGCCGGCGCTCCTCGTGCGACGCCGAGACGTCCAGCAGGCAGATCTCGTCGGCGCCGTCGCGGTCGTAAGCCTCCGCCCGTTCGACAGGATCTCCGGCGTCCCGCAGATCGCGGAACCGGACGCCCTTCACCACCCGGCCTCCCTGGATGTCGAGGCACGCGATGATGCGCCGCATCCTTCCGCCGCACTCTTCGAACGACCCCGGCGGCGCCGCGGTGGGCGGCGCCATGGCGGCCGGCGGCCCCGGCGCGTCCGCCACGTACAACTGCGCCTCATCCGCACCCCGGGAGCGACCGAGCGCCACGAAGTTGGCGATGATCCTCTGGCCATGCACCGAGCTCTTCTCGGGATGGAACTGCACCCCCCAGGTCGCGCCCGAGCCCGCGGCGGCGGCGAACGGTACTGCGCCCGGGGCGAAGGCGACGGCGCTCGCGCTTCCGGCCGGCGCTGCGAACGAGTGCGCGAAGTAGGCGTCGAAGCGGGGCGGCAACCCCTCGAACAGCGTTCCGGGTCCATGGATCGACGGCTCGACCGTCGCCCAGCCGATGTGCGGCAGGCGCGTCGCCGGCAGACGCCGCACCCGCCCCGCGAAGACGGCGAGCCCCGCGACACCGGGATCCTCGTCGCTCGCTTCGAACAGCAGCTGCATCCCGAGGCAGATCCCGAGGAACGGCCGGCCCGACAGCGCGAACTCGCGGAGAGGACCGTAAAGACCGGCCTGGCGCAGGCGCGCCGCGGCCGCCGCGAACCTGCCGACCCCCGGGAGGATCGCCCCCGCGACACCGCGCAGGTCGTCCGCGCGCACCACGGTCTTCCAGGGCGCGCCGGTCCTCTCGACCGCGGCCTCGACGCTCTTCAGATTTCCCGCGCCGTAGTCGACGATGCCGATGCGGTTCATTCGAGCATCCCCTTCGTGCTCGCGACCAGTCCGCGGTAACGGCCGTCGCGGCTTGCGGCGAGCTTGATCGCCTTGCCGACCGCCTTGAACAGCGCCTCCGCCTTGTGATGATCGTTCCAGCCATATGGCAGGACGACGTGCAGGTCGGCCCGGGCCCCGCGCGTCAGGCCCCGGAGGAACTCGGGAACTGTGTCCGTTTCGAGATCGCCGACGCGCTCCCGGCGGAAGCGCGCCCTGTACACCAGGGACGGCCGCCCGCCGAGATCGATCGCTGCCAGGGCCAGCGCCTCCTCCATCGGGAAGGCGAAGTACCCCGCGCGCTCGATGCCGCGACGGTCGCCGAGTGCCATGAGGATCGCCTCCCCGAGGGCGATGCCGCAGTCCTCGACCAGGTGATGCTGGTCGACGTGCAGGTCGCCCCGCGCCACGAGCTCGAGGTCCATCCCGCCGTGCAGCGCCAGGGCCGAGAGCATGTGGTCGAAGAAGCCGATGCCGGTCACGACACGGATGCGGCCCCGGCCTTCCAGGACGAGCCGCAGCCGGATGTTGGTCTCCTTCGTCGTGCGCTGAACACTCGCCCGGCGGCGCCGCCCCGTCGCGGCGGCCGTCCTTCCCGACCGTTTCATCGGCGCGGCCCCCCGACTTCCGCGAGCGCCGCGGCGACAGCGACGAGACAGGTCTCCGTCTGCTCCCGCGTGCCGACGCCGATGCGCAAAGTACCGCGCATGAGCTCGTGGTCACCCCGGTCGCGCACCGCGACGGCGCGGCGGCGCAGCGCCTCGCGCACCGCGGGCGCCGTCGCGCCGAAACGGGCGACCAGGAAGTTGGCGGCGCTCGGATAAGTGGGAACGCCGAGCGCCGCGAGACCGTCCGCCAGAAACGAGCGCGCCCACCGCACCTCCTCGACGTAGCGGGTGACGTACGCCTCGTCCTCCAGGGCGGCCTGGAGTGCTATCAGGGCCACCGAGTTGAC
>JBGPED010000012.1:0-26463 GCA_041482595.1 Acidobacteriota bacterium
CGGGAAGCTTGCTTGCTGTTAGCCACGGGAACCCGCTGCGGTCATCATTCCGCCGGAATGCTAGGCGCCTGTCACCATTGAGGCCGTGCCAGCCCAGCTCGGCGACCTCGAGTCGTTCGCCGCCCATGGACTTCACGGGATACCGGAAGATCGCCTCCACATGTCCGATTTCTATAGGCATGCTCGATCCGAGTCCGCCCAACGCTCGCCGTCAGCCGCCCACAGCGCGCATCGCCCGCCCCGAACAACCATGCTTGCGACGAGGCGCGCCGTGGGTCGGCTGCACGGCGAGCGTTGGGCGTCACCGTGGCTACAGTACGACGGTTAGGCTGAACATATACAGATAGACTTGCAGAATCCCCGAGGTGATTGTCAGGAGCCGGGTTGCCTTCGGCATGAAGGCAGAAACAACGCTCCCGATGAAGGCACCCAGAATGCCCGAGAGGGCAGTGTACCGCTGTGAACCAAGGTATGCATAGCTTGGGGGCCACCCGAAGAGACGAGCTAATGTGGGTGCGGCGTACCGAATGGCATCTGGGAGCGTCATTAGCATGCCCCAGGTGATCGTGAGTATCGTCAGCGCTCCAACACTCATGAGACGACGTGGAATCGCGATCGCCTCTCGCTCGGGGTCACGTTTCCACCTCGACCAAGCCACGGCTAGATATACGCCAGGGAGTATGAAGAAAAGATAATTCAAACCCGTGATCAGAAGCGTGAGGTCACGCACGCCCAAGCCCCTCCATTGGGAACCCGGCCCCCCTTGAGAGCTCGAAGTCTGTTCAACACAATAAACACTGCGAGGACGTCGGAAGCTTGACGGCCAATCGAGGGGCGTCACTCTCCCCGCAAGAATCTGCGGGTGAAGAAGCATCGGCTTCTTGCTCGGTGTGCATGCGCATTCCAGTGGGTACTCGCTGGCCAGACTATACGCCTCGGGCTGGGTGGGGAGCAAGGTCCGGAAGGGAATGTCTGCTGCATGAGACGCAGCAGTGGCGGAGAAGTCAGGGTCACGCCGCGTCGGCCGGAGGCGGTGCCTGTCGGGGCGTGCGGGAGGCAAGCGAGCCGGAGGCGTGGTTGACTCGCCCGTGGCCGTTCGCTAAAATCGCCGCCGGTTTCCGGGATCGTCTAACGGTAGGACACGTGGCTCTGGACCACGGTATCGGGGTTCGAATCCCTGTCCCGGAACCAGCTCACGAAGCGTGGCGCTATCGTCTAGGGGTCAGGACGGATGGTTCTCAGCCATCAGACCGGGGTTCGAATCCCCGTAGCGCTACCACTTCCTGCTTCCTTTCGCGGGAAAGGCGCCTCCTGAAATCATCCCGGTCGTTCGGGCGTCGGGTCATGGCACTCGCGGTGTGCATCTGGGCGCCGGCGGTGGCGACCGGCTGCGCGGCGCCCGGGGCGCAGCGGGCCACGGGGGAGGTGGCGAAGGCGGTGGAGGCGTCGCTCGCGGGCGGGTCGGAGCGCTTCGACCACGCGGCATGGGAGAGGCTCCTGCAGGGCGGGACGCGGGATGGTCTGGTCGACTACCGGTTCATGCAGGGGCATCGCACGGAGCTGGATGCGTACCTGAACGCGGTCGGGGCGGCGCACCTCGACCGGCTGGCGGCGGGACACCTGGAGGCGCTCCTGATCAACGCCTACAACGCGTACACGGTGCGCGCCATCCTCGACCATCCAGACGTCGCGTCGATCAAGAAGATCCCGGGGGTGTGGACGGAGACGAAGCGGCGGGTCGGCGGCTTCGACCTGACGCTGGACGACATCGAGCACAGGATTCTGCGGCCATTCTTCCGCGACCCGCGCGTCCACTTCGCGCTCAACTGCGCCTCGCGCTCCTGCGCGCCGCTGCCGCTGTGGGCCTACCACGGCGACCGGATCGACATGCAACTGGAAGACCGGGCGGCGTCGTTCCTGTCGGACCCGGACAACGTGACGTACGAGGGGGACCGGCTCGTGGTGTCGAAGTACTTCGACTGGTACGGCGGCGACTTCACCGCGGCGGGCTGGAACGGGGCGGCGCCCACCATCACGGCCTACATCGCGCGCTACGCCGCCCCCGACGTGAGGGCGTTCATCGAGTCGCGCAAGGGGAAGCCGGCGATCGTCTCCGCCGAGTACGACTGGTCGCTGAACGCCGCGGTGCCGCCCGATCCGTCCGTGCGGCGGTAGCCGCGACCCTCATCCCTTCATCAGCCGCGTCACGCGCACGAGCTCGGCGCACGCCTTCTCGACCTGCGCCTGGCTCTTGGGATCGATCAGCCGGCCGGAGGGGTCGAACGCCTCGTTGGCGCGGCTGATCTGCACGGTTGTGGGGAGGACGAAGACGGCGAGCGCGCAGAGCACCTGGCGGAGCGCCAGGGCGCTGCGCACGGCGCCGTACGCCCCCGGCGACGCCCCCATCAATTGCGCGACCTTCCCCTTGAACGGGTTGCCGTCGCCGCGCGAGGCCCAGTCGATGACGTTCTTCAGCGTGCCGGGGATCGACCAGTTGTACTCGGGGCTGCAGATCAGGAGCGCGTCGGCCGCAGCGATCCTCTGCTTGAAGAGACGCGCCCCCTCCGGCAGTCCGTCCTTCGCCTCGATGTCGCCGTCGTAGGGGGGCATCGGGACCTCGCGCAGGTCGAGCAGGTCGACGTCGGCCTGGCCGCGCAGCGCCTCGGCGGCGATGGCGACGAGTTTGCGGTTGAAGGAGCCGCTGCGCAGCGCTCCGGCGAAGGCGAGGATCTTCATCGTTGTTCCTCCGGTTGACGCAAGCGGCGATCTTAACCCAAGATTCCGCGCGTGGACGGCATCCTGCTGGTGCAGCACGCGGCGAGCGAGGGGCCGGGGCTTCTGGCGCGGGCGCTGGACGAGCGCCGGCTTCCGGTAAAGCTGGTGCGCGCCGACCGGGGGGAGAGCGTGCCGCGGAGCGCCGCGGGTGCTGTGGCGGTCACCATCCTCGGCGGGCCGATGGGGGTGTACGACGCCGACCGGTTCCCGCACCTGCGCGACGAGATCGCCCTGGCGGCCGACGCTCTGCGGCGGGGCGTGCCGATCCTGGGCGTCTGTCTCGGCGCGCAGATCCTGGCGGCGGCCGCGGGGGCGCGCGTGTACCGCGGGCCGGCGCAGGAGATCGGCTGGTTCCCGACAACACTCACCGCCGCGGGGCGGGCGGATCCGATCCTCGGCCTCCTTCCCGGCGAGGCGGTGGTGTTCCACTGGCACGGCGACACGTTCGACCCGCCGCCGGGTGCCACGCTCCTCGCGTCGTCAAGCCTCTACGAGCAGCAGGCGTTCCGCCTGTCGCCGCGTGCCTGGGGCGTGCAGTTCCATCCGGAGATCACGGAGGAGATGGTGGACGACTGGGCGGCGCGCGCGCGCAAGGAGGAAGCGGCGGCGTTCGGCGGCGAGGAGGGCGCGGCGAAGATGCGCGCCGACGCCCGGCGCTACGTCCCGGTGCTCGCGGAGCGGGTCGCGGCGCTGGGGCACGCCTTCCTGGCGCTCAGCGCACCCTGACGTTTTTCATCTTTCGATAGATGTCGGGCGCGTCCGGCAGGGGAGGCTGCGACAGCACCGCGAGCGCGTCCTCGACGTACGCCTTCTGTCGCATCCCGACCAGGACACAGGTCACGCCGGGTGTCGAGCACAGGACGGCGAGCGCTTTCTGCGACAGCGTGGCGCCGCGGCGATCGTCGGGCAAAAGCGGATCGAGCGCCTTGATCACCAGGCCGCTGCGCGAGCGGCTGCGGCGCGACGCCTCGCGCGCGATTCCCGCGAGGAGCGCCTCCATTGACGGGATGCAGCGCTGCCACCAGGCCTGCCAGCGCGGGCGGACGTCGTCGGGGACGTTCTGCGCCAGCGTCTTGGCGGTGTGGTTGAGCCGCGGGATGGCGTACTGCTGCTCGATCTGCTTCCAGTGCTCCAGGTCTTCGATCTGATCCTGCATGACCGCGAGCTGGTCGATGAGGTCGAAGAACGGGTCGATCGCGGCGGCCGGCGTTCCGGACGGAGGTGCGATCGTCGCGCGGTACTCCTCCTCGAGCGCCTTCAGATCCGCGTGAATGTCCTTGAGGCTCCGGCCCTTGTCCCGCTCCTCGACCCCGGCCAGGCGGATGAGGCGCTTGCCGACGATGGCGTTGAGCGGGCGGTTGATCAGCACTGCCAGGCCGGCCTGGGTCGCGGCCTCGAGCGGCGTCAGGCGGCGCTCGGGACCGGTGTTGACCAGGAGCGCGCCGCCCGACTCGAACAGGTTCATCGGCATCTGCGCGACGCGGAAATGGTGGTCCTTGCCGCCCGCCTCCTCGGCCGCCTTCAGGAAGTAAGTCAGCGACGTGGCCTCGGGGTAGTCGGCGGCCGCGACCAGCGAGTTCGACGACACACCGTAGCAGCCGATCTCGCCGCGCTTCACGGCCTGCTCGAAGAAGGCGAACGACTCCTGCACGCGGCGGTAGAACTCGGCGCGCAGCACGTCCAGGTCGCGGCCGCGGCCGTGCTTCTTGGCGTCGGTGAAGAAGTACTCCGGGTTGTGCAGCAGGCAGACGTCGAGTGTTTCGAGGCCGAGCCTTTCGAGCGAGCGCGCCAGCTGGTCCTTCAGGAACTCGGGATGGATGCAGTGCCAGCACCACTCCTCGACCTTGACCATCTCGAGGAAGGGGAAGCCGGTCTTTTCGCGCTCCGTCGCCAGGCGCATGTTCTCGCCCTGCACGTAGCCGATCTTCGACACGACGACGACCGCCTCGCGCGGCACGCGGCCGCTCCGCCGGGTCTCTTTCAGCACGCGCCCGACCAGCCGCTCGCTGCCGCCGTCCATGTAGTTCGTCGAGGTGTCGATGAGATTGCAGCCGGAGGCGAGGGCCGTCTCGAGCGCCTCGCGGTGGTCCGGCGTCGTGTCGTCCACCCGGTAGCAGCCGAATCCGAGACGGCTGATGCGCAGCCCGGTGGCGCCGAGCGCCGTGTGGCCGTGCGGCTCGTGCGTGGGAAACTTGGCCAGGAAGCCGCGCGTCCCCTCGGGCGTGGCGCGGCCGGAGAGTGGAGAGTCGGTCACGCGCGCGCCCCGGCCGCGCGGCCGCGCGCCGCGCCAGAGGCGTGTCGCTCGAGCCGGCGCCGGTAGGCGAGGACCCGCCGCACGAACCGCTCGCGCCGCGCCCTTTCGTGCAGCGCTTCCTCTTCCTCGATCGGCAGGCGCGGGAAGCGCTTCATCAGGGCGCGTGCGAACACTCCGGAGCCGCGGCGCGGCGGAGCGCCGGGCCGGCCGGTGCGGTGCACCGGGACGCTCCGCAGGCCGCAGGACGGCGAGCGGCTCTTCAGGACGTAGCCGCACAGGTCGAGCCGGCCGAGCTCCGCGAGGCGACGGCGCGACCAGGTGCTCATCCTCGCAGTGATGTCGCGTCGCGCGCGCTCGAAGACGAGACGCGGCCGGCGCGGGTCTCCCTCGAGTCGCAGCGTCTCGCGCGGCACGCCGAGCCCAAGCTCCACCTCGGGACAGACGGGGACCCACTCGAACAGACGGCCCAGGGGAAGGGTGATGCGGCGGTCGAGCGTGTGCCCGCCGTCGTAGCGCACCTTCTGTCCGAGCAGGCAGGCGCTGATGCCGACCCGGACGCGGGGAGCGCTGCGCGCGGTCATTTTCCGAGGTCAATGACCCGGCCGCCCTGCACGACGGCGGCAGGCTTCTTGAGGATCGCGACGTCCTTCGTCGGGTCGCCGTCGAAGGCGACGAGGTCGGCGTACTTGCCCGGCTCGAGCGTTCCGAGGTCCTTCGAGCGGCCCAGGAGATCGGCGGCGCTCCGGGTGGCGGCGACGATCGCCTCCATCGGCGTCATGCCGAACTGGACCATCAGCTCGAACTCGTGGGCGTTCTGGCCGTGCGGGCTGACGGCGCTGTCGGTGCCGAAGGCGATCTTCACGCCGGCGGCGTGCGCCTTGCGGAACGACTGCTGCATCAACGGCCAGACGGCGAGGCCCTTGGCGATCGAGTAGTCGGGCAGCCGGCCGTTCCTGGCGTTGTTGTACACCGACTCGCCCGCCATCAGGGTGGGGACGAGGTACGTGCCGTGCTCCTTCATCATCTTGATCGCCTCGTCGTCCAGGATCGAGCCGTGCTCGATCGAGTCGATCCCCGCCAGGACCGCGGCCTTGATGCCGGCGGTGCCGTGGGCGTGCGCCGCCACCTTGCGCCCGAGGGCGTGCGCCTCGCCGATGATGGTGCGCAGCTCCTCGTCGGAAAACTGCCGCGCCCCCAGCTCGTCTCCCGACGACAGGACACCGCCGGTGGCGGCGATCTTGATCAGGTCGGCGCCGTACTTGACCTGGTAGCGCACGGCGGCGCGGCACTCGTCGGGGGAGTTGCAGATGCCGGACTCGATCCCACCGCGGCCGGCGATCTCCAGGCCGGGCCGGAAGGCGTTCAGGCTGTCGGCGTGCCCGCCGGTGATGGTGATGATCTCGCGCGCGGTCAGGATGCGCGGACCCTCGATGAGGCCGATATCGACGGCGCGCCGCAGCGCCACGCTGGCGCCGTCCGAGTCGCCGACGTTGCGCACGGTCGTGAACCCGGCGCGCAGCGTCTCGCGGGCGTTCACGGTGCCGAGGATCGCCTCGTCGGCCGTCGTGCGCAGGACCGGCCGCCACTTCCAGTCGGCGTCCACGAGGAACGTCAGGTGATCGTGGCAGTCGATGAGGCCGGGGACGACGGTGCGGCCGGACAGATCGAGATCGCGCGCCCCCTCCGGGCGCGGCAGCGCCTTCTGCGTGTCGATCGCCTCGATCCGGTCCCCCTTGACCAGGATCGCCATGTCGCGCCGGGGCGGCCCGCCGCTCCCGTCGATCAGGAGATCAACTTTGATGTAGAGCAGCTTCGGAGCGTCGGGGGCGGCGGCGGACGCCGCGGGGGCCGGCGCTGCGGCGAGAAGTATCGCCGCCGCACCGGCCCCGGCGAAGAGCGCGCGGAGACCGCGCAACCTACGAGCCCTTCTTGGTCAGCGTCCCGAGGTAGGTCACGAGCGCGTCCAGCTCCTCCGCGGAGAGGCTGGAGTAGGCCTTCATCTTGGAGTCGGCCTTCACGGATTTCGGGTTGGCGATGTACTTCTTCATCTCCTCGGCGGTCTTCCTGCTGCCGACGTCGTCGAGCGTGGTCTTCGGGTTCCCCTTGCCGGCGATCGAATGGCACATGCTGCAGTGCTGCGCGGCGTACAGTTGCTGCCCCTTGCTCACCTTTTCCGCATCGGGCTTCGCGGCTTCCTCGGCCCGCAACCCTGCGACTCCGAGACCGACTGACAGCGCGACGGCGATAGCCAGGCTCCGTGTCATCCTCGACCCTCCTTGGTGTGATGGACCGGCCGCTACGATATCACCCCTGGCGGGTCGTCTCCAACGGGCCCGGTGGTCCGCACGGCGGGCCGCAGCTCGTCCGGGATCGCCTCGGCGACCCGCCGGGCCAGCTCGTCGAGGTGCCCGGCGAAGTTGTGCGCCGCCCCCTTGACCGCCACCGCCCGCGCCCCGCCGGGCACGAGGGCCGCCAGCGCCATGACCTGGGCCAGCGGACCGAACACGTCGCCGTCCCCCTGGATGAGCGTGAGCGGCTTTTGGCACTCGCGCAGGAAGCCGAAACCCACGAGATTGACCGGCATCCCCACGCCGATGAGCGCTTGCGCCCGCGGGTCGCGACAGCCGACGGCGAGCGCGACGAAGGCGCCGAAGGAATACCCGGCGACCAGCAGCGGCCGGCCGGGATAGAGACCCGCAAGATGATCCATGACGGCGCGCAGATCGTCCTGCTCGCCGCGCCCGCCGTCGTGCGTGCCGCCGCTCCCGCCGACCCCGCGGAAATTGAAACGCAGGATGGGGATGCCGGTGTTGACGATCGCCTCGGCGGCGGCGTGCACGACCTTGTTGTGCAACGTGCCGCCGAACAGAGGATGGGGATGGCAGACGACCGCGGCCGAGGGCGCGTCGCCGGCGCCCGGCCGCTTCAGCATGCACTCGATCCGGCCCGCCGGGCCGTGGAGGAAGAAATTCTCGATCCGGCTCATGCGCCGGCCCGCGCGCGCAGCGCCCGCCGCGCCAGGCGGGTGACGTAGATCGTCACGGACAGAGTGGCGACGAGGCCGACCGTCCAGGCGGCGTAATCGGCGGGGGAGCGCGCGGTCCGGCCGGCCGCCGCCTGCGCCACCGCGCGTCCGGCGAAGCCCAGGTAGACGTACAGCACGGTGCCCGGCATCATGCCGATCCACGAGGCCAGGACGTAGGGGCCCAGGCGCACGCGCGTCAGGCCGTACAGGTAGTTGAGCAGGTTGAAGGGGAAGACCGGGCTGAGGCGGGTCAGCAGGACGATCTTCCATCCCTCCCGTCCGACCGCTTCGTCGATCGCCGCGAAGCGCGGGTCGCGGGCCGCCCAGCGCTCGACGCGCTCGCGCGCCAGGTAGCGGGCGACCAGGAACGCAGCCGTGGCCCCGAGGGTCGAACCGGCCGACACCGCCACGAACCCCCAGCCGAGACCGTAGACGAAACCCGCCCCGATCGTCAGCGCCGATCCGGGGACGAAGAGGACGGCGGCGAGGGCGTAGACGATCGCGAACAGGCCGATCCCCCACGGCCCGAGGCGGCCGAAATACTCGTTCAGGTCGGCGAGCCAGGCGGCGACCGGCAGGAAGCGCAGCGCCACGAGCAGCGCCGCCAGCACGGCGAGACCCGCGATGAGGCGCGCCCGGCCGCCTGCGGCGGCGCTCACAGTCCCCGCCGCTGCCAGGCGTACAGCCGCGAGAAGATCGCGCGCGCCCCGGGGGTGAGCTTCGTCCGCATGAAGGCGTCGGCGGTGCGCTGCACCGCCTGCGACAGCGTCGGGTAGACGTGGATCAGCGACGACAGCGCCCGCAGTCCGATCCCCTGCTTCATCGCCAGGGCGAATTCATGAATCAGCTCGCCGGCCCCGGCCCCGACGACCGTCGCCCCGAGGATCGTCCCGCGCCCTCGTGCCGCGATCACCTTGACGAACCCTTCGTCCTCGCTCTCGAGGATGGCGCGGTCCAGGTCCGAGTAGGGAAAGCGGTGCACGTCGAACCGCACGTCGGTCTGCGCGGCGTCGGTCTCGTTCAGGCCGGCGCGCGCCACCTCCGGCTCGGTGAACGTGGTCCACGGCACGACGCGATAGTCGGCGCGGGCGCGCAGAAGCCCCATGAAGGGCGACAGCAGGATGTTGCGCACGACGATGCGCGCCTGGTACTCGGCGAAATGCGTGAACTGGTACGGCCCGCAGACGTCGCCGGCGGCGTAGATGTTCTTCCGGCTCGCCTGGAGATAGGCGTTCACCGTGACCCCGCGGCCCGTCGAGGCGACACCGGCCCGGTCCAGGCCGAGCCCCTCGAGGTTCGGCGTTCTCCCGGCCGCGACCAGGATCGTGTCGGCCTCGATCTCGAGCGGGTCGTCCGGCCCGCCGGTCCCGCCCTCGCGGCGTACCTTCACGCGATGGGGCGTGCCGCGGCCGGGGACGACCGACTCGACACGGCCGCGGAGCAGAAGGCGCACGCCGTCCTTCTCCATCCTGGCCTGCACGAGCGCCGCGACGTCCGGGTCCTCGCGGTGCAGCACGTGCGGCCCCCGATCGATCAGGGTCACTCTCGCTCCCAGCCGGGCCATCGCCTGCGCCAGCTCGCAGCCGATCGGTCCGCCTCCCATCACCAGAAGGTGGCCGGGCGGCGCCTCGCGCTCGAAGATCGTCTCGTTCGTCTCGTACCCGGCCTCCTTAAGCCCGGGGACGTCCGGCACCGCGGCCCGCCCGCCGGTGGCGAGGACGATGTTCCGGGCGCGCAGCAGCGTGCCGCCCACCCGCACGGAATGCGGCGACTCGAGCGCCGCCTCGCCCAGGAAGACGTCCACCCCCAGCCGTTCGAAGCGCTCGACCGAGTCGTGCGGCTCGATGCGGGCCCGGAGCGCTTTCACGCGCCGGGCCACCCGGCCGTAATCGACGAGCGGCTTCACCGGATCGAGGGCGTAGAGATCGGCGCGGCGCATCAGCGCGGCGACGCGTGACGATCGGATGAGCGCCTTGCTCGGCACGCACCCGAAGTTCAGGCAGTCGCCGCCCATCCTGTTGCGCTCGATCAGCGCCACGCGGCCGCCGAGGCCGGCGGTGCCGGCCGCCGTGACCAGACCGGCCGTGCCGGCGCCGATGACCACGACGTTGTAGACGCCCCGTCCCTTGTCCGTGGGGCCCATCAGGATCTCCCGCGACACAGCCGCAGCCGAAATCGGGATAATATGCCGTTTCTCGCTCGCGGGGGGGGAGCCTTGCCGGTGCCGGCCGACCAGTTGAGGAGCGCCATGCGACGCTGGGGGAGCGGCGTGTCGATCCTCACGACGCGGCGCGAGGGAGGGATCCAGGGGATCACCGTCAGCTCCTTCTGCTCCCTGTCCTTGAACCCGCCCCTTGTCCTCGCCTGCATCGACAAGAAGGCGCGCAGCCACGCGCTGATCGAGAAGTACACCTCCTTCGCCATCAACGTGCTGAAGGACGGGCAGGAGCGTCTGTCCGAGCTGGCCGCCGGTCACCTCGGGGAGCGCGGCAACTGGCTGGAAGACGTGCCCCACCGCAAGGCCGAGACGGGAGCCCCCATCCTGACCGACTGCCTCGCCTGGTTCGACTGTTCCCTGGAGGCGGTCCACGACGGCGGCGACCACACGATCTTCGTCGGCCGAGTCGAAGCCGCCGGCCACTCCGAAGGCCGTCCGCTCTTGTATTTCGACGGCGCCTACCACCGCCTCTCCCATCAGCGCCCCCCCCGCCGCTGAAGATTTTCTTACCTCTCCAACCCTCCTGGAGCATCAGCCCGTGTGTCATCGCGCTGATCGGGCGGGCAAGACGAACCTCCCCCCGATCCTCGCTCCGCACGCGGGGTTGAGAAGGGGGCGAGGTTTGTGCTTGACAGCCCCTGACGTGTGCGCTAGGTTCCGGCGTCATGTTGCTGAGCGTCAAGAAGACCGATCGCCTGTTCTTCGACACCTTCGCCGCCATGGCGGGCGGCGCCGTGGACGCCGCACTGATCCTGGAAGAGATGTTCCGCAACAGCAAAGGCGGAGACGGCGCGGCCTACGCCTCGCGCATCAAGGATATCGAGCACCGCTGCGACGTCCAGATCCACGAGCTGGTGAAGACGCTCCACCGCACCTTCATCACGCCGATCGACCGGGAGGACATCCACGACCTTGCGTCGAGCATGGACGATCTGGTCGATCTGATCGACGCGATCGCCAGCCGCGCGGTGCTGTTCAGGGTGAGCGGGGAGATCCCGGACGCGGCCGACCTGGCGCGCATCATCCACCAGCAGGCCGTGGAGATCCAGAAGGCGGTCGTGGATTTGCGCGACGCGGCGACGATCATGAAACACTGCGCTCGGATCAACCAGCTCGAGAAGGACGGAGACCGGCTCTACCGGGAGGCCGTGGCGCGCGTCTTCGACTCGGGGCGCGACCCGATCTTCGTCATCAAGGCCAAGGAGATCATCGAGACCCTCGAGGCGGCCACCGATGCCGGCGAGGACATCGCCATCGTCCTCGAGCGCATCATCCTGAAGCACCAGTAGACGCGTGCTGATCTCCGTCGTCGCCATCATCCTGGTCGCCCTCCTGTTCGATTTCCTGAATGGCTTCCACGACGCGGCGAACTCGGTCGCGACCGTTGTCTCCACCGGCACGCTGTCGCCCAACGCCGCCGTCGCCTGGGCCGCCTTCTTCAACTTCGTCGCGGCCTTCGGATTCGGCGTGAAGGTCGCGACCACGCTCGGGAAGGGGGTCGTCGATCCGTCGGCCATCGATCGCTGGGTGGTGCTCGGCGGCCTGTGCGGCGCCATCGCCTGGAACCTGATCACCTGGTGGCTGGGGCTGCCGGTCTCGTCGTCGCACGCCCTCATCGGCGGTCTGTCGGGCGCGGCGGTCGTGCACTCGGGGTTCTCGGTGCTTCTCCCTGCGGGGCTCGGAAAGATCCTCCTCTTTATTGTCCTGTCGCCGCTCATGGGGCTCGTCATCGGCTTCCTGACGATGCTGCTCCTGCTCTGGCTGCACCGCGACTCGTATCCGTCCGTCGTGGACCGGCGCTTCCGGCGGCTGCAGCTCGTGTCGGCCGCCTTCTACAGTCTCGGGCACGGCACCAACGACGCGCAGAAGACGATGGGGGTCATCACCATCCTGCTGTTCTCCACCGGCTACATGAAGGAGTTCCACGTCCCGATCTGGGTCATCCTGACCTGCCACGCCGCCATCGCCGCCGGGACGCTGGCCGGAGGCTGGCGGATCGTCAAGACGATGGGGATGCGGATCACCAAGCTGCGGCCGATCGGCGGCTTCTCCGCCGAGACCGCCGGGGCGATCACCCTGCTCGGGACGGCCCTCTGGGGCATCCCGGTCTCGACGACGCACACCATCACCGGGGCCATCATGGGGGTGGGGGCGACGCACCGGCTGACGGCGGTGCGCTGGGGCGTGGCGCGGCAGATCGTCTGGGCCTGGATCCTGACGATTCCGATCTCAGCCGCGGTCGCGGCGGCGTCGTACCTGGTGATTCGCCTGTTCCTCTGAGCCCGACCGCTGTGCTGTGCTCTTCTCCGACACCGTCTCGACCACCCAGAAGCGCCCGTCGCGCAGGAGGAGCTGCTCGGATGCCGCCGGGCCCCAGGAGCCCCGCGGGTACAGCGCGGGCAGGGGTGACGTGGCGGCCTCCTGCGCCCGGGTCAGGGGATCGATGATCGACCAGGCCTGCTCGATCTCGTCCTCGTGCATGAACAGCGAGGCGTCGCCGGTGAACGCGTCGAGGAGGAGCCGCTCGTACGCCTCCGGCGGGGCGCCCTCCGCCTGGTCGGCGAAGCGGAACACCAGGGCGGAGGAGCGCACCTCCATGCCGCGGTCCGGGACCTTGGTCTCGAAGCGGATGTGCACTCCTTCTTCCGGCTGGATCCCCAGGCAGATGCGGTTCGGCCCGAGCCTCTGTCCCTGCGGCAGATCGAACATGTTGTGCGGCGGCGCCAGGAGCTGCACGACGATCTCGCTCACCCGCTCCGCCAGCCCCTTGCCCGAGCGCAGGTAGAACGGCACGCCCTGCCAGCGCCAGTTGTCGATGAACAGGCGGACCGCGGCGTAGGTCGGCGTCCGGGAATCCTTCCGCACGCCCGGCTCGCTCGTGTAGCCGCGGTACTGGCCGGCCGCCATGTGGTGGAGCGCCTCGGCCTCGCCGATGCGCCGCACGGCGTCCAGGAGCTTGACCTTCTCGAAGCGCAGGGCGTCGGCCTCGAAGCGGCTGGGCGCCTCGATGGCGACGAGGCAGAGGAGCTGCATCAGGTGGTTCTGGAACATGTCGCGCAAAACACCGGCGCTGTCGTAGTACGGCCCGCGGTCCTCGACCGATCCGGACTCCGCCACGGTGATCTGCACGTGGTCGATGAAGTTGCGGTTCCACAGTGGCTCGAACAGGAGGTTGGCGAAGCGGAAGACCAGCAGGTTCTGCACCGTCTCCTTGCCCAGGTAATGATCGATGCGGAACACCTCCGACTCGTCGAAGGCCGACAGCACCTTGCGGTTGAGGGCGCGCGCCGAGGCGAGATCGTTCCCGAACGGCTTCTCGATCACCACGCGCCGGTCGGGGGCGTCGGCGGGCCGCGGCCTTCCGGCGAGACCGGCCTGGAGCAGGCCGTCGATCGCCTTCGGGTACAGCCAGGGGGCCAGGGCGAGGTAGAAGATGCGCACGCCGTCGCCGCCTTCGGACTCGAGCGTCCGGGTCAGGCCCGCGAGCCCCTCGCCGCACGACACGTCGCCCCGCACGAAGCGCAGGTGGCGCGCGAACTCCCGCCAGGCGGTCCGGTCGAACGGCGCGCCGCGTTCCTTCACGGCGGCCTCGAGCAGCGCGCGGTAGCCGTCGTCGTCGAGGTCGTGGCGGGCGACACCGAGAACCCGCGCGCCCGAGGGCAGGCGGCCCTTGCGGTTCAGGCTGAACAGGGCGGGGACGAGCTTGCCGGCGGCGAGGCTGCCGGTCGCTCCGAAGATGACCAGCGTCGGCGTGGGCGCGCCGGTGCGCGGGGGCCTCACGTTCCCGGTCTCTTGATCGCGTGGCCGCCGAACTGGTTGCGCAGGGCCGCGAGCAGCCGGTCGCCGAACGACCTGGGCTGCCGGCTGCGGAAGCGCGCCATGAGGGCCAGGGTGATCACGGGGGCGGGGACGGCGTTCTCGATCGACTCCTGCACGGTCCAGCGTCCTTCGCCCGAGTCCTCGACCCACGGCTCGATCCCTTCGAGGCGGGGGTTCTCCTGCAGCGCCCGGGCGGCCAGGTCGAGAAGCCACGAGCGCACGACGCTGCCGTTCTGCCAGATCGCGGCAACCTGTTTCAGATCGAGACCGAACTCCTGCTTCGATTCGAGAAGCGCGAACCCCTCGGCGTAGGACTGCATCATCCCGTACTCGATGCCGTTGTGGATCATCTTCACGAAGTGACCGGCGCCGGCCGGGCCGACCCGGCCCCAGCCCAGATCGGGCGACGGGGCCAGCGTGACGAAGGCGGGGCGCAGGCGCTCGACGATCTCCGCGGGGCCGCCGATCATCAGGCAGTAACCTTCCGTCAGACCCCAGACGCCGCCGCTCGTCCCTTCGTCCAGATAGTGCAGGCCGCGCGGCGCGAGGAGTGCGGCGCGGCGGATATCATCTTTATAGTAGGTGTTCCCGCCGTCGACGAGCGCGTCGCCGGATGAGAGCAGCGAGCCGAGGCGTGTCACGGCCTCCTCGGTCGTGCCGCCCGCCGGCAGCATCAGCCACACGGCGCGCGGCGGCTTCAGGTGAGACACCAGGTCCTCAAGCGTCGAAGCGGGGACGATCCCTTCCTTGGCGAAGGCCTGGAGCGTCGCGGCGCTCCGGGCGTGCCCGACGACGCGGTGGCCGCCGCGCATCCAGCGCCGGGCCATGTTGCCGCCCATCCGGCCGAGACCGACGAGGCCGATGTCCATGCGTCACTCCTTCTCGAGGGCCTGGACCTTCTTCAGCCGGCGGACGTACCGCTCCTCGCCGCTGAAGCGGGCGCCGAGGAAGGCGCGCGCGAGATCCTGCGCCAGCGCGTCCCCGACGACCCTTGCCCCCAGGCACAGGATGTTCGTGTCGTCGTGCTCGACCCCCTGCCGGGCGCTGTAGGTGTCGTGGCAGAGGCCGGCCCGCGCGCCGCGGATCTTGTTGGCGGCGACCGAGGCGCCGACGCCGCTGCCGCACACGATGATGCCGCGCTCGGCCGAGCGGGCCGCCACCGCGCGGGCGACCGCTGCTGCGGCGTCCGGATAGTCGTCCTTCGGGTCGAGGCCGGGCGTGAGGTCCTGCACGGCGTGGCCGTCGCGGCGCAGCGTCTCGACGAGGATGTTCTTGAGGGCGTAGCCGGCATGGTCGCAGCCGATCACGATCGTCATCGCGGACTCCTGGAATCGAAACGGGCGGCGTTCATCGGTGACTCGTCTTCGCGGGGATGGCCCCGGCCGCGCCGCGGCCCGCCGGGACGTCGAACGTGAGCGCCGCCCAGTACGACACCCAGTCGGCCCCGTCGTCCCCGGCGAGGGCGCGCATCCGGGTGGTTCTCAGCAGTTGCCAGCCGGGTGCTTTGATGGGGACCGAGGCGCGCCCGGAGTCGTCCAGGCGGCCGCACCAGTCGTAGGCGTCGTGCTTCGACGAAGCGCCGGCGTGAGTGGCGCACAAGAGACCGCCGGCGTACGGCGCCCCCTCGAACAGAACGCGCACCGGCAGCCGGCCTCCGGCGCGCACCGAGGCGGGCCTGGTCTCGGGGATGATCTCGATCGTCAGGTTCAAATTAGCGAGGGCCACGTCGGACCCCTCGCCGGCGACGTCGACGAGTGTCTTGACCCAGCGCCGGTAACGCTCGCGCCCCGCCGCCTTGCCCTGCTCCATCCTGGCGCGCATCTCCAGGATGTCGTCGTGCCCCTCGTGCTTGAGATATTTCTGGAACTCGCGCGCCTCGAGCGTGATGTAGCGCGGCTCGGTCGCGAGCGCGATGATCGTCGTCCCCGGCGCGCGCAGCGTGACGCGCGGCATGAGCGGAGCGCCTTCAGGCGCCACGTCCTTGAGGTCGAGCCTGCCCTGCGCGTCGACCAGGAAGAACTCGTGCACCGCGTCCTTACGCCAGTCGGCCGGCGGGCCGGGGAAAGTCTCACTGACGTGAAGCCCCACGCGGAGTGTCGAGCCCGGCGCGGGTGTCGCGTTCTCCGGGATGAGGCACAGATCGTGGGCCGCCGCCGGGGAGGACAGGGCCGCGGCGAGAACGACAGACAGAGCCGGGACGGACACGGATCTCATCGCACCAAGGATACCATTCCGGCCTGCGCCAGGACGCCATCGGCGGCGACCTCGCCGCTGTGCACGCAGTCGGGCAGCCCGACGCCCTTCAGGCCGTTGCCCGCGACGAAGAGCCCGCCGTGGCGCGACAGCCGTTCGTCCACCGCCTGCGCGACCTCGAGGTGGCCGACCTCGTACTGCGCCATGGCCGAGGTGTAGACGTAGGACCGGACGAACAGCGGGGCCGCCGTGATCCCCAGGATGTCGCGCAGCTCGTCGCGCACGATCCGCTCGAGGCGGGCCGGCTCGGCCCCCTCGGACGTTTTCCCGTCGAGGAAGGCGCGCAGGAGGACCTTGTCCTCGGGGGCGCGTCCAGGGAACTTGACGCTCGAGAACGAGCAGGCGACCAGCCGCCGGTTCTCGCTCCTGGGCACGACGAAGCCGAACCCGTCGAGCGGGTGGGCGACGTCGGCGCGGCGGTAGGCCAGGCTGACCGTGGCGGCGCCGCCGTACGGTACTCCGGCCAGGAGGTCGGCGAGAGGCTGGTCGAACGGCCGCACGAGCGGAGCCGCGGCGCACGCCGGCAGGGCGAGGACGACGGCGTCGGCCTCGAACGTCTCGCCGCGGTAGGTCGAGGCCTTCCAGCGCGCGGCCGCGGGGGCGGCCGCCGCCGGCGCCGCGTCGAGGCGCGCCAGCCGGGCGCCGAGGCGGAGCGAACCGGGCGGCAGGGACGCTGCCAGGCGATCGGTGAGCGTCTGCAGTCCCGTCTTGAGCGTCACGAAGAGCGAGTACCGCGCCCCGCTGACTCCCGTGCGGGCCGCGGCGGGGGCGCGGCGTCTGCCGCGCAGGAGGCCGAGGATCACGCTGCGGTGCTCGCGCTCCAGCTCGAGGAAGCGCGGCATCGTGGCGCGCAGGCTGAGGCGTTCGGGGTCGGCGTTGTAGATGCCGGCCAGGAGCGGCTGCGCCAGGTGCTCGAGAGTCTCCTGCCCGAAGCGCCGCCTCACGAAGGAGGCGAGGCTCTCGTCCTTCACCTCGGGCCCGCGCGGCAGGACGAGATCGCAGGCGGCGCGCAGCTTGCCGCCCAGGCTCAGGATCGGTGTCGTGGCGAACGGCACCATCCGGCTCGGGGCGAGAAGCTGGTACCCCTCCGGGATCGGGTGGAGCCGCCCGCGCACGTACACGAACGACCGGCGATGCGTCGGGCTCGTCCCGACGATCTCGTCCGCGAGGCCGGTGCTCCTGCACAGGTCGAGCCCCCAAGGCTTGTCGGAGACGAAGCAGTCGGGCCCCCCTTCGATGACGCAGCCGTCCACCCGATCGGTGACGATGACCCCGCCCGCGCGCGGCGCGGCCTCGAGCACGGTGAGATCGAGCGGGATGCCGCGCTCGCGCGACAGGGTCACGAGGCGATGGGCGCAGGCGAGACCGCCGACGCCGGCGCCGGCGACGATCACGCGGAGCCCGCTCATCCCCGCGCCACCACGTCCCGCACCAGGGAGGCGAGCATGCGGGTGAAGGAAGGATGGTCACCCGCGGTCCCCGCCCGGAAGAACCCGATCCCGAGCTCGTGCGCGGTCCTGCGGGCGGCGATGTCGAGGTCGTACAGCACCTCGACGTGATCGCTGACGAACCCGATGGGCGACACGACGACGTCTTTGGCGCCGTCCCGCTGCAGCGAGCGCAGCGCGTCGCCGATGTCCGGCTCGAGCCAGGGGTCCGACGGGTTGCCGCTCCGGCTCGTGTAGGCGAGCGACCAGGCGTTCAGGCTCAGGCGGGCGGCCAGGAGGCCGGCGGTGCGCTTAAGGCCCGCGGCGTAGCCCGATCGCTCCGCCATCGGGGTCGGGATGCTGTGCGCGGTGAAGACGACCCGAGCGCCGCCGCGCTGCGTCCCGGGAACCGAGGCGATCGCGGCGGACGTCCGTTCGGCGAGCGTCTCGATGAACAGGGGATGATCGGACCAGCTCGCGACGTAATCGACGACGGGGGCGGAGTCACCCAGCCGCCCGCGCGCCTCGTCCACGTTCGCGAGATAGGCCTCCCAGGAGGCGGGGGAGCGGTGCGCGGCCAGGACCACGCCGACGGCCCGGCGCCGTCCTTCGTGCGCCATCTCGGTGAGGGTGTCGGCGATGTACGGTTCCCAGTGACGCATGCCGACGTACACCGGGAGGCGCGGTCCTTCGCGGGACAGAAGGGCGCGCAGCGCCTCCGCCTGGGCGAAGGTCAATCGGTTGAAGGGGGACGCGCCGCCCACGTCGTCGTAGTGCCGCACGACCTCCTCGTAGCGCTCCTTCGGGATCGGCTTGCCGCGCAGGACGTTGTCGAGGAAGGGGCGGACTTCCTCCCGGCGCGTCGGTCCGCCGAAACCGATGAGAAGGACCGAGTCGTGCTCGGGCGGGGCGGCCACTCACGCGCCTCCCCACGAGTGCACCGCGTCCACCAGCGCGAGCACGTTGTCGAGCGGCGTGTGCGGCAGGATGCCGTGACCCAGGTTGAAGATGTGCCCCGGCCGGCCGCCCACGCGCCTGAGAAGGTCGAGGGTCCGCCGCCGCACCTCGTCGCGCGGGGCGAACAGCACCGTCGGATCGAGGTTCCCCTGCACCGCGATCTCGCCCAGGCCGCTCCAGGCGTCCACCAGGTCGATCCGCCAGTCGAGCCCCAGGACGTCGCCGCCGGCCTGCCCCATCAGGGGGAGGAGGCTTCCGGTCTGCGTGCCGAAATGGATGACCGGCGTGCCGGGCATGATGGCGTCGAGGACGCGCTTCGTGTGCGGCAGGACGAACGCGCGGTAATCCGCGGGACCGAGGCAGCCGACCCAGGTGTCGAACAGCTGCACCGCCTGGGCCCCGGCCGCGATCTGCGCGTTCAGGTACGCTACGGTGATGCGCGACAGCTTCTCGAGGAGCGCGTGCCACGCCCCCGGGTCCTTCATGAAGAAGGACTTGGTTTTCACGTAGTGCGTCGAGCCGCCCCCCTCGATCATGTACGACGCCAGGGTGAACGGCGCGCCGGCGAAGCCGAGCAGCGGGATGTTCGCCGGCAGGGCGCGGCGTGTCCTGCGGATCGCCTCGAAGACGTAGCCGACGCTCTCCTCGAGATCCGGCTCGCGCACGCGATCGACGTCTTCCGGCGTGCGCAGCGGCGGATCGATGGACGGTCCCTCTCCTTTCGTGTAGGCGAGGGAGAGACCGGTCCCCTGCACCGGCAGGAGGAGGTCGGCGAAGATGATCGCGGCATCGACTTTCAGGCGCTCGACGGCGTAGACGGTGATCTGCGTCACCAGGTCGGGGTCGCGGCAGATCTCCAGGAAGGAGCGGCTGGCGCGGATCTGCCGGTACTCGCGCATGTAGCGCCCCGCCTGGCGCATGAGCCAGACCGGCGTGACCGAGGTCGTCTCGCGGCGGCAGGCGCGCATGAACGGGCTGTCCCGGAGGGGATCCCGGCCGCGCGCCGCCGGCCGCGCCGGTTCCGGTGCGAGCTCGATCGCCGCGACCATGCCGGAGGTCGCCCCCGCGGCGCCTCCCGCGGGCCGGCCCCGCCGGCCGGGGACCGCGCCCGGCGCGGCCCCATGCTGCCCGCCCGGCCCCGCGCCACGAGGGGGACCGCCCTCGGAGGTGTCCCGCTTGGCCTCGAGGATGTCGTGGCAGCGCAGGCTGGCTTCGCGCACCAGCGGTCCCATCTTTGGATGGGGCGGCTCCAGATCGACCAGGAGACCGTGGTTGCGCAGGCTCTCGCTCGCGATCGGTCCGACCGAGGCCACGACACCCCGGGCCAGCGCGGCGCGCACACGATCGTCCAGGCCGCCGTCCCGGGCGACCTGCATGACGTTCTCCACCTGGTTGGCGTTGGTGAACAGCGCGATCCGGACCTGGCCGCCGGCGATCGCCTGCAGTGCGCCGCGCAGCGGTCCGAGATCGGCAGGCAGCCCCCAGCGGTAGACGGGGACGCGGGTCACCGATGCGCCGCGCTCCTTCAGGCCCTGCAGGAGCTCGAGGTTGCTGATGCCGTACTCCTGCACCGCCACGCGACGCCCGCGCACCGGCGATTTCTCGTCGAGCGTGCGCAGGAGCTCCATCCAGGTGTTCGGCTCGGGGACGGTGATCCCCGGGGAGAGACCGAGGGCCTTCAGGGCGGCGACCGGCTTCGGCCCGCGGCAGACGCGCGTCACTTTGCCCAGCGCCTCGACGATGCGGGCGCGCGGATGACGCGTCTCGAGCGTCTCGACCAGCGTCTTGAGGCCGACGCCGGTCAGCAGGATCAGGACGTCCCACTGTCCGGCGAGCAGCTTCTCGCCGAAGTCGATCGCCTCGCGGTTCTCCTCGAGAGGGATCTCCCGCATCGATGGCGCGACCATGGCCCGGCCGCCGTGGGCCTCGATCAGGCGGGACATCTCGGTCGCCAGCCGGCTCTCGAACGCCCCGACCAGGAGACCGTCGAACCCCTTGTGCGCCGTGGTCTTCATCGTATACCCCGGACCCGGGCGGATCCTATCAGTCATTCGCGTCGTTGTCGGCCAATTTCCGATCCAGCGCGCGGCGAAGTCTTGAGGTCGTGTATAGTGGCACAGAAGCTCCGTTCCCGCGCCGCCGACAGCAGGTCCCACATGCGCACCCAGCGTTCGATGGACAGAATTCCCGAACTGGCGAAAGAAGCGTTGGGAGTGCCGCCGCGCGTCGAGGCGCCGCCGCATTTCCCCGGGGCCTCGTTCGACGTGGTCGGCATCGCCGCGTCGGCCGGCGGCCTGTCGGCGCTCCTCCATCTCGTCCGGGACCTGCCGCCGACCTTCCCGGCCGCCCTGGTGATCGTGCAGCACCTCGACCCGCGGCACTGCAGCCTGATGGCCCAGATCCTGAGCCGGACCGCGTCACTGGCGATCCAGGAGGCGGCCGAAGGGGATCGGCTGGTGCCGGGGACGATCTTCGTGGCGCCGCCGAACTGGCATCTGCTCGTCAACTGCGACGCCCGCCTGTCCCTGTCGCAGTCGGAACTGGTCCACTACCTGCGGCCCTCCGCCGACCTGATGCTCGAATCGCTGGCGTTCAGCTACCGGGAGCGGGCGGTGGCGGTGGTCCTGACCGGGACCGGGAGCGACGGGGCGATGGGGGTGCGGGCGATCAAGAAGAGGGGAGGGACCGCCATCATCCAGGACCCGAAGAGCGCCGAGTTCTTCGGGATGCCCGGGGCCGCCATCGAGACCGGGGACGTGGACGTCGTCCTGCCGCTCGAGGAGATCCCGGCAGCGCTCGTCGCCCTGGTCACGGAGAAGGACGCGACGTGAGCACCACGGCCGAGGGCAGGTTCGACAACCTTCTCGAATATCTGCGCCGTTCGCGCGGCTTCGACTTCAGCGGGTACAAGCGCCCGAGTCTCATCCGCCGCGTGGGAAAACGCATGCAGATGGCGGGCATGCGGGACTTCGGCGACTACACCGACTACCTCGAGGTCCATCCCGAAGAGTTCGCGCGGCTCTTCAACCACCTGCTCATCAACGTCACCTCGTTTTTCCGGGACCCCGCCTGCTGGGACTACCTTACCCACCAGGTCATCCCCAAGATCATCTCCTCCGGGAAGCCGGGCGAGCCGTTCCGGGTCTGGAGCGCGGGGTGCGCCTCGGGGGAGGAGGCGTACAGTCTCGCGATCCTGTTCGCGGACGCGCTCGGGAGGGAAGACTTCAAGGCGAAGGTCAAGATCTACGCCTCAGACGTCGACGAGGAGGCGCTGGCCCAGGCCCGCCAGGCCGCCTACACCGGGCGCGATCTGCAGGCCGTCCCGGCGAAGCTCCGCAAGAGGTACTTCATCCGGGCCGACGGGCGGTTCTGCTTCGACCCCGATCTGCGGCGCTCGGTGATATTCGGACGGCACGACCTCGTCCAGGACGCCCCCATCTCGCGCCTCGACCTCCTGGTCTGCCGGAACACTCTCATGTACTTCAATTCCGAGACCCAATCGCGCATCCTCGCCCGCTTCCATTTCGCCCTCAACGAGACCGGGTACCTGTTCCTGGGCAAGGCCGAGATGATGCTGCACCAGGGGCACGTGTTCAAGTCGGTGGACGTGAAGTACCGGTTCTTCACCCGCGCGAGCCAGGCCAATCTGCGCGATCGGCTGGTGGTCCTGGCGCATGCCAGCGGAGCGGACGCCGGCCAGCAGATCTCCCGGCAGGCGCGGCTGCGCGAGCTGGCGTTCGAGAAGAGCGCGACGCCGCAGATTGTCCTGGACGCGAGCGGAGCCCTCCTGTTCGCCAACGACCGCGCCCGCGCCGTCTGCGGCGTCGGCACAAAAGACATCGGCCGAATGATCCACGACCTGGAGATCTCCCACCGGCCGGTCGAGCTGCGGGACCTCATCGAAAGGGCCTACCGCGAAAAGGAGAGGGTCGAGATCGAAGGGGTCGAGCACCGGCCGGGCAAGGGGGGCGACATCCGGAGGTTCGACATCAGCGTGGCGCCGCTCATCGACGACGACGGGGTCTGCCTGGGAGCGAGCCTCGTCTTCGCCGACGCCTCGGGCTCGCATCACATTCGCGAGGATCTGGGGCGCACCCGGCAGGAGCTGGAGACGAGCCACGAGGAGCAGCAATCCACCAGCGAAGAGCTGGAGACGACGAACGAGGAGCTGCAGTCCACGAACGAGGAGCTGGAGACGACGAACGAGGAGCTGCAGTCGACGAACGAGGCGCTCGAGACGATGAACGAGGAGCTGCAGTCCTCGAACGAGGAACTGGAGACGGTCAACGAGGAGCTGCGGGAGCGGACCGACGAGATCGACCGCGCCAACTCCTTCCTGACGGCGATCCTCTCGAGCCTGCGGGTCGGCGTGATTGTCCTCGACCGCGTCCTCAAAGTCGCCATCTGGAACCGGCGGGCGGAGGATCTCTGGGGACTGCGCTCGGACGAGGTCGTGGGCCAGCCCTTCCTCGGTCTCGACATGGGGCTGCCCACCGAGCACTTGACGCGGCCGATCCGATCCGTTCTCTCGGGCGGAGGCCAGCCGGAACCGGTCGTGATCGAGGCCGTCAATCGCCGCGGCCGGAAGTTCAGCTGCCGGGTCCAGTTCGCCCCGCACACAGGCGCGGATCGGGAACGGCAGGGAGTCATCCTGTTCCTCGACGAACAATAGTGGCGGGCGGACCCGCCTGAAGGGGTAGCGTAGGGTGCGCAAGCCGGCGACGCGACGGACCCCGCACGTGCCCGGCGCAGGACGACGCCGCTCCGGGCGGGCCCGGCCGGCCGGCGACCGGCCGTTCCACTCGCAGATCGAGACGGCGCGCCGCCGGGTCGATCGCCTGCGGCGCCTGGCCGGCGAGACCCACCGGCGTCAGGATCTGCTCGACCAGGCGCTGCACGAGCTCTCGTCGGCCCTGGCCGAGCTGCAGGTTGCGGCCGAGGAGGTCCAGCGTCAGAACCGGGAGCTGGAGACCGCCTCCGGGCGGATCGAGCTCGAGGGCCGCCGGTACCTGGTGCTGTTCGACCGGGCGCCGCACGGCTACCTGGTGACGGACGGCGGGGGATTGATCCGGCAGGCGAACCGGGCCAGCGGAGACCTGATCGGCACGCGGTCGGAAAATCTCCTGGGGAAGCCGATCTCCCTGTACCTTCGGGGAGAGCGCGGCCGCAATGCCCACCTGCTGATCCCGCGTCTGCATCGAGGGGAGGTGCTCATGGCGGAAGAGGTCATGCTGCATCCGCGCCACGGGCCCCCGGTCCCGGCGCTGCTCAGCGGCGCCAGTCTGGCCGGTCCGCCCGGGGTGCCCGCCGAGCTTCTCTGGATGCTGCAGGACATCCGCGAGCGCAAGAGCGCGGAAGAAGCTCTCCGCCAGGCCCACAACCGGCTCGAGGTCGACAATCGCCGGCGACAGGAGCTCGAAGCCGACCTGCGCCTGCTGTCGGCCCGCCTGCTCAAGGCGCAGGAGGAAGAACGGCGCCGGATCGCCCGGGAGCTGCACGATTCGACGGCCCAGAAGCTCATCGGTCTGAAGCTCCGTCTGCAATCGGTGACCCGCCGGGCCGGCCCGTCCGTGGCGCCCGATCTGAAGGAATGCCAGCAGCTGCTCGAGGACTGCACGCACGAGCTGCGGAGCCTGACGAACTTGCTCCATCCACCCGTTCTGGACGAGATCGGCCTGGTCGGCGCCCTGCGCTGGTACTCCGGGCGTCTGGAGCAGGAGAGCGGCATACGGATCAAGCTGGGCGTCCGGCTCCGTTCCGAACGATTGCCGCAGCACGTGGAGACGGCGCTGTTCCGCATCGTCCAGGAATGCCTGACCAACCTCAGGCGGCATTCCGGCAGCCGAAGCGGGGAGATCCGTCTGCGGGAATCGGCGGAGGGAGTCCACCTCGAGGTCCAGGATCGCGGCCGGGGCCTGGGGCGCCAGGCCGGAATGCGTCCGGCAGGCGACAGCCTGGGGATCGGGATCCTCGGGATGCAGGAGAGGGCCCGCGAGGCAGGGGGGAGCCTGGAGGTCAGGTCGAGTCCCCGCGGCACGACCGTCCGGGCTTTCCTGCCGCTCCGCCGGCGTGGGAGTTCGTCCGTGAGCCCGGGCGCGCCCGTTACGACCCCCGGCGCTCCCCCGACCGGTCCGCCGGCTCCTCCGCCATCGATCAACCGGCACTGAGCCACGCCTCGCGACGTATGCCGGCCGTGCTGTCCCACGGCTTGCATCGTCCCCGGCCGGCCCCCAGATTATAGTTGACGCCAAAGTACACGTTTAATAGAATGGCTTTCGCCAGACCATATCGATGAACGCGGTACCGGGAGCGTTACGAAATTGAAAGTCTCGGCCCAGGAAGAATACGGACTCCGCTGCATCCTCCAGATCGCCCGGCGGCAGAGAAACGGGCAGGCCAGCCCCATGACCCTGGGGGAGATCGCCCGGGAGGAGGGGCTGACCGTCTCGCACGTGGCCAAGCTGATTCGGATCCTGCGCAAGGCCGGGCTGGTCAAAAGCGTTCTGGGCCGGACGGGCGGCTACACCCTCCGCAGGACCGCGGACGCGATCAGCCTGGCGGATGTCCTGTCGGTGCTGGGCGGCGGGAGGCTCTACGACACCGGCTACTGCGACCGGCATGCGGGCGACCTGAAGGTCTGCACCCACATGGGCGACTGCTCCATCCGCTCGCTGTGGGGAGTGCTCGAGGATCTCCTGGAGCGCGTGCTGCGCAGGACCATGCTGTCGGAGCTTCTCAGCAGCGAGAAGACGATGCACACGGTCCTGGACGAGCGGGCGCCGGCCGCGTGCGGCAGCGGCGCCCTGGCGCTGCGCTGCACCGACTGCGGACAAGGGGGCAGGTGATGGCACGAAGCTCGACCAAGACGATCCAGGACCTGACGCAGCAGGACTACAAGTACGGCTTCGTGACCGACATCGAGGCCGAGACGGTGCCGCGCGGGTTGAGCGAGGACATCGTCCGCGCCATCTCGCAGAAGAAGAAGGAGCCGGAGTTCATGCTGGAGTGGCGTCTGAAGGCCTATCGCCACTGGCTGACGATGACGGAGCCGACCTGGGCCAACGTGCACTACCCGAAGATCGACTACCAGGACATCATCTACTACTCGGCGCCGAAGGTGAAGAAGCAGCTCGGGAGTCTCGACGAAGTCGACCCCGAGCTCCTGAAGACTTACGAGAAGCTCGGGATCCCGCTGGGAGAGCAGAAGAGGCTGTCGGGGGTGGCCGTGGACGCGGTGTTCGACAGCGTGTCGGTGGCCACGACGTTCAAGGAGAAGCTCCGGGAGCTGGGGATCATCTTCTGCTCCTTCTCGGAGGCCGTGCTGGAGCACCCCGACCTGGTGAAGCAGCATCTCGGGACGGTCGTGCCCTACAACGACAACTTCTTTGCGGCGCTGAACTCGGCCGTGTTCAGCGACGGCTCGTTCGCCTACATCCCGAAGGGCGTGCGCTGCCCGATGGAGCTGTCGACCTATTTCCGCATCAACGCCGCGGACACGGGTCAGTTCGAGCGCACGCTGATCGTCGCGGACGAAGGGGCCTGCGTCTCCTACCTGGAAGGGTGCACCGCGCCCAAGCGCGAGACCAACCAGCTGCACGCGGCGGTGGTCGAGCTCGTGGCGCTCAAGTACGCGACCATCAAGTACTCCACGGTGCAGAACTGGTACCCGGGCGACCGGGAAGGGAAGGGCGGCATCTTCAACTTCGTCACCAAGCGCGGCAAGTGCCAGGGGGAG
>JBGPED010000013.1:0-25669 GCA_041482595.1 Acidobacteriota bacterium
GCGCGGTGGCGCGCCTATCGTCCCGCCGTCGTCGATGCGGCCGAGAGAGCCGCCTCCCGTGCGGCGGCGAACTCGTCACCCTTGTTCCACCGCGGCATGCCGTCGGCCTGGGCGACCCGGTAGCCGACGTAGAGCGCGATGCGCGCGCTCTGGGCCGACCCGGAGAGATCGAAGGACGGATCGTACTCGTCCTTCGGCCGGTGGTAGCGCTTCTCCTCGTACTCCTTCCAGATCGTCTCGCCGTACCCCTTGGGCTTGCCGATGTAATCGAGCCCCGGGTCCAGACTGAAGGCCGGGATTCCGACCTTGGCGAAATTGAACTGATCGGAGCGGTAGAACGAGCCCTGCTCGGGATGCTGGTCGGCGACCACCTTGAACCCGAGCGCTCTGGAGGCCTCACCGACGACGTTCCACAGGGTCGAGCGATCGGCCCCGAGAAAGGTGAAGTCCGCCGGACGGCCCCACACCGGTGTGCCGTCCATGTTGATGTTGGCCGCGGTCAGGTGCGTCGGGATGAGTGGATGGGTGGCGTAGTACTCGGAGCCGCGCAGGCCACCTTCCTCGGCGGCGCAGGCGATGAACAGGACGCTGCGGCGCGGAGGCTTCGGCAAGAGTCCGAACAGCCGCGCAGTCTCCAGGAGAGTGGCCACGCCCGAGGCATTGTCCAGCGCGCCGTTGTAGATGTCGTCGCCGTCCTCGGGGTTGCCCCGGCCGAGATGGTCGTAATGCGCGGTGTAGACGACCGCCTGGTCGCGCAACTTCGGATCGGAGCCGCGCAGGAGACCGACGACGTTCCAGGTCATGATCGGCCGGACCTTCGTGACCATCTTCGCCTGCACGCGCAGCGACAGGGGCACCGGACGGAACTCCCGGGTGGCGGCCGCCCGGCGCAGGGCATCGAAGTCCTGGCCGGCCGCCTTCAGGATGTCGCGGCCGAAGGACTGCGTGACCCAGGAGGCGATCTGGAGGGCCGGCGGTCCGCCGGGTGACAGGGCGACGTAGGGCCGCTCGCGGCCCCAGGAATTGCGCACCACGCTCCAGCCGTACCCCGCCGACTCGTCCGTGTGGATCAGGATGGCCCCCGTGGCACCGGCGCGCGCGGCGCTCTCGTACTTGTAGGTCCAGCGACCGTAGTAGGTGAGCGCCTTGCCGCCGAACAGGGCGGGATCGTCGGAGGGTGGATCGTTGACCAGCATGACCAGGACCTTCCCCTTGACGTCCTCGCCTTTGAAATCGTCCCACCTGTACTCCGGCGCCGTGATGCCGTACCCGACGAACACCAGGGGCGCGTCGATCTCCTCGGTCTCCTTCTGCGTTTCCGCGCTCGCGACGTAGTCCTCGAGCCAGCGGGCTTCGAAGGTCTGCGGGCCGCCGGTGATCGCGAGCCGGCTTCGAGGGTCTGTCTCGATCCCGACGAGCGGCACCTCCTGCAGGTAGGAGTCCTTCGAGGCCCCCGGCGCGAGCCCGAGGAGACGGAACCGGGTCTCGAGATAGAGCGCCGCCAGCCGGCCGCCCTTCTGGCCGGTGCCCCGGCCTTCCATGACATCGTCGGCGAGGAAGCGCAGGTCGGCATCGATGCGATGCAGGTCGGCGGCGTCGAGGACACGCTTCAGGTCGGTTGCCGGGGGAGCGGGGGAGGCGAACGCCGCGACCAGCGGCAGGAGGAACATCAGGACGACGACGGGGCGGCGGGGGATCCGCATGAAGTCTCCTCTCGAGTGAAGGGGTCGCGCGCCGCCTCTGCGACGCGCGGCGAGTATAGCGGCCGGCACCGGGCGCGGCAATACGTCAGGGGCCCGTGCCGGCGTTCGTCGGGCGCGAGGCCTGCGGGGCGCCGGCCTCGGAAGCGTAGAGGACACGCTCCAGGAACAGGCCCGACGGAGGAGCGGTCCAGGCGGCGGGGTCGTCCACGGATTCCGACAGGAACCGCGTCATGGCTTCGACGGGGAGATTGTGGAGACCGATCTGCACCAGGACCCCCACGACCCGCCGCACCATGCGCGGCAGGAAATGATCCGCTTCGATGGTGAACGAGGTCAGGAAATCTCCGCGTCGCACCGAGGCCTGGAAGACCCGCACGCGCGGCTCGGAGATCTCGGCGCCCCGTTCGGCGAACGACGTGAAATCGTGCCGGCCGACCAGGACCCGTGCGGCCTGCTCCATCGCCTTAGGGTCGAGGGGCTGCCGCACCCACCAGATCAGACGCTTGAAGAAGGCGGAACGGCGAGTCGCGATCTGGTAGCGGTAGCGGCGCGCCGCCGCGTCGTGCCGCGCGTGGAACGACATCGGCACGTCGCGCGCCTCCAGGACGTTGATGTCGGCCGCGAGCGTCCCGTTCAGCGCCTCGGCGATCGCCGCCGGCGGGAGCGTCGAGCGCGTGAAGAAGTTCGCCACCTGCCCCTCGGCGTGCACGCCCTGGTCGGTGCGCCCAGCGCCGATGAGCTTCGGCGCTTCCCCGAGAACGGCCTGGATGGCCGACAGGATTTCGCCCGCCACGGTGCGCTGCCCCTTCTGGACCTGCCAGCCGGCGTAGCGCGTCCCTTCGTACTCGACAAGCAGCCGGATGTTTCGTGCCGGGCCGCCGGGTCGTGGCGCGCCTCGGGCCCGCGCCCCGGGACCGCCTGCCGTGCGACGCGGAGCGCGCGGCCCTCGGTTCAGCGGGGCACGATGGCGAGGACGCGCGCCGGGGCGCCCGAACCCCGGCTGATTTTCATCGGCGCGACGATGACGCTGAAGCCGCGGACGGGCAGGATGCTGAGGTTGTCGAGATTTTCCACCTGGTAACGCCCTGCCAGGAGAAGCGCCTTGTGGGCCTCGAAGGTGGCGGCCTTGCCCGGATCGATGCTGGCGGTGTCGATCCCGAGCCCGTTCACGTCGCGTTCCTTGAGGAGGAACCGGATCGCGTCCGCGGAGAATCCGGGAAAGTGCATGGCGCCGGATTCATCGCGGTTCAGGTAGCGGTCCGGGTTCTCCCAGCGATGGTGCCAGCCGGTGTTGAGGATCACGAGGGAGCGCGCCGGGATCCGCCCGTTCGCCTTCTCCCAGTCCTGCAGGTCGATGAGCGTCAGGATGTAGTCGGAGTTGGCCGACGACTTCGCCTGAACGTCGATCATGACCCCCTGGCTCACCAGGCGCGTCGGCGGGATCTCGTCCACCGTCGGCAGCCCCTTCCCGAAGTGGGCGGGGGCGTCGACGTGCGTCCCGGTGTGCTCCCCGCTCACGAACGAGTTCATGTAGTACCCGTCGGCCAGCTGTGTCAGAGGCTCGAGGCTGAAGGGCACGCCCCCGGGAAAGAGAGGTGTGCCTTCCCGGAGAACGTGGGTCAGGTCGACGACCTCGGCGCGGCCGTTGGCCACGTCGTCCAGGCTCAGCGAGAACAACTTGGCGGCGCGGGCCGGGCCGGCCAGGACGAGAAGAAGGAGGGCCGCGAAGAACAGGCGCGCAAAGGTCCGGCCGCCCGGGCCGGTCGGCGTCATCGCTCGAGGCCCCTGGTCTGGAAGCGATCTTCGGCGTGCACCGTCCCGGGAGGGAGAGTCTCGTCACGGGCCGGCGCTTCCGCCAGGCTGGCGAACTGCTGGAGCTTGTCGCCCAGTCTGCCCGCGTGCTCTCCCGCCTCGACGAAGGCGCTCTGCGCGTTGAGCAGGTGTCTCTGGGCTTTCTTGAACGAGTCGCCGAAGATGACGAAATCGCCGTTGAGCTGCTGCAGCCCTTTGAGGATCTCGCGTGCCCGCTGCTCGATGCGCAGCCCCATGAGGCCGTACGCCACGGCCTGAAGGTAGGCGTAGATGCTGTTGGGGGACACCGGGATCACCCGGCGCTTGAGGGCGTACGCGCTGATGTCCTCCTCGCCCGCCGCCTCGACGCGGGTGATGAGCTCGTAGAAGATGTTCTCCGCCGGGATGTACATCAGGGCGATGTCGAGCGTGCCCTCCGAGGGGCGGAGATACTTGTCGGCGATGTCGTCGATGTGCTTCTTGACCTCGCGCGCGAACTGCCGGCGGGCGCGATCCTTCTGATCGGGCCCCGCGGCGTCGAGCATCTGGCGGAACCCCGCGAGCGGAAACTTCGAGTCGATCGGCACCATGCCGCCCGGCATGCGCAGCACCGCGTCCACCGTCTGTCCGTCCTGGAAGGTGTACTGCAGGGTGAAGTGCTCGGCCGGAAAGGTCTGCTGCAGGAGCGATGCGAGGGCGATTTCACCCAGACCGCCGCGGATCTTGGGGGCCTGGAAGATCTGCTGCAGGCCGCGAATGTCCTGCCCCAGCGAGAGGATCTCCTGGCTGCTCCGCCCCAGCTCCCCGAGCCGGTGATTGATGTCGGCGATCAGCCTGCCGGTATCGGAGCTGGCCTTCTGCAGGGACTGGGCGTTCTCCGAGAGCCGCTGCGACATCTGCCCGGTGATCTGCTGGAGCGAGACTCCGACGTCCCTGGGAATCTGCGAGCCGATCTGCGCGACCTGCCCGGCCAGGCGGCCGATCTCCTGCTGCAGGAAGACCACCGTGGGGTCGGGTCCCGGAGCCGGGCGCGGCGCGCGGCGCAGCAGCGCCAGAACGAGAACGATCACGGCCGCCGCGAGGAGCGCGAGGACGGCTGACAGCGCAGGGTTCTCGATCGCCATGTGGACCCGGGACCGGCCTGGAGGGAAGCACCGCCGCCGCGACACGTGGTGCGTCCGGACCGGGCCGCTAGTCTATCGGCGCCCCCCCGGGGTGTCAACTCGCGGGGCCGCGGGCCGGAAGGGCCGGCGCGGTAAGGTCGTCAGTTGCGGACCAGGAGGAGGGCGAACTTCAGATAGCGCGTCTCGGGGACCGAGAGGTGCACCGGATGATCGGGCGCCTGGCCGCGCATCTCGACCAGGGTGACGTCCCGGCCGGCGTCGGCGGCGGCGTCGCGCAGCACCTGCAGGAACTCCTCCGGCCCGAGATGGTAGGAGCAGGAGGACGTGGCGATGATCGCCCCGGGAGCCGCCAGCCGGAAGGCGCGCAGGTTGATCTCCTTGTAGCCGCGGACGGCCGCCTCGGTGGCGCCGGCGCTCTTGGTGAACGCGGGCGGGTCGAGGACGAGGAGCCCGAACCGCTCCTTGCGCCGGTCGAGGTCCTTGAGGTGATCGAAGGCGTTGCCCTCGATCCATTCGCAGCGCTCGCCCAGTCCGTTCAGGACGGCGTTGCGCCGGGCCAGGTCGAGGCACTCCGCGGAGATCTCGATCGCCGTGCAGCGCTCGGCGCCGGCCTTGAGCGCGTAAAGGCCGAACGATCCGGTGTTGCAGAAGACGTCGAGCACGCGGCGTCCGCGGGCATGCGGCTGCAGGGCGCGGCGATTAAGGCGGTGGTCGAAGTACAGCCCGGTCTTCTGGCCGGACCGCAGACGGACGAGAAAGCGCAGGTCGTCCAGGACGATCTCGATTTCCTCCGGCACCTCCCCGGACAGAAGCGCGGTGCGCGCCTCGAGCCCCTCGCGCGCGCGCGTCGGCAGGTCGCTGCGCTCGTAGATGCCCCGGGGGTGCACGGCGTCCTGAAGCGCCGCGACGATGTCGTCGCGCAGGCGGTCCATGCCGAGCGTGGAAATCTGCACGACCAGGCAGGATCCGTAGCGATCCACCGTCAACCCCGGGAGCATGTCCCCTTCGCTGAAGACGAGACGGCAGGATTCGCCGGCGGGATAGAAGTGACGGCGATAGGCGACCGCCTGGGCGATGCGCCGCCGCAGGAGAGCGCTGTCGATCGGCTCGTCCTTCCTGCGCGTCAGGAGCCTGACCGCGATGCTCGAGGCTGGGTTGTAGTAGCCGCGGGCCAGGAAGCGGCCGCGGTGGTCCACCACCTCGACGGCGTCGCCAGGCACGAGACCGTCGCCGGTCTTCTCGATCTCCCCGGCGTACACCCAGAGGTGCCCGGCCTTGACGCGCCGTTCGCGGCCCTTTCTCAGGACGACCCGTCCGGGGCTTGCAGCCTGCATCGGCGCATTCTAGCGCGGGAGAGACGGCTCAGATCATCGGCAGCTTGAGGCCGTGCCGCTTCGCGAAGGCGATGGCCTCGGGGTAACCGGCGTCGGCGTGGCGCATCACACCGGTTCCGGGGTCGGTGGTCAGGACGCGCTCGAGACGGGCGGCCGCCTCCTTCGTCCCGTCGGCGACCACCACCATTCCGGCGTGCAGCGCGTAGCCGATGCCGACCCCCCCGCCCTGGTGCACCGAGACCCAGGAGGCGCCGGCCGCGGTGTTCAGCAGGGCGTTGAGGACCGGCCAGTCGGCGATCGCGTCCGAGCCGTCCCGCATCCCCTCGGTCTCGCGGTTGGGGGAGGCGACCGACCCGGCGTCGAGGTGATCGCGACCGATCACGATGGGGGCCTTGACGGCGCCGCGCGCCACCAGCTCGTTGATCTTCAGTCCGAAGCGGGCCCTGTCGCCGTACCCCAGCCAGCAGATGCGCGCCGGCAGGCCCTGGAAGGCCACACGGTCGTGCGCCAGGCGGATCCAGCGGCCGAGCGCCTCGTCTTCGGGGAACATCTCAAGGACCGCCTCGTCGGTGCGGTGGATGTCCTGGGGTTCCCCCGACAGGGCGGCCCAGCGGAACGGACCCTTGCCTTCGCAGAACAGCGGCCGGATGTACTCGGGAACGAAGCCGGGGATCTCGAACGCGTCGGCGACACCCGCCTGCTTCGCCTCCTGGCGGATGTTGTTGCCGTAATCGAAGACGACGGCCCCCTTCCTCTTGAGGGCCAGCATGGCGCGGACGTGCACCGCGACGGACCGCTTCGCGCGGGCCACGTACTCGCCGGGGTCGGTCTTGCGCAACCGCAGCGCCTCCTCGTACGGAAGACCGTGGGGGACGTAGCCGTTCAGGAGATCGTGGGCGCTGGTCTGATCGGTGACCAGATCGGGCACGAGCGGCCCCTCGGCCAGATGGGGCAGGACGTCGGCCGCGTTCCCCAGGAGCCCGATCGACAGCGGCTCCCGTTTCCCGATCGCCGCCCGGGCCAGCGCCAGCGCCTCCTCCACGTTGTCGGCCTGGCGGTCGAGGTAGCGCGTGCGGAGGCGGCGGCGGATGCGGTCGGGGTCGACCTCGACGGCGATCACCACGCCGCCGTTCATCGTCCCGGCGAGCGGCTGGGCGCCCCCCATCCCCCCCAACCCTGATGTCAGGAGGAGTCGTCCGGCGAGGCTGCCGCCGAAGGAGCGCCTCGCCGCGGAGGCTAAGGTCTCGTACGTCCCCTGCAGGATCCCCTGGCTGCCGATGTAGATCCAGGAGCCGGCCGTCATCTGGCCGAACATGGTCAGTCCCTTGCGGTCCAGCTCGCGGAACTGCTCCCACGTCGCCCAGGCCGGAACGAGAAGGGCGTTGGCGATGAGCACGCGAGGTGCGTGCCGGTGCGTGCGGAAGACGCCGACCGGCTTGCCGGACTGCACCAGGAGGGTCTCGTCGCCTTCCAGCTCCCGGAGCGTCCTGACGATCGCCTCGTAGCACTCCCAGGTGCGCGCCGCCTTGCCGGTGCCGCCGTACACGATGAGCTCGTCCGGCTTCTCGGCCACGTCCGGATCGAGGTTGTTCATCAGCATCCGCAGGGCGGCTTCCTGCGTCCATCCCTTGCACGTCAGAGACGTCCCGCGGGCAGCGCGCACGAGGCGGGCCCCGGCGACGTGGTGCTTCATCGCAGACTCCCCGCGGCCTTCTCGGCGGCCGCGCGCAGAGTTCCGTCTCGGATCAGGCGATCCACGGAGACGATGTCGTCGGCGATGACCCGGTCGGTCTCCATGAACGGGACGACGCGCCGCACCGCCTCCCAGGCGGCCCGCGCCCCCCGCCCGGGGCGCAGGGGGGCGAGAAAATCGAGCGCCTGGCAGGCGGACAGGACTTCGATGGCCAGGACCTGCCGGACGTGCCCCACGACGAGCCGCGCCTTGCGCGCGGCGATCGGTCCCATCGAAACGTGATCCTCCTGGTTCGCCTCCGTGGGGATCGAGTCGACGCTCGCCGGATGGCAGAGGATCTTGTTCTCGGAGACCAGGGAAGCGGCCGTGACGTGCGCCATCATCAGGCCCGAATTGACCCCCGCTTCGCGCGTCAGGAACGGCGGCAGGCCGCTGAGGGTCGGGTTCATCAGCCGGTCGACGCGTCGTTCCGAGATGGACGCCAGCGAAGCCGTTGCGATCGCCAGCAGATCGAGCGCCAGGGCCGGCGCCTCGCCGTGGAAATTGCCTCCCGAGAGAACCTCTCCTTCCTCCGGGAAGACGATTGGGTTGTCGGTGACGGCGTCCACCTCCACCTCCAGGATGGATCGGGTGAAGCGCATGCCGTCGCGGGCGCTGCCATGGACCTGGGGCATGCAGCGCAGCGAATAGGCGTCCTGCACCCGGCCGCATCCCTCGTGGGACCGGGCGATGTCGCTGTCCTCCAGGAGGGCCCGGAGGTTGGCGGCGCTGTCCACGTGGCCCCGGTGCGGCCGCACGGCCAGAAGACGCGCGTCGAAGGCGCGGTGGCTCCCCTTCAGGGCCTCGAGCGTCAGCGCCCCGGCGATGTCTGAGACGGCCGCCAGGGTCTCCGCTTCGAGGAGGGCCAGGACGCCGATCGAGGCGATGAACTGCGTGCCGTTGATCAGGGCGAGGCCCTCCTTGGGTCCGAGGCGCAGGGGCTCGAGTCCGGCTTTCCGGAGGGCCGCCGACGCCTTCATCCTCTCCCCGCGGAGCACCGCGTCCCCTTCTCCGAGGAGCGCCAGGACGAGATGGGACAGAGGCGCCAGATCGCCGCTGGCGCCGATCGAGCCCTGCTCCGGGACGACCGGCAGGAGGTCGGCGTTCAGGTGGGCGAGGAGGGTCTCCACGACCACGGGCCTGACACCCGAATGGCCCCGCGCCAGGACGTGCGCCCGCAAAAGCATCAGCGCGCGGGTCGCCTCCGGCGGCAGCGGGCTACCCACGCCCGCGCAGTGACTGCGGATCAGGTTGAGCTGCAGTTCCCCGAGCCGGTCGCGGGGGATGCGGATGTCCTTGAGGAGACCGAAGCCGGTGGTCACGCCGTACACCGTCTGGTCGGAGGCGACGATCCGGTCGATGACCGCGTGGGCGCGCTGCAGCCTCGCGCGCGCGGGCTCGCCCAGGGTGACGAGCGCGCCGCCCCTGGCGACGGTCGCGATCTGTTCCAGACTGAGGTGTTCCCCGTCGAGCACGATGGTGGAGGGCATCCCGGCGTGGCCCCGTGCGCCTTCTAGGGCGGGAAAATGGCGGAACGGGTCGAAGTCTAGCACAGCGACCGGGGGCTCACAATTCCGTCAGCGGACGTGCAATCGCTCCGGCCCGGACTTAACTTATTGATTGCGGGCCCCGCGTCGGGGCGGGCCGGAGCGCCCCCGGGGCCTGCAGGAAGGCCGCCGTGGTCGTGCGCTGCCCGCATTGCAAGACCGTGATCCGCCTGCGCGAGGTGGACGGGCAGTCCCGCGTCGTCAAGTATCTCTGCAACAACTGCCAGGAGATCGTGCGGATCGATCTCGTGCAGGACGAGGTCAAGTCTTCGTCGAGCGCGGATTCGTTCGAGAAGACCGAGCACCGGAAGAAGATCCTGGTGGCGGACGACACCGCCACGGTGCGGAAGGTCGCGGCCCGCCTCCTGACCGCCGCCGGCTACGACGTTCTCGAAGCGGAGGACGGCCGGCAGGCGCTCGAGCTGGTGCAGAACGAGCACCCCGACCTCATCCTCCTCGACCTCCTGATGCCGAAGATGACCGGCTTCGACGTGCTGCGGGAGATCAAGAAGATCGGCCGGATCAAGGAAACACCGATCCTGATCATGAGCGGTGTCTTCAAGAAGGATGTCCTCGATTTCCTGCAGGCGGCCGGGGTCACCGGCTTCCTGGACAAGGAGCAGATCAAGGACTCGTTGCTGTTCAGGGTGCAGCAGATCCTCTCCGCCTGATCGTCCCGCCCGCCCCCGATCGGACGTCCCCGTTTTCTGCTAGCATATCGCGGCAAAGGAACCCTCCCGCGGGCCCGTCCTTTGTCGATCCAGGTGAACGGAAACGGAGAACGCATGTCCGGATACGTGGTGGTCGGTACGCAGTGGGGTGATGAAGGGAAGGGGAAGATCGTCGATCTGCTGACCGAGCGCGTGGACATCGTGGCGCGCTACGGAGGCGGTCCGAACGCGGGCCACACGATCTGCGTGGGGTCCCGCCGCTTCGCCCTGCACCACGTTCCGTCCGGCATCCTGAGAGACGGCGTCCTGTGCGTCATCGGGAACGGCGTCGTGATCGAGCCCGGCTCCCTCCTCAAGGAAATCACCGACCTCAGGGAGGCGGGGGTCCGCGTCGAGGAGAACCTGCGCATCAGCGACCGGGCCCACCTCATCCTCCCGTACCACCGCGGCCGCGACATCGCGCGCGAGGAGGGGGTGCGGAACGGCAAGATCGGCACGACACGGCTGGGCGTCGGGCCGACCTACGAAAGCAAAGCGGGCCGCTACGGTCTGCGGGTCGCCGACCTGGGCGACCCGGCGGGTCTGCGCGCCAAGGTGGAGACCCTGGCCCGGATGGCCGACAGCGCCGGCGGCAGCCGTCTGCCGGCGGAGTGGAATCCGGATCCCGCCGTGGTGGTGGAGCAGTTCCTGGGGTTCGGCGCCCTCCTGAAGCCGTTCGTCGCCGACACCTCGCGCCTCCTGAACGAGCGGCTCGACGAGGGCGCCGTCGTCCTGTGCGAGGGGGCGCAGGGGACGATGCTCGATCTGGACCACGGTACGTATCCGTTCGTGACTTCGTCGAGCTCGACGGCGGGGGGCGCCTGCACCGGACTCGGGATCAGCCCGATCCGCGTCGACGGCGTGATCGGGGTCCTGAAGGCGTACTCGACCCGGGTCGGGGAGGGGCCGTTCCCGACGGAGCAGGACAACGACACCGGTCGGCGCATCCGGGAGCGGGGCCGGGAATTCGGCAGCACGACCGGACGGCCGAGGCGCTGCGGCTGGTTCGACGCCCTGGTGGCGCGCTACTCGGTGATGATCAACCAGGTCGAGTGCCTGGCGCTGACCCTGTTCGACGTTCTCGACGAGTTCGACGAGATCCCGATCGCCGTGGCGTACGAGCATGACGGCCGCCGGATCGACTTCCCGCCGACCGATCCCGCGGTGCTCCGGGCCTGCCGGCCGGTGTATGAAATGCTTCCCGGCTGGAAAAAGGACACGTCGACGGCGCGCCAGTTCGCGGACCTGCCGGAGCAGGCGCGCCGCTACGTGGGCCGGCTGGAGGAGGTCGTGGGGTGCGGGATCGGCATCATCTCGACCTCTCCGCAGCGGGACGGAACCATCGTGCGGCCGGAAGGCCGCATCGATCGCTGGCTGCCGGTGCGCCAGGCGATCCGGGCATCATCCTAGCGGCGGCTACACCTTCTCCAGCGCCTGCCGGAAGTCGTCCACCAGGTCGTCGGGGCTTTCGATCCCGCAGCTCACGCGGACGAGGTCGTCGGTCACGCCGAGCTGTTCCCGATCCTCCCGCTTCATCCCGGCGTGGGACGAAAAGGCCGGCTGGGTGATGAGCGTCTCGACCCCTCCGAGGCTGGGCGCGAAGAAGGGGATGCGCAGTGACGCGATCAGCCGCCGCGCTGCCTCGGCTCCGCCCGCGAGCCGCAGGCTGATCATCCCTCCGAAGCCGGACAGGAGACGACGCGCGTGCGCGTGGTCGGGATGGGTCTCGAGCCCCGGGTAGTTCACCTCTTTCACCTTGGCGTGCGTCGCGAGGAAGCGCGCCACGGCGAGGGCGTTGGCGTTCTGCGCCTTGACCCGCAGCGCCAGGGTCTTGGTGCCGCGCGCCAGGAGGAACCCGGCGTGCGGGTCCAGGGTCCCGCCGAGGAGGTTGAGCATGCGGCGCACCCGCTCGACCCGCTCCGTGCTGCCGAGCACGCAGCCCGCCACGAGGTCCGAGTGACCGTTCAGGTACTTGGTGGCGCTGTGAAACGAGAGGTCGAAGCCGATCGACAGGGGCCGGAAGTTCACCGGGCTGGCGAAGGTGTTGTCGATGACCGTGGTCAGGTGCTCGCGGCGCGCGAACTCGACGACGTCCGTGAGACGCGGGACCCGCATGAGCGGATTGCTGATCGTCTCGACCAGGAACAGACGGGTCGAGGGCCTGAGGGCCGCCTTCCAGGTCTCGGGGCGCCGGTCGTCGACGAAGGAGCAGGAGAGCCCGAGATCGTCCAGGTGCTGCGTCAGGAATTCGTGCGTCCCGCCGTACAGGCAGCTGCCGGCGATGAGGTGATCCCCCTTCTTGAGACACGCGAGAAGAATCGTGGTGACCGCCGCCATCCCCGAGGAGGTGGCCACGGCGGCCTCGGCGCCCTCGAGGGCCGCCAGGCGATCGTGCAGGGCGCGCTGCGAAGGGGTGTTGTTGAGACGGATGTAGCGGATGTCGTGGTAGTCCGTCCCCGGCTCCATCGAGAAGACGGTCCCCTGGTAGATCGGGAAGACGACCGAGCCCTCCGGGCCCGGACGGCGCTCGCCCGAGTGAACGGCAACGGTCTCCATCCTGTAGTCGGTCCTGTCCATGGACCCTCCTTGCGGGATTCAGGCCTTCCGCGTGCGCCCGCACCATGCTAGCCTTCCGTCCCCGAAATTGAAAGCGTTCCGCGGGCGGCGACCAGCGACGGGGAGAGAGACCATGAAGAGTCCGGCTCGCGACCTGATCACCGTCGAGGATCTGCGCAAGAGCTTCGGCGACGCGGAGGCTTTGCGCGGCGTCGGCTTCTCCGTCCCCGAGTCCGCGCTGGTGGTGATCATCGGCCCGTCCGGCTGCGGCAAGTCGACCCTGCTGCGCTGCCTCAACGGTCTCGATCTGTTTGATTCCGGCCGGGTGCACATCGGCGACATCACCCTGGAGCGGCACAACGGAACGGTCCCGGGCGACCTCAAGCAGAGACTCCGCCGGCTGCGGGAAGAGGTCGGGATGGTGTTCCAGAGCTTCAACCTGTTCCCGCACATGACCGCCCTCGAGAACGCCGCGAAGGCGCCGATGGTGGTCAAGAGGATGAGCCGCGAGGAGGCCTATGAACGGGCGCGTGCTCTCCTGATCAAGGTCGGCCTGGGCGATCGGCTCGACTACTATCCATCACAGCTGTCGGGAGGCCAGCAGCAGCGCGCGGCCATCGCGCGGGCCCTGACGATGGCGCCCAAGGTGATGCTGTACGACGAGCCCACTTCGTCGCTCGATCCCACCCTGGTCAACGAGGTTCTGCAGATCATGCGACGGCTGCACGACGAGGGGATGACGCAGGTCGTGGTGAGCCACGAGATGCGCTTTGCGCGCGACGCCGCCGACACCATCCTGTTCATGCACGAGGGCCGGCTCGTGGAGTCCGGTCCTCCCGCGCAAATCTTCAGCGCGCCGCGCGACCCGCGCACGCGCGAATTTCTCAAGGAATTTCTGTGAGCCCCGCCCGCTCCCGCCGCGCGCCCGCCGTGCGGGGAGCCCGGCACCGATTCCCGGCGCTGGCCGCCCTCGTGATCGCGGCCGGAGCGACGGTGGCGTCGGCCGCCGAGCCGCTCCGCTGGGGCGCCGATTCGGAGGGGGGGGCGCCCTACGTCTACCCCGATCCGAAAGACCCGAGCACGATCGTCGGTTTCGAGGTCGACATCGCCACAGCGCTCGGGCGCGAGCTGGGGCGCCCGCCGCTATTCGTGCAGAACCAGTGGGACGGGCTGATCCCCGGACTGCTGCGGGGCAACTACGACATGGCGCTCAACGGCCTGGAGATCACGCAGGATCGCCAGCAGGTCATTCGCTTCACGATCCCGTACTACGCCACCACCGAGCAACTCAGCGTGCGCAAGGACGAATCCTCGATCAACGCGCTGGCCGATCTCAAAGGGCGCATCGTCGGAACACTGAAGTTCTCCCTGGCGCAGCGGATCCTGGAGCAGGAAGGCGGCATCGAGATCAGGAGCTACGAGGGCCAGATCAACGCGTACGAGGACCTGGCCAACGGCCGCCTCGACGCCGTCCTCATGGACTGGCCGATCGCGATGTACTACAGCCGGCCGAACCCGGCGCTCAAGTTCACCGGTCCGCCGATCGGCCGCCTGGAGTACGGCATCGGGGTGCGGCCGGACGATGCGCGGCTCCTGAAGGATCTGAACGAGGTCCTCATCAAGCTCATGCGGGACGGGGATCTGCGCCGCATCTACGACAAGTGGGGGTTGTCGAACCCGGAGACGGAGACGCTGTTCGGAAAGCTCACCGGCTCCTCGAGCGCGCTGGAGGAGTTCACCCGGACGATGGCAGAGAAGCGTCCCTGGCGCGACAGGATCCGCCAGTACGTCGGCTACCTCCCGCTCCTGGGCCGGGGCGCGACGATGACGCTGGTGATCTCGATCACCGGAATGGCGCTTGCCGTCACCCTCGGGCTCCTCCTGGCCCTGACGTACCTCTACGGGCCGCGCCCGGTGGCCTGGGTGTCGCGGGCCTACATCGAGGTGGTGCGCGGCACGCCGCTTCTGATCCAGCTCTACCTCATCTTTTACGGTCTGCCGAACATCGGCATCAGGCTCACGCCGTTCTTCGCCGCAGTCTTCGGGCTCGGTCTGAACTACGCCGCCTACGAGGCGGAGAACTACCGGGCGGGCATCCAGGCGATCCCGCGCGGCCAGAGCGAAGCCGCCCTGTCCCTGGGGATGACCCAGGCGCAGGCGCTGCGCCACGTCATCGTGCCCCAGGCCCTGCGGCTGGTGATCCCGCCGGTGACCAACGACTTCATCGCCCTCTTCAAGGACTCGTCGATCGTTTCGGTCATCACCATGGTGGAGCTGACCAAGGTGTACGGCCAGCTCGCCTCCACCTACTACGACTACATCGGCATCGGACTGCTCACCGCGGTCATTTACTTCGTTCTCGGCCTGCCGTTCGTGAGGCTGGCGCGCTGGGCGGAGGCCAGGATGGCGGTCGACCGCCGGGTCGCCGTTCCGGCGCGACGGCGGTGGTTCGGCGTCGGGTCCAAGCCGGCGGCGGGGTGATCCTTCCCATATGGCACGACGTTCCGACTCCCTGCTCCTGACGCGCGGGCAAGCCTCCCGCTTCGGACGGCAGGTCCTCGATGCCACTCTCGATCACATCTACGGCGGGGCGCGCACGACCTACAGCGGGGCCTCGACCGCCGAGCTCGATCGGCTGTTCGACGAGCCGCTTCCCCAGACGGGACGGGATCCCGCCAGCGTCCTGAGCGAATGCCGGCGGAAGGTGTTCCGCCATTCCATGCACATGTCGCACCCGAGAATATTCGGCCTGTTCAATCCCGCGCCCCTGCCGGTCGCGGCGTTCGCCGAGCTCGCGGTCGCCTTCCTCAACCAGTCGGTTGACGCCTGGAAGGCGGGGCCATCGGCCACGCACCTGGAGGTGCGGCTCATCCGCTGGATGAACGACCTCATCGGCTTCGGTCGCGACGCCTTCGGCGTATTTACGAGCGGGGGAGGGGTGGCGAACACCATCGCCCTCAAGATGGCCCGCGACCGGGTGACGGGGATCAAGGCGAGAACGGCCGGGCTGCCGCGCGACCTGGTCGGTCGGCTGCGGGTCTACGCTTCCGAACAGGCGCATTTCTCCATCGCCCGTTCGCTCGATCTCCTGGGGTTGGGTGAACAGGCGCTGGTCCGCATCGAGGCCGACAAAGGAATGAAGATGCGCCTCGATCATCTCGCCTCCGCCATTGCACGCGACGTTGGAAGAATGCTCGTGCCGATGGCCGTGGTGGCGACCGCGGGCACGACGAACACCGGAAACATCGATCCGCTCCGGGGTGTCGCCGGTATCGCCCGGGCCCACCGCCTGCACTTTCACGTGGACGCGGCCTACGGCGGGGCTTTGCTCTTCTCCAACCGCTTTGCGGCGCGCCTCGACGGTCTCGAACTGGCCGACAGCGTCACGATTGATCCGCACAAGTGGCTGTTCCAGCCGTTCAGCCTCGGCGGTCTGTTCGTGCGCGATGGGCGCAGGCTGAAGCGCAGCTTCACGATCGAGCCCGGATATCTCAAGAAGGACCTCGAAGCGGAGTCGGACCGGCTCGACTTCTACCACTATTCCCTGGAGGGCTCCCGACCGTTCCGGGGTCTCCGGTTCTGGTTCAGCCTGAAAGCGCTGGGCCGCCAGGGCCTCGGCCGGCTGGTGGATCACACGATGGACGTCGCGCGGCATCTGGAGGCGGAAGTGCGCCGCAGGGACTGGCTGGAACCGTACCCGGCCCCGGTGGAGTGCGCCAGCCTGTGTTTCCGCTACCTGCCTCGCTGGGCGCGCCGTCTGGCGCCGATCGCGCGCGCCACGCCGTCCCGCCGGGCCCGCCTGAACCGGGTGCAGGTCCTGATCCAGCAGGAGGTCGAGAGACGCGGCTTCGCCTGGTTCCCGACCATCGCGATGGACCGGACCGTCTATTTCCGCTTCGGCATCTTCAACTACCTGACACGGAACGCGGACGTGGATTCGGTCCTGGCGCACATCCATCGCACGGCCTCCAGCCTGGGACTCTGATCCGCCCGTTTTCTCAAGGCGGCCACGGCGACGGTGCGCGTCCCTCCGGCGGGTGGCCGGAAAGCCCCTCCGGCGGCTCCTTTCGGAGGGCGATTCGCGCCCGGTGTTCCACGGCTTCCAGAGCGTAAAACGTTCGAATGAAGTTGACAGCGGTCGCGTTTCACCGTACATGACGATCGAGAGACGGGCGGCCTGACCGCACGGGGACCCCCTTTCCTTGTGTGTCGCGCCTAATCCGTCGTGGCGAACTCTGCTTGAAAAAAAAGACGCGTTGTCCACCAGCCCTAATCCCGTTGAGCATTCGTCCATTCCCAAGGAGGTCTCCATGGGTTGCAGCCTGAAGCGGCGGTCGCTTGCCAGTGCGGTGCTGGCGTCGGCGCTGGTTTTCGGCGCCCTCGCTCTTGTCAGTTTCGCCACCTGGGCGGGCCGCGGCGGCAGCGTGCAGGCACGGCAGCAGAACGTCGATCCGGCACAGTACGGCGAGATGGAGTTCGCCAAGAAGGTCTTCCGTCCGACGGCGAACGAGCGCAGGCCCGGTCTGTCCCCGCTGCAGGGAATCCAGCCTGTGTGGAACGCCCCGCCCGACAAACGGAAGCACATGATCGACACGGCGATCGGGTTCGTCGACCCGGGTGCCATTGCGGAGCTGCGCTCGAAGGCGCCCCTCCTCACGGACGCGCCGGGGCGGCGTCTGGGGGCGGGCAAGCGGGGGGAGATCGCCGCCGGCTTCGATGCCCTCCAAATCAGCGAGGCGGCCCTGAAATCGCGCTCCATGGATGACATCGCGAGCGAGCTGAAGGGCATGGGGGTGAAGGTCCACGACCTGATGGAGAGCCGCACCCTGCTGGTGGAGATCCCGCAGGGGACGGAGGACGCGGTGGGAGGCGCCGGATTCGTCGAAGCCGCGATCCCCTGGTTCGCCGCGTTCCGTGTCGATCCCCGCCTGGGACTGATGCCGATGATCCAGGCCTCCCGGGCCAGGAGCGAGGACTTGGACGTGATCGTGGTGTTCTTCGGCGGAACGTCCGAGAGCGAAGCGCGGCGCGAGATCGAAGAGGTGGCCGGGCCGGGCACTGCGGCGCAGTTCTCGATCGACGGCCTGTCCTACGAGACGAGCCTGCATTATTCCAAGATCTCCCGCCTGGCTCACCAGAAAAGGGTCCGTTACCTGTACGAGCGCTCCGAGTTCACGTTGATGAACGTCGAGACGCCCACGACCGCCATGGTCGGAAACGTCAAGGAGAACCTGCCGTTCCAGAAGCCGTACCAGGACGTTGGGGTGGACGGCGGCGGCAGCGGCGCGTTTCTCTGCACGAGTAACCCGCTTCAGACCTGCGCCATCGACACCGACTGCACCGCGCCGGCCGTCTGCCGCCTGCAGAAATACAACAACGGCACGGCGCAGGTGCCTCCGCAGATCGTGGCGGTGACGGACAACGGCATTTCGGCGGACTCCGTGCAGTTCTCGCACACGGCCACCCAGGTGAGCGACCTCACCCATCCCATGCCGGGCCTGGCCCACCGGAAGGTGCATGCCATCCAAAACGTCCAGGACAACGGCAGCAGCTGCGACGGGACCCTGTCCGGCAGCGGCACCCACGGCAACATCGTGGCCGGAGTCATCGCCGGCGACGGGACCTCGGTCGGGGCCCGGGTCACCAAGAGCACGGTCAACATCCGCCCGAAGTACGAGAACCTGGAGATGGACGGGGTCGCCAGGGGCGCTCGCATCCTCCTGCAGGACGCCGCCCTGCCCAGTCTCTGCACCACCAACGAGATGATCGAGCACGGCGGCAACGTGGCGCCGGGCTCGCTCCTGACCCGGCTGCAGCTCGCGATCTGCCCCAAGACGGGCGGCACGGGCAGCTGCGCGGGCATCACCGGGGGCGAGAACGAGGTGCACCTGCACGTGATGCCGTTCGGCACGCCGAACTTCGACCTTCTCCTGCAGAACCCGTCGGACGGGACCTATCCGCAGGAGGCCCACGACATCGATCAGTTCCTGGTCAACAACCGCGACTACATGGTGTTCGCGCCGGTCGGGCACGAGGGGACGAACCAGGTGCAGAAGTGGTTCTCGAACTTCAACGGTCAGCAGCGTAACCAGTATCCGGACCTGTTCGACGGTTCGGTGGGCGACAACGATCCCAACATCCCCCACCCGCTGCAGGTCTCGCCGCCGGCGACGGCCAAGGACCTGATTTCGGTCGGCGGGCACTTCCAGGACGTGCAGACGCAGTTCAGCTCGAACCTGGAAGAGAACGTCCTGAACTTCACGTCCAAGGGCCCGGCCACGGCCGGGTCGCTGAGGACGGCGCCTCTCGTCGTGGGCGTCGCCGCGGACGTGACCGGGTTCTTCAACGCCGTGAACACCATCTCGGTCGCGGTCTGGAGAAGCCGGGACAACGACAACCTGCTACCGGTCGACGCCATCCTCGACGACGCGAATTTCGGGACGTCCTTTGCCTCGGCCGAGGTGGCCGGGCAGGCGGCCCTCATCCGCGACTATTTCGCGCAGGGCTTCTACCCGACCGGGGCGCGCGTGACCGCGGACCGGGTCCCGAACGTCTCCGGGCCGCTGGTGAAGGCAGCGGTCGTCGCGTCCGCCAATTTCCTGGAGTTCCTGGAGTCGGAATATCCGAACATCAACGACTCGACCGTGGCCTTCACCCGCGCGTTCAACATCGGCACCGTCGGTGGGATCAATGTCGGCGTGATCGGCAACAACGAGCAGGGGTACGGCAGGCCGGTCCTGACCTCGGTCCTGCCCCTCGCCAACTGGCCCAAGGGGAAAGGGATCGGCTCTCCGAACACCATCGAGTACCCGTCGGCCGGGCTTCTCGTCTATGACGAGATCGCCACCGGCGAGCCGGCGATCAACAACACCACGCGGACCGTCATCGAGCACCTCTTCAAGGTCGATTCGGACAGCACCCGCACGATCGGGACCTCCCGGGTCGTGGACCGCGGCCAGATGCGCATCGCCCTCGCCTGGGCCGACCCGCCCAGCGCGGCGGGTTCCGCGGGGGCCCTGATCAACGACGTCGACCTGGAAGTGGTGTCGCCCGGTCCTGACGGCGTCCTGGATACCGCCGACGATCTGGTCTATGACGGCAACAGCTACATGGCAGGGGGCGTCAAGCTCGGGCAGTGGAGTCTGGCCCGCCCGACCACCGGCTCCGACGTCTCCGACACGCGCAACCCGATCGAGGCGGTGCACCTGTCCGCCGATCCGAACGGGGACGGCAACCCCATCGACTCGCAGCTGGTCGCCGGCACGTGGCGGGTGCGTGTGAAACTCGGTGTCGGTGGTGCCACGGCGGGCCAGATCACGGTGCTGAGTGGCTCGCCTCCCGAAGATATCAACGGAAACGGCCGTCTCGATCCGGGCGAGGATACGGACGGCGACGGGTTCCTGGACGCCGACGGGCAGCCGTACGGCCTCGTGATCGCGGGCCCCGTGCAGGGCATCGGCACGCAGACGATCGCCGGCACGGCGCGCAGTTTCCCGGCGAGCACCGCGACGCTGGACAAGAGCCTGTACGGCTGCGCGGACCAGGTCAAGGCGACCATCTTCGACCCCGGGGCGACCGCGGGCGACGTGACGGCCGCGGCGATCTTCGAGGTCGTGAACAAGAACGGCGTGGTGGTGGACACGGAAAACGGCTTCGGCTTCAGCGGCTCCGGAAGCACCTTCTCCGCAGCACCCCTGCCGCTGCGCGAAGGGAAGCCGGCGGTGAGCAGGAACGGCATCCTCGAGACCAACGGCACGACGGCGGACGAGCCGTATTTCGTCCGCGTCCGTTACACCGACACGCCGCGTGACGCGCAGGCCTCCGCGCGCATCTCCTGCACCCCGAACCTGCTCGCCTGGCGTTTCGTGATCGAGAACCAGGACGGCACGCAGCAGGACTTCATCGGGGGCGGCTGCGACGGCGACCAGTTCCTCGACTCCGGTGAGAACCTCACCTACTCGGTCACCTTCGTGAACTCGAACCGCGACCAGGACTTCTCGGACGTGTCGGCGACGCTCGTCCCCGGCGGGCCGGGCGCTTCGGCAATTCGAGTGCTGAACTCGCCGCAGTCGATGGGCCACCTGCCCGCCGGCCAGATCGCCGCCGTGACCTTCGCGCTGCGGGTGGACCCCACGGCGCTGAACCTCCTGGCCGTGGCCAACCGCGTGGTGGACCTCACGGTCACACTGCAGTCGACGTCGGGCCAGATCCAGTTGCCGCGCCAGGCCTTCACGTTCCGGCACGCCCTCAACTCGGACAACGAGACGTTCCACTATTCGACCGATTTCCCGGGCGGCGGGCGGCAGGTCCGCGATTTCAACAGGAACCTCCAGATCGACCGGCCGGACGTCACCGACCCGTTCCTGGGAATCGTCAACCCGGACGAGGACGTCACCTTCAGCTCGATGTTCATCACCGGGACCGCGAACAGCCTGGTCACCAACACGCTCGGTGAGGACCTGAACGGCAACGGTATCCTGGACGCCGGGGAGTTCGACGTCATTCCGAACGGACTGCTCGACAAGGGTATTCTGCTCTCGAGCACCGGGCCGACGCCGGGCGCCGCCGGGGACAAGGTGCCTTGGGGCTTCGACTTTAACAACGGCGGTTGGAACGGTTTCCGGCATCCCTCCAGCCGGCCCGGGCCGACCACCCGCGCGCTGACCTGGGAATATGTGACGGCGGGGCAGTGCGGCTTCCAGTCGACCAACCCGGACCCCAACCTGGCGGCCTTGTTCCAGAACAACGGGGCGGGAATCTGGCACACCGGGGACGGCGATCCCACCACACCCGGGGTCGGCAACAACTGCGACAACTACCTCCTTGCCTCGGACCCGGCGACACCTCCGTCGGCCGAGTTCATCGAGGACTTCCTGGTTTCGCCGATCATCGCCAAGGTTCACCAGACGAACGATGCCCGCGGGCTGCCCTATTCCGCCGAGTTCCAGCGGCTGGGCTTCAACCTCAACATCGAGACATCGAACGACGTGACCGGCGGCAACTTCAACATCGACAACAACGTCGATGACGACACCGGAGCCTGTCTCATGTGCCAGGAGTTCGACCTGAGCTACGGCGGCATCGACTACCAGGTCGGCTTCTTCAAGCCCTCGGGCGGCGTCGGGTTCGATCCGTCCCAGCAGAACGAGACGCGTACCTTCGGGCCGCTCACCGATCCGAACGGATCGATCGCCGCCAGCAACAAGATTGAAGGCGAAGAGACCGGGTTCACCGGGTTCATCTCGGTTCCGGGCCGCACCTCGCCCATACCGACGGCGCCGCCGGACCTGATCCCGTACCCGGTGCCCACGGCACCGGTCGTCCAGTCGTGTCAGCAACAGCCATGCAGGGATTGGGACAACGACGTCGCCGGTCCGGTGCGCAACGTCGATTTCACCCTGGTCGGCTACGCGGGCGGCCTCGTGTTCTCGGTGACCGGGCAGGGTGGGCCATCGGCCGCCGTGACGCCCTTCAGCGTCAACCCGGGCGTCCGCTGGGAGATCGGTATCGGCTTCTTCAACGTGGAATCCACCGCGGGGAGCGCCGACTACGGCATGGGGATTGACGACGTGGTGTTCGAATGGGACGAACGGCACCCGGTCGACGAGACCCAGTTCACGACGCCGCCGCACACCCCCGCCTGCAACCGGTTCCTGAACCGCTGCACGCTGACGGGCGTGGCCTGCACGACCAGCGCGCAGTGCACCGGCGGCGCCAACGACGTGTGCCAGACGAGCGGCACACCGGGCGGCCAGCAGTGCGCCACGCTGTCGGTCGACAGGAGCGTGCTCTACGAGTGCAACGACGCGCTCACGGTCACGATCAACGACCCCAAGCGCGCCGGCGCCGGCTCGGTGCAGGTGCTCGCCGCGTCGGACAGCGACTCCCGCCTGTTCAGCACCGGAGTGGTGACCGCGCTCCATCCGCGGGAATCGTTCAGTCTCCCCGAGGTCCCGGCGGGATCCGGGCTGTTCACGGGGACGGTGACGCTGAGCCAGTCCCTGAACGAGCCGGGGCTCCTGTACGTGGCCACGAGCGACTCGTCACTGGTCTTCTATTACCTGGATCCTCAGTGCGACGGAAACGGCAACGGGACCGTCGGGCAGACCGATTTCGACAACCTGGACGGCGACGGTGTGGCCTTCAGCGTCGACAACTGTCCGTTCGAATACAACCCGCTCCAGGAGGACGGCTCCTGCACGGCCGGGACGAACTCCGGCAAGCCGTGCCGGGTCGCCGCCGATTGCGGCCCCGGTGGAGTCTGCTTCGTCGACCTTGACGGGATTGGCTCGATCTGCGACAACTGCCCCGGAAACGCCAACGTCAACCAGAAGGACTCGGACGGCGACGGCGTGGGCGATGCCTGCGACCTCGACGACATCGACTTCGACGGGGTCGTGAACGCGCTCGACAACTGCCCGGACGTCTACAACAAGTTCCAGACCGTGGGGCAGGGTGGGAAAGGGACGGCGTGCGATGCGAACACCGACAGGGACGGTGACGGTGTCGCCGATCGTCTCGACAACTGCGTCCGGACACCGAACACCAACCAGAGGGACTTGGACGGCCCCGACGGCATCGGGGACGCCTGCGACGGCGACTGCATCGGGGCAACGCAGACCCTGCTGGCGCAGGGCTCGTGCAGCCGCTCGAGCGCGGTGATCTGCACGACCGATTCCCAGTGCCCCGTCAGCGGCGTCTGCGCGGAGGATCCCAACAAGGTCTGCACGGCCAGCACGCAGCAGTGCACCTGCGTCAAGACATGCAGCCTTTCGGGAGTGACCTGCACCACGGACACGCAGTGCCTCGGCGGCGCGGGTGACCTGTGCGGCGGCGAGACCTGCCAGAGGCTGGGCGTGACCAACAGCGGCACGTGCGGGACGACGAACGACGACGACGACGTGGACGGCGTCCCCGACGCCCTCGACGATTGCCCGACCATCCCCAACCCGGCGATCATCCCGGGCACCAACCGACAGGCCGACCAGGACAACGACGGCAAGGGCGACGCCTGCGATTCGACGTTCATGGTGGACGGCGACAACAACGGCATCCCGGATGACGCGATCTCGTTCGCCTTGCTCGTGAACTGCAACCGGGTGGCGCTGCCGAACATTGTCGTCGAGGCGACCACGGTGCACGACCTCAACGGCGATGGCGATGCCTTCTGCGACAGCGGCGAGAAGTGCCGGATGACCCTCGCGCTCCGCAACAACGGTCCATACCCCCTGGCGGACGTGACGCTCTTCCTGGCGACGGACGACACCGACATCCAGTGCGTGAGCAAGCCGTCCATTTCGCTCGGCTCGATGCCGGTCGGCGTGCTCGTCGATACCGCCACCCTCGGCGGCGGCCTTGGCTACTTCGAATACACAGTCTCGCCCACGACCCAGACGACCTCCGCCTCCAGTCCAGCCAAGGGAGACTTCACCCTCAGCCTGACTTCGCGCGAGGCCCGGGGGACCGCGCGGAAAGTCGGCATCCAGACTCTCCTCGACCTGGACCTTCCGACCGGGACTGTCCTGACGCCCGTGCCGGGTCGGCCGTCACACGTTCCGCCGATCCCGGACGGCACCCTGTTCGAGGACTTCGACACCGACACCGACGGCAACCTCAAGGTGGATCTGAGCGACGGTCGGGACGGCCAGCTCAATGACACGCTCGGGTACACGGTCGGGACGGCGCAGGGGGGTCTGAATTCACTCGCCGGCATCGGCTGCTTCGGCTATCCGATACCGCCGGCGGACAACAACTGCAGCATCGACTCGGACAACGACATGGACTGGCACATTCACTGTCCGCAAGGGGAATGCGACCCGACGCACGTGGTCAACTCCAGCACGGCCTTCATGAAATCGGCTTCGCTGGGCGAGATGGCCCGCTCGGGCAGGAACTCGCTGCACTGGGGCCGCCACGTCGACCCGACCCGGCGCCTGTCCGACACGTCGTCGTTCCGCTCCCTGGCGGCGTTCACCACGAAACCGGTCAACCTGACGCCGCTGCCGGTCTCGGGTGATCTGCTGTTGTCCTTCTACCACATCGCCGACATGATGGATAACAGTCAGTCGAACGTCCATGTCGGGGAGGCCCAGGACTTTGGCGACGTCCAGATCCGCACCGACAGGAACTCCGATCCGACCCCTGGAACGGGTGACGACTGGGGACCCTGGGACAAGCTGGTGCCGTTCGAGAACGTCTACGATCACACGCCGTACGTCTGGAGCTTCTACGGCAACGTGTTCTACTGCAACATGACTCCAGCGGACACCGGCTCGGCCGCGCCCGCTCCCAGGGGCGTCCACGAGACGATGTGCTACCCGATCGGCGTCTGGTCGCACTGTGGAAACGCCTGGGGAACCGGCTCAACCTTCGCCTGCCCGGGTCCCGGTGTGAGGGGGTCTCTGGAGCCGCCCAGCGGAGCCCTGTGGGTGAACACCAAGTTCAACCTCGCCAACTACCTGGGCTCCCGCGTCCAGATCCGCTGGATCGCGCAGGGCTGGGAGTTCGACAACACCGGGCCGTCGCAGGATTACCAGACGTACGGCTGCGGCGCCGGCACGTGCTGGAACGACAGTTTGAACGAAGACGGCTGGTGGGTCGACGACATTCGCATCGCCGGCGCGATCACAGCACAGGCTTCACCGGTGCCGGATGCCAAGGCGCCCCAGGCCTCGACCTGCCCCGGGACCGCGGCCGGCAAGTGCGACTCGACGCTGAACGACAAGGGCGTCGTCGTCGCCCTCGCCGCGGACGACGCCAACCACAACGGCATCTATGAGAACCGCGAGGGCATCACGTTCTCGGCGGCCGGCACGACCAATCCGGGTGGCTGCGTGGACGGTGAGGTGCAGTACCGTGTCCTGAAGAACGGTGTCCTCATCCACGACTACTCGGGCAATCCGACCTTCCTGGACTCGCCGACCGGCGACGCGACGTACCAGGTCCTGGCGCGCTGCACGAGCAACCCGGCGTGCACCACGGTCACCGGCACCAGCATGGCTATCAAGGTCTACACCGGGGACGGCGCCGACATCGTGCTGAGCAGCACCGCCCCCACGAACTGCCCCTCGACCAGAGGTGCGTTCGACTGCGGCGTGACCAACGACAGACTCACCAACATCACCACGATCAGCTGGGCCTCGCGGCCGCAGCCCTCTCCGCTCGCCGGCTAC
>JBGPED010000014.1:0-24638 GCA_041482595.1 Acidobacteriota bacterium
CGGTGCCGTTCACCGGGCCCCGGTCGTTCGCGCGCGAGCTGGTGAAGGAGTTCGGCCTCTTCAAGACGCTGGGCTGGCCAATCGACACTTGGTCCCTGCCCTCCGGCCTGACCGACGAGCGGCACTTCATCGAGGACATGGAGTTCACGGCCGCGAAGCAGCAGCAGCTGATGGAGCACTTCCTGGAGAGAGGGGAGGATCGCCTGTACGTGCAGGTCTTCGATTTCACCGATCGAGTGGGCCACATGCTCTGGCGACTCTACGATCCGGGCCACCCGCTGTACGACGCGCGCCTGGCGGCCGAGTACGGCGAGGAGATCCCCAGGTCCTACGAGAGGATGGACCGGATCGTCGGAGAGGCCCGGAAGCGGATCGGTCCCAAGACGGCCCTCATCGTCTGCTCGGATCACGGGTTCGCTTCCTTCCGCCGCGGGATCAATTACAACACCTGGCTCGTCAAGAACGGCTTCATGACGCTCCGGCAGATGACCTCGACCGGGGGCAAGACGCTGGAGGATCTGTTCGACAAGGGGGAGCTCGGGGAGTTCTTCCGTTACGTCGACTGGTCACGCACGAAGGCCTACGCCATGGGTCTGGGCAACATCTACATCAACCTGATGGGCCGCGAGCCGCAGGGCAGCGTCGTTCCGGGACGCGACTACGATGACGTACGCGCGGCGATCGTCCGCCAGCTGGAGGCCCTGGTGGACCCGGGGACAGGAGAGAAACCGGTGCAGCGCGTCTACCGGCGGGAAGAGATCTACTCGGGATTCGACCCGCGCCTCGTGCCCGATCTGCGCGCCGCCAACACCGCCCATTACCGGATCGGCTGGCAGACCGCCCTTGGAGAGGTCCCCCCGAAGATCTTCGAGGACAATCTGAAGGCCTGGAGCGGCGACCATTGCTCCAACGATCCGTCGCTCGTCCCGGGGGTCCTGTTCAGCAACGTGAGCCTGGCGCGCGGCGACCCGGGAATCGCGGACATCTATCCCACTGTTCTGTCGCTTCTGGGCGTGCCGCCGGTCGAGGGAATCGATGGACGATCGCTTCTGCGCTGAGGGCGCCCCGGCGAGGCGGGCGATCGCGGCCGCCCTGGTGCTTCTGGCCGCGGCGGCGGCGGGCTGGCGCGTCGCGGCGCATGCGGCGATTCCCGAGGAGACGCGCCGCCGCGACGCGCGTCGCCAGGAAGAGGAGGTCCGGCTGCAGAAGGTCCATCAGGATATCGAGGACTTGCAGCGGCGCCTGGCGCAGAACGAGAGCGCGGCCGGTTCGGTCCTCGACGCGATCGAGGAGCTCGAACTCCGGATGGCCCTACTCCGCCGGGAGTCCGAATCGCTGCGCGAGGAGGTCCGCGCCACTGCCGAGCGCGAGCGGGCCGCGCGCCGGGAGGCGGAGACCGACGCGGAGCGGCTCCTTAAGACCGAGACCGCCCTGCGCAGCTACCTGCGCGAGACGTACAAGATCGGGCCGGCCCGCTACCTGCGGGTCGTGAGCGCGGCGTCCTCGCCGGCCCAGGTGGCCGCGGGGTACAGGGCCATCGAGGCGATGAGTCTCGGTGAAGCGGACCGCGTGGCGACCTACCGCGCCGACCGCGAGCGCCTGGACGCTGCCCTCGCGGAGCTGCAGTCGCAGGGCGACCGCCTGAGGGGGCTGCAGGCGGCGCTGGAGGGCAAGACGCGCGAGCTGCGCGACGTGCGCGGGAAGAAGGGGGAGGTCCTGACGGGCCTGCAGCGCGAACAGGCATCGCAGAAGGCGCTTCTTCTGGAGTTGGTCCAGGTCGAGAGCGAGGTGCGCGCCCTCCTCGACCGCCTGGAGCGCGCGGGCCCCGCGGACCCGGTGCCGTCCCTGGGCTTCGCGCGCCAGCGGGGGCAGCTGCAGTGGCCCGCCAAAGGACGGCTCGCGGTTCCGTTCGGGAACGTGCGTCACCCGCGCTTCAGCACCGAGGTGCCGCATCCCGGCATCGACATCGCCGCACCCCCGGGCCAGGCCGTGTGCGCCGTGTTCGAGGGGCGCGTCGTCTTCAGCGACTGGTTCAAGGGGTACGGTCAGATGGTCGTGATCGATCACGGAGATTCCTACCTTTCGATCTACGGACATGTGGACGAACGCCTGGTCTCGACCGGGGAGGATGTGTCGACGGGTGACCTGATCGCCCGGTCAGGTCAGAGCGGATCGTTCGATCAGCCCGCTCTGTATTTCGAAATCCGGCACGACGGCAGGCCCGAGGATCCGGCCCGGTGGCTGCGCGGAGCGCCCGGCGCTCTGGCCGAGCGCAGGGGACCCCCGCAGCGCGGGAACCGGGAAACCCGCAGGACCCCCTGAGGGGTGGAGGCGAGATGAAGATCACGACCGACAGAAAGCTCATGCTGGTCCTCTCCACGGCGCTGATCCTGTTCACCATCTCCGGCGCGATGATCGGTCGGGTGGTCGCCGTGGAGGGCACCTACAGTTACCTCAAGCTGTTCAACGAGGCGCTGTACCTGATCGTGCACAACTACGTCCAGCCGGTGCAGATCGACGTGCTCATGGAGGGAGCCTACCGCGGCATGCTCGAGTCGCTCGATCCTGCCAACGAGTACCTGGCACCCGCGCGGTACGAGCGCGCCTACAAGGGGGAGAGCGACGGGCCGGCCGGGGTCGGCGTGAGCCTGTCGAAGAGACGCGGCTACATCATCATCGTCTCCGTCGCCCCGGGGTCGCCGGCCGCGGAAGGCGGCCTCCAGACCGGTGATGTCCTGGTGAGCATCGACGGCAGGTCCACGCGACAGCTCGGAGTGTGGGAAGCCACGCAGGCGTTGTCCGGCAGGCCGGGGAGCAAGACGACGATCAACCTCAGCCCGGTCGACTCGGCGGGGCGCAAGACCATGACTCTTGTCCGCAAGGTCCTGGCGCCGCCCGCGCCTGCCGGCTCCGTGGAGCCGGGGGCGATCGGGATCGTGCGAATCAGCGGTCTGCGCGAGGGTGACGCCCGCCGCGTGGACCAGGCCATCGCCTCCCTCAGGAGACGAGGGGCCACGCGCCTGCTCGTCGATTTGCGCGGCTGCTCGTCGGACGCCCTGGCCGAGGCGATCGGCACGGCCAGCCTGTTCGTCCGGGAAGGCAGGATCGTGTCCGTCACCGATCGGTACGAGGGAGACAAGTCGTTTCGCGCCGACGGGCGTCGACAGGCCTGGGACAACCCTGTGGCGGTCCTGGTGGATCCGGGAACCGCCGGCGTCTGCGAGGTCCTGGCCGCCGCGCTGCGCGACGATCGCGACGCGCCAATCCTCGGACAGCGCACCTGGGGCGAGGGGGCGGTGCGGAAGCTCCTGCCACTGCAGCATGGAGACGGTGTGCTCCTGGCCACCGGCAAGTACCTGTCTCCCGCGGGCAAGGAATGGCATGGCCAGGGCCTCCAACCCGACGTACCGATCGACGGTCGGCTGACGGATGCCGGCGACCCCCAGCAGAAGAAGGCGGTTGATTATTTGCGCGGACAGGCCCTTTCCGTCGAGCGCAAGGCCGCCTGAATCGGCATTCCTCACCCTGGGGCCCCCCAGTCCCCCCACGCGTCTGTCCGTTCTGGACGATCCCCGGAGGGGGTCCTATATTGAGAAAACGCAGGCCCGCGGCCTGCTTGGGAGAGCGTGCGGTCGTGCGGCGCCGCCGGCGCCGGGGAGTGGGGCAGGCTGATGGTCATGCCGAAGACGATTGGGCGTTACGAGATCCTCGAGGAGGTCGGGCGGGGCTCCATGGGGGTGGTCTACAAGGCCCGCGACCCGAGGATCGGCCGCGTGGTCGCCCTCAAGACGATCGCCTTCTCCTTTCCACTTGGCCCGGGCGAGGAGGAGGAGTTTCTGCAGCGTTTCTACCACGAGGCCCAGGTCGCCGGGCGCCTCAACCACCCGAACATCGTCACGATCTACGACGTCGGCGAGAAGGGCGACGGTGGCGACGCCTACATCGCCATGGAATTCGTGACCGGCACGAACCTGCACGAGCTCCTGTCGGGCGGCGGACGCCTGCCGCTGGCCCAGGTGGCGGACGTGCTGGACAAGCTGGCCCAGGCACTCGATTACGCCCACGACAACGGCGTCATCCACCGGGACATCAAGCCGGCGAACATCCTTCTGACCGAAAGCGGGCAGCCGAAGATCCTCGACTTCGGCATCGCGCGCCTGGCCGCGGGCGGTCTCACCCGGCCAGGAAAGTTCTTCGGAACCCCCAACTACATGTCTCCCGAGCAGGTGACGGGGAGCGACGTGGACGGGCGGACCGACCAGTTCTCCCTCGGTGTCATCCTCTATCAGCTCCTGACGGGCGAGAAGCCGTTCGTCGGCGACAGCGTCACGGCGATCTCCTATCAGGTGGTCAACGTGGAGCCGCCCCCGCCCTCCAAGCTGAATCCCGCCCTGCGTCCCCCTTTCGACCGGATCGTCCGGAAAGTGCTGTCCAAGAACGTTTCCGATCGATACCCCCGCTGCGGCGACCTCTCGAATGATCTGAAAACCGCGGTCGGCGAATGGCGCGAGTCGGCGGAGAAATCGACACCGCCGACCCTGGTCTCACGCGAGGAGTCGACGTCGGCGCCCGCCGAGACGGGCGAAGGGGGAAGGCGCGGCGTCACCTTCCTGGCCCCGCGCTTCGCGCGGATCCTGGCGGGGCGCGGTTCCCCCCTCGGCGTCGGCTGGATCGCATTCCTGGTCTGCCTGGTGCTCCTGGCCGCGGCCCCTTTCCTCCTGTATCGTTCTCCGGCCCGGCGCACGGGCGGGACGCAGCCGCTGGGTCTCCTGACGGCCCCCTCCGGCGCGCGGGCGGGCGGCGGCACGGCCCTGTCGGGGATCGGGGTCGCCTCATCGCAGGACGCGCCCGATCCGGCCCAGGCCGCACGCCTTCGGGTGACCCTGTCCCACCGTTTCAATTCCGGGCGCATCGAGATCCGCATCGACGGCGCGAAAACGCTCGAGGACAGACTCAGGGGGACGGGCAGCAAGACGCGCTTTGTCCGAACCCTGCCGGTGTCGGCGGGCAGCCACCGCGTCGAGGTGCGGGTCACGAGCGGCAAGACGTTCGACGGCATCGAGGGGATCCAGGGGGAGTTCCATCCCCGGGAGCAGAAGGAGCTGGCGGTGTCCGTGAGCCCGATCAGCAAGAGGCTCAAGATGCGCTTCGAAGAGCCGCAAACGGCGGGGGCGCACAAGTGATCCGCGCGGACCGGTCTCTTCGGATCGCGCTGGTCCTGGGGCTCTGGGGGACCGCGTGTGGTGCGCTGTCGGCAGCCGCGGATCCGGCGGGGAAGAGCCCGGCGCGTCCCGAGGCCTACTATCATTACTCGCTGGCGCAGCAGCTCATCATGGAGCGCGACTATCTGCACGCGCTCGAGCAGCTGGAGCACGCGGTGGCCAGCGACTCCTCGCCGTCTCTCCTCCTGGAGCTCGCCCAGCTGCGGTATTCGCTGAACGACCTCGCCGGTGCCGCCGACCTCGCCGAGAAGGTGGCCGCCGCCAACCCGGACCTGGGGGAGGCGCACCGCCTCCTGGGTGACATCCATCTGAGCCAGGCGCGCGACGCCGGCGATTCGGACACCCAGGTCGCCCTGGCGATCGAGCAGTACCACGCCGCCCTGCAGGCGGACCCGACCGACCAGGACACCTGCCGGGCCCTCGCCGAGCTCTACTACCACACCGGCCGGCTGAAGGAGGCCGGCGAGACGCTCGTGGAGTTCGCCCGGAAGCGCCCGCTGGACGGCCAGATGTCGCTCCTCCTCGGGAAAGTCTATGCGCGCACCGGACGCCTCGCGGAGTCGGAGACCCTGCTGCGCCAGACCGTGGCACGCGTCCCCGGGAACCTCGAGTCCGCCGACGCCCTGGCCTCCCTTCTCGAGTTCGAGAAGAAATACGACGAGGCGATCGCGGTCTACCGGGCCGCGTCCGAGGGGGATACCGATTCGGCCTACGTCCGCACGCGCCTCGGCACGCTGCACCTGCTCGCGGGACGCTACCAGGAGGCGATCCGCGAGCTCCAGAGGGCGCAGACGATCGATCCCGCGGACAGCCGCTCTCTGCTGCCCCTGGCCCAGGCCTACGAAGCTGCGGAGGACGCCAAGGGCGCGCTCGAAACCTATGAGAGGCTGATCCAGAGGGAGCCCGCGAACCTGGAGGCGCGGTTCCACAGGTCCCGTCTGCAGCAGAAGGAGGGTGACGCGACCGGGGCCCTCAAGGGGTATCAGGAAATCATCGACCTCGCCACCGGCCGCGGGGCGGTGACCAACCGCGAGGCCGCGATTCTGGCGCTGGCCTACTCTCAGATCGGGGTTCTGCAGATGGACGGACGGCGGTACGCCGCGGCGGTCGAAGCGTTCACGCAGGCGCTCAACGCGGCGGACGAGCCGGGGCCGGAGCTCTTCCTGCTCCTCGGCCGCGCCGAGCTCGAGGCCGGGAAGCCCGAGGAGGCGCGCCGTGTCGGGGCGGAAGCGACGAAACGATTCCCCGCCGACCTCGACGTCAAGGTGTTCGAGGGCGAGGTCCTGATTGCGTCGGGCGACGAGGGCGGAGCGCGCGACTACTACAGGGGAGTCCTGCGGGACGCCTCGGGGTCCTCCGAGGCGTACGGGCGCGTTTCGGAGGCCCTCCTTCGCCAGAAGCGCTACACCCTGGCGGATCTGTTCCTCAAGGAGGCCACGCGCAAGCACCCGGAGGATGATGCCCTTCTGTTCGCCCGGGGCGCCGCCCTGGAGCGTCAGGGGCGCGCGGCTGAAGCGGAGCGCCTCCTGTCCCGCGCCATTGAAATCAATCCGAAGAACGCGATGGCCCTCAACTACCTGGGTTACATGCTGGCCGACCGCGGCGTCAAGCTGAAGGAGGCCCTGGCTTACGTGCAACGGGCCCTGGCCCTGGACCCCAAGAACGCCGCGTACCTCGACAGTCTGGGCTGGGCCCAGTTCAGGCTGGCGCTCTACGCCGACGCCGAGAAGAGCCTGCGCGCCGCCCTCGCATCCGACGGGGGCGATCCGACGATCCGCGAGCACCTGGGGGATCTCCTGATCGCCACCGGACGCGAAGAGGAAGCGCTGCGCGAATGGCAGGCCGCGCTGCAGCGCGGGCACGAGGAGCCCGAGAGAGTGCGCCAGAAGATCCTGAAGGCCCAGGGAGGCCGCCCCGTGACGCCGTGATCGAGACGCCGGGACCCCGGAGGGCGAAGGTCTCCCCGGGGCGGGTGTGCCTGGCGTCCCTCGCCTTTCTCGCCAGCGCCTGCGCCGGCGCCCATCTGCCCGACACGCAGCCGCAGTCTTCTCCCGCGGGCGCGCGTGGATATCGGGCCCTGTTCCGCGGTGAAGCGGAGGGTCCCGGCGGCAAGGGTCGGTTTCGCCTGGCCGTCGCCATCCTCCCGCCCGACCGGATGCGTCTCGAATTCTTCGGTCCCGTGGGCGGCCCGCGGGTGATCGTCGCGGCATCGTCCGGCCACACCGTCGCCCTCCTGCCCTCCGCTCGCGCCTACGAAAGGATGCCCTCGTCAGCGGAAGCGATCGACAGGATCCTGGGCATGCCCGTCGACGTGCCCGGGCTCGTCGCGCTTCTGACGGGACGCCCGATGTGCGCGCAGGAGTCGATGCGCGTCGAGGTCATGACCCGCCCCGCGGCGACATTCGGCCGCACGCTGTCGTGGTACCAGGTGAGCTGCCCGCCGGCGGACATCCGCTATCAGGCACGCTGCGAGGACCGCGGCGGGACGCTCCTGTCGGCCACCGTGAGCGAAGGAATCACCGGTGCTATCATCCTCGAGGCCGACTATGGCGACTACGAAAAGGGGCTGGGACCGCGCTGGCCCCGGCAGGTGAGGCTGCGGCTCCTCAAGAAGGACGCGACCGTCCAGCTTGCCGCCGTGGAGGGACCGTGGGCCAGCGACGTGCCCGAGTCGATCTTCACGCCGGAGGTTCCGGAGGGGTTCGAGAGCAGGCCTCTCACCCTGTTTCCGTCAGGTCCGGGTCTCCCGGGGGGAGAAGCCGGTCTGACGCGCTGATCCGACTCCAGGCCCACGCCAAGATCAATCTCTGCCTGAAGATCGTCGGCAGGCGGCCCGACGACCTGCACGAGATCGAGACGATCGTGCAGACGATCAGCCTGCACGACACGCTCACGCTCGAGTCCCGGGATGAAGGGATCTCCCTGCAGGTGGACGACCCCGCGATTCCCGCCGGCCCGGAAAACCTGGCGTGGCGGGCGGCCGCCGCCCTGCCCGCGCCGCGCGGATCCCCGCGCGGGGCGCATCTCGGCATCCGGAAGGGGATTCCCGCTGGTGCGGGGCTGGGCGGTGGGAGCAGCGACGCCGCCGCAACCCTGATCGGCTTGCGCGCCCTGTGGGGCCTGGTTCTGTCCGACCGGGAGCTGGAGGCCATCGCCGCCACTCTGGGGGCCGATGTGCCGTTCTTCCTGCATGGTGGAACGGCCCTCCTGACGGGGACAGGGACCGTCGTCAGCCCGCTGGAGGACGTTCTCGGATACGAGATCCTGGTCATCTTCCCCGGGGTGCCTCTCGCCACCCGGGAGGTCTATGCCCTGGCCTCGGCGTCGTTGACATCTAGCTTGAAAATCAGTAGCATGGCACGCTTCAGACACACCCTGGAGGGCAACCTCGCAAGGGAGGTTGAGACATGGGTGCGCGCGGGTAACGACCTGGAACCGGCTGCGCGCTCCCTCTGTCCTCTCATCGCGGAGATCACGGACCGCTTGCGGACAGCGGGCGCAACGGCCGCCTCCATGACCGGAAGCGGATCGGCCGTTTTCGGCATTTTCAGGGACACGGCCGCCCTGGAACGGGCGTTCGCATCGATGCGCGCCTCGGGTTTCGCGGCCGGCCGGTGTGTGCCCGTCGGACGGGCGGAGTTCCGGAGACACTCGGGTTTGCCATAACAATCTCGGGAACGAAGAGAGGCGCCGGGCATGGAAATCACCGAGGTCCGGGTCTTTCCAGTCGACGAAGACAAGCTGAAGGCGTTCGTCTCCATCATCATTGACGACTGCTTCGTGGTCAGCGACATCAAGATCATCAATGGAAACAACGGGCTGTTCATCTCGATGCCCAGCAAGAAGCGGAAAAACGGCACGTTCCGGGACATCGCCCACCCCCTGAACAACGACACGCGCAGGAAGATCGAGGAGAAGGTGCTGGCCAGGTACAGGGAAGTCCTCGCGCACGGCGGTGCCGCCGACACCCGCCCGGCCGGCGACGAAGAGGATCGTTCCGACGGTCCGGCCGGCCGCAAGCGATCCTCCACCCCCCACCCGGACGATCCCACACCTGCGTAACACCGGACCGGATCAGGAGCCGATCGTTGGGGCGTCGTCAAGTGGTAAGACACTGGACTTTGGATCCAGGACCGGAGGTTCGAATCCTCCCGCCCCAACCACGGGGCGCAAGCGGATCCGCAGGAGAGGACGCGAGGAGATGAGCGCGGCCGACATGAACGGCCTGACGGTGTTCACCGGCAGCGCCCACCCGGCGCTGGCCCGGGAGATCTGCTCCGTCCTCGGGATCCCTCTGGGCCGCACCGAATGCCGGCGTTTCGCCGACGGCGAGGCCTACTGCCAGATCCTGGAGAACGTGCGCGGCGCGGACGTGTTCGTCATCCAGCCGACCTGCCCGCCGGCGGACGCGAACCTGATGGAACTTCTCGTCATGCTCGACGCCTTCAAGAGATCCTCGGCGGCCCGCATCACCGCGGTCCTGCCCTACTACGGCTACGCGCGGCAGGACCGCAAGGACAAGCCGCGGGTGCCGATCTCGGCGAAGCTGGTCGCGGATCTTCTGACGGCCGCCGGCGCCGATCGCATCCTGGCGATGGACCTGCACGCGCCGGCGATCCAGGGATTCTTCAACATTCCGGTGGACCACCTGTTCGCGGCGCCTGTCATGATCGACCACGTGGCGTCGCTGAACCTCAAGAACCTGGTCATCGTCTCGCCCGACGCGGGCGGTGTCGAGCGCGCGCGCGCCTACGCCAAGCGACTGGATACGTCGCTCGCCATCATCGACAAGCGGCGGGGCGAGGGGAACGAGCCGAAGGTCATGCACGTCATCGGCGAAGTCGACGGTCGCACCTGCCTGATCGTCGACGACATCGTCGATACCGCCGGGACGCTCGCCGGCACCGCGCAGGCCCTGACCCGCAAGGGCGCGAAGGGCATCTACGGCTGCTTCACGCACGCCGTGCTGTCGGGGCCGGCGGTCGATCGCATCCGCGCCTCGGAGATGGTGCAGACGGTCGTGACCAACACGATCCCGATCGACGAGGCGAAGCGTCGCGCCGGGCGCATCACGGTGCTCTCGGTGGCCGGACTCCTGGGAGAGGCGATCAAGAGGATTCACACGAACTCGTCGGTGAGCTCGCTGTTCGTCTAGCGGGCGCCGGCGCACGGGCCACTGGATCTCCCGGAACGCCGAGAGGCCCCGTTTTTTGAGCCGCAGGGACGGCGCGCGCCGCTCCCGGGCGCTGAAGGATACGCGCGATGAAGGAAATCGTGGTCGATGTGAAGAGCCGGGAGACGCTGGGGAAAAACCCCTCCCGCCGCCTGCGGCACGAGGGTCTGATCCCGGCGATCGTTTACGGCGCGAAGAAGGACCCGGTCCCGGTGGTCGTGGACCCGAAGAAGATCCTGGAGATCATCCACTCGGAATCCGGTGTCAACACGATCTTCCAGCTCGGTCTGGCCGAGACGGAGGCCCGGCGGCACGTGATGATCAAGGAGTACCAGGTCGACCCGGTGCGGGGGAACCTGATTCACGCCGATTTTGTGCGCATCCAGATGGATGAAGTGATCGAGGTGGACGTCCCGGTGCAGGTGACGGGTGAGGCGGCCGGCGTCAAGCTCGACGGCGGCATCCTGGAGCACGTGACGCGCCAGGTGCGGGTCTCGTGCCTCCCCGGCGACATCCCGGAGCACATCGCGATCGACGTCACGCCCCTCAAGATCGGCGATGCGCTGCGCGTCTCCGATCTCCCCAAGAGCGACAAGTACCGCATCCTGAGCGAGGCCGACGTGACGCTCGTGGTCGTCAGCCCGCCCGCCAAGGAAGAGGTCGCAGCACCGACCGCCGAGGCCGTGCCGGCCGCGCCCGCGGAGCCCGAGGTCATCAAGAAGGGCAAAGCGGTGGACGAGGAGGAGGGAGAGGCGGCCGAAACCGACGAGACGAAGAAGAAGGAAGCCAAGAAGCCGGAAGGCAGGGAAGGAAAGAAGTAGACGGGGAAGGACGGCGGGCGTTGAAGGTTGTCGTGGGTCTGGGCAACCCGGGCGAGGAGTACGAGAACACCCGCCACAACATCGGCTACAGGGTGGCCGAGGAGATTCTGGGGCGTCGCGGCCACCCTTACGAGGAGCGCAGGGCGCGATCGCTCGTCAGCCGGGTGAGGATCGACGGGGCCGTGGTGCTGGTGGCGCGCCCCTTGAGCTACATGAATCGAAGCGGCGCCGCGGTGGCGGCGCTCCTGGTCCTCGCGGAGGCGGGACCGGAGGATCTGCTGGTGGTATGCGACGATCTGTATCTCGAGTTCGGGACGATCAGGCTGCGGCCGCGCGGCAGCCACGGAGGACACAATGGCCTCCTGTCGATCATCGAGAGGCTCGGAACCCAGGGGTTCGCGCGTCTGCGCGTGGGCGTGGGCCCGGCGGAGCCCGCCTCGGCGCACGCCGACTTCGTCCTGGCGCCGTTCCGGCGCCGCGAGCAGGCGCGAGTCCCCGATCTGGTGCGGCTCGCGGCCGACTGCGTCGAGACGGCCGTCAGTCTGGGCGTGACGGCCGCCATGAACCGTTTCAATGCACCGTCGCGCGCGGGCGCGGCGGAAGGTCCAGTCTAGAAAGAGAGGGTCCACGCAATGCTACAATACGAGACGGTGTTCATCGCCGACCCGACCTACACGGACGAGGAAGTCGATGAGCTCATCAAGGGATACGAGCAGGTCGTGACGGGCGCGGGCGGCAAGTCCCTGAAGATTGAAAAGTGGGGCAAGCGCCGGCTCGCTTACTCGATCAGGCACAACGAGGAAGGGATCTACGTGCTGATGACGCTCGAGTGCCCCGCGTCGCTGGTCAAGGAGCTCGATCGACGGTTCCGCATGAACGACAGGATTCTCCGCCACATGGCGGTCCGGGTGGAAAGCGAGCTTCAGCTCGGTCCTTCCCCGATGATGAAGCCGCGGCCGGAGCGTGACGAACAGCTTCTCGAGCCGCCCATGATGCCCTGAGCGGGGCCCAGGAGAGACGATGAGGGAATCGAGAGAGTCGGGCGGACGCGGTCAGGATCGCGGCCGCAAGAAGCAGTACAAGAAGAAGTTCCTGTTCCGGAAGAAGAAGTTCTGCAAGTTCTGCGACGAGAAGATCAAGTTCATCGATTACAAGGACGTCCGGCTCCTCCAGGCCTTCACCCCGGAGCGCGCCAAGATCTTCCCTCGACGGATTGCGGGCACGTGCTCCAAGCACCAGCGCAAGCTGATGCAGGCCATCAAGAGAGCGCGTATCCTGGCGCTGATCCCGTTCACCTCGGATTGAGACGCGCCGCGTGAAGGCCTGCCGGAGGAACGCATGCAGATTGTCCTGAAGGAAGACATCGACAAGCTGGGCCGCCGCGGTGAGATCGTCAAGGTCGCCGACGGCTACGCCCGCAACTATCTCCTGCCTCTCGGCAAGGCCCTGCCGGCCACGGCAGGCAACCTGAAGGTCATCGAGAGGGAGAAGCGGCGGTACGTCGTCCGGCTCACGAAGGAGAAAGATGAGAACGAGGCGCTGGCGGGCAGGATCCAGGCGCTGTCGCTGACGCTCGTGCGCAAGGTGGGCGAGAGCGACGTGCTGTATGGCTCGGTCACGTCCGGCGACGTCGCGGAGGCGCTGTCGAAGGAGGGGGTCGTCGTCGACAAGAGGCGCATCCAGCTTCCCGAGCCGATCAAGAGCCTGGGGATCTACACGATCCCGATCCGGCTGCATCCCGAGGTGACCGCCGAGGTGAAGGTGTGGGTGGTGAAGGAGTAGCCGGGTGAGCGAGACGATGGTGGAGCAGGCCGCTCCGAGGACGCGTTCCGCGGCCGCGTCGTTCGTGGCCTGCGTCCTCGCGTGGCTCCTTCCCGGTCTCGGCCATCTTTACCTGGGGAAGAAGGGACGCGCGGCGGTATTCTTCCTGGTGGTGGCCGCCACGTTCGGGCTGGGGATCGCGTCGGACGGGGCGGCGTCGCTCATCGAGGAACGGCAGCCTCTCACGTTCCTGGCCACCTTCGACAACGTGGCGGTGGGCCCGTTCGATCTCATCGGCCGCTACCTGACCTACGGCACGATCGTCTACGCGCTGCCCGGCGAGGAAGGCGACCCCCGGCGCACCGATCTCGTGGAGCGGCAGCGCGCGCGCGTGCGCAGCGTGACCTACGAGTACGGCAACACCTTCCTCCTCACGGCGGGGCTGATGAATCTCCTCCTGATCCTGGACGCCTTCGACATCGCGACCGGACGGAAGGAGTGACGGGACCGGCATGATCCGCAGCCACTTCCTTAACATGGCGGTGTTCTCGGGACTGGTCGCCGTGTTCTTCGCGTTCCTGACCCAGAATGACGCGAAAAACCGCGTGCGCGTCGTCCTCATCCTGGGCGGATCGATGATCGTGTTGTCGCTCGTGCTCGCCTACGTGATGTACCCGTTCCCGATCCGGTGATGCCCGTCCGCGGAGCCCTGCACGCCCTTTGGATGTGGGGCCCGCTCCTCGCATACGTCGCACTGATCTTCTACCTCTCCAGCCTGTCGCAAATCCCCTGGGCCGCCGCCTATCCCGACTACCTCGAGCACTCAATGGAGTACCTCGGGCTCGCGGTCCTGACGGCCCGGGCGCTGAACAACGGACTGACGCGACCGGTCTCTTCGCGCACGCTCCTGATCGCGTTCTGCCTCTGCGTCGGCTATGCCATCAGCGACGAGATCCACCAGAAATTCGTGCCGAACCGGTTCGCCGACGTCACCGACGTCGTCAGCGACGCGATCGGCGCGGGGACGGGGCTCCTGGCGCTGCACTTCGGACATCGCCTTCTGTACCGGCGGAGCATGTTGTGAGAGGCAGGGCGGGCGCGGTCCTCTACACTCGCCACGCCTGTCCACTGTGTTTCGCCCTCGGACGGCTGGCCGAGCGGTCGTCCCGCCGGCACGGCGTGGGTCTCATCGAGGCGGACGTGGACGCCGATCCCGCGCTCCTGGAGCGCTACGGCAGCCGGGTCCCCGTCCTGGAGCTTCCCGGCGGGACGTCGCTGTCCGGCCGCGCCGGGGCGCAGGACGTGGACGAGGCATTCGCCAGGGCCGCGGACTTTCTCCGGGGTCTGGAGGGGCGTCTGCCCGACGATCGCGATGGAGGAGAACGGTCCCCGCGGTCGCGCGTCGCGTGGCTCCGCCGTCTCCTCGGCCTGGGCGGGGGCCGCTCGGGGGATCGAACGGCATGAGTCGCATCGCGGTCATCCCGGGCGACGGTATCGGCGTCGAAGTGACCCGCGAGGCGGTCGAGTGTCTGCGCGCCGCGGCCCGGGTCGGCGGGCGCGCGCTCGATCTCGACCTCCTGCCGTACGGCGCGGATCATTTCCTGAAGACCGGCGAGACCCTGCCCGACGCGGCCCTCGACTCCCTGCGCGGCTACGATGCCATCCTGCTGGGGGCCCTTGGCGATCCCCGCGTGCCGGACAACCGGCACGCGGCCGACATCCTGCTCGGTCTCCGGTTCAAGCTCGATCTGTACGTCAACAAGCGCCCGGTCCGGCTCATCGACGAGCGACTGACGCCCTTGAAGGGGAGGACGACCCGCGACATCGACTTCGTCATCTTCCGCGAGAACACCGAGGGGCTGTACGTGGGCATGGGCGGCATCTTCAAGAAGGGGACCCCCGACGAGATCGCCCTCCAGGAGGACATCAACACACGCAAGGGGGTGGAGCGCATCATCCGGCACGCGTTCGAGCACGCGCGCGCCCGCGGTCGACGGCGGGTCCTGATGTCCGACAAGAGCAACGCGCTCATCTACGGACACGACCTGTGGCAGCGGACCTTCCGGGCGGTGGCCCCGGATTACCCCGACATCGAAGCGTCCCACCTGTACGTGGACGTCCTGGCGATGCAGATGGTCAAGGACCCGTCACAGTTCGACGTCATCGTCACCTGCAACATGTTCGGCGACATCCTGAGCGACCTGGGGGCGCAGCTGCAGGGCGGCCTGGGACTCGCGGCGAGCGGCAACATCCATCCCGGCCGAACCTCGATGTTCGAGCCGGTGCACGGCTCCGCGCCCAAGTACGCGGGCAAGAACGTCGCCAATCCGATGGGGGCCGTCCTCTCGGCCGCCATGATGCTCGAGGAGATCGGTAACCGGGAGGAGGCCCGTCTCCTGGAGGAGGCGGTCACGGGCGCCGTGGCCGCCGGCCGCACGACGCGCGATCTGGGGGGGGACCTCGGGACACGCGAGGCGGGGGACGAGATCCGTCGACGCATCCTGGCCGCGCGCGGCGCCTGAGCGGAGGCGCCTCCCCGGCGGTCTACGGTTGAGGCGATGTCCCGTCCGCCGCCGGCTGGTCCCCCGGCCCCGGCTCCTTCACGTCGGGCTTGTCCGCACCCGCCGCCTTCGGCTGCGCCACCTGTTTCGAGACCAGCAGGGAGAGGATCCGTCCTTCGCTGCGGCCGTAGCCGAGCGCGACGCGATCCGCAACCCAGAGAGGGGCCGTCGTGAACCATTCTCCCGGGGCCTGGAGATCGAACCGTCCGACCTTCTGCAGGCCCGGCAGGGTCAGGCCCACGACGCTGGCTTCCGTGAACGGGACCACGAAAAGGTGGTCCTGCGCCACGACCGCGTCGGCATCCAGTCGGTGACCGAGGCGGACGCGGGTCAGCTGGTGGCCGTTGCGTTTGCCGAAGACGTAGATGTCGTTGTCGTAGCAGAGCACGTAAAGATATGGACCGCGCACCATCGGCCGCGCCGTGCACACCGCCCCGGTGTGCGTCACCCAGCGCTCCCGGCCGCTCCGGAAGCGAAGACAGTGGACCGTCCGGTCGGCCGCCGCGAACCAGACACGCGCGCCGTCGAACACGGGGGGGGAGGTGATCGGGACGCCGATGTCGCGCCGGAAGCGCACCTCCAGGCTCGATTCCTCGAGCGCAAGGACAGCACCGTGATCCGTGCCGACCAGCACCGATCCGGGCGCGGGCTCCGCCGGAGTCGATGCGCGTCCGGGCAGCAGGCGCGTTGCCGCGACCCGGCCGCTGTCCGTCTCGATCGACAGGAGACTGCCGTCGGCCGTTCCGATCAGGACGCGCGATCCGAGGACCCGCGGCGCCACCACGGGCTCGGCCGGAAGCTCCGCCGTCCAGATCGGGGCGCCGTCGCGGCCGTCGAGCGCGTGCAGCCGGGCGCGGGACGTCGCCACGAACAGACGCGTTCCGTCGGTGGCAGGGCCCAGAATCACGGGCTCGGTGAGGGCCGCCACCCAGGTGGCCTCGCCCTTGATCGGCTCGAGGGCGGCGATCTCCCCGTCCCGGCTGGCGGCGACGATGGATCCCGCGCACGCGACCGGGTCGCCCGCCAGCGGCGATTTGAACCCGCTCCAGGTCCACGCGGGCTGGAAGGCGAGGGACGGCGGCTTGTGGTCCTCGTCGACCTGCGGAGCCCAGTCGGACGGCTGGCTGAGGAAGACCGTCCTCTGCCGGCGCACCGCCCAGGCATGAACCGGCCAGGCCACCGCGACGACGGCGAGAAGCGCGGCCAGGGAGGCCCCGCCTCGCCTCCACAAGGCGCCTGCCGGAATCCCGATAGGTCTCATGACACCTCGCGTGCACGCAGAGGCATTATAGACCTCCCGCCTCCTTTCGCCCGGATGGAGGGGTGTGCTATTCTGCACGCCCTTTCGCCAAGGACCGCACGCGGCGCGCATTCCGGAAGGCAGTCCAGTCTTCGGGGAATGCCGCGCGAATGGCACGCAGGGATCATGATCGAGGCACTGAAGGGCACGCGCGACATCCTGCCGGAGGAGATCGGGCGCTGGCAGTTCGTGGAAGAGCGCGCCCGCGAAACCTTCGAGCGCTACGGGTTCGGGGAGATCCGCACGCCGATCTTCGAAAGCACGGAGCTGTTCGCTCGCGGCATCGGAGAGGGCAGCGACATCGTGTCGAGGGAGATGTACACCTTCGTCGATCGGGGGGGCCGGTCGCTGACGCTGCGTCCCGAGAACACCGCCCCCGTGGCCCGCGCGGTCCTCCAGCACCAGATGCACCGCGCGTCGGGGCTGCAGAGGCTGTACTACATCGGTCCGATGTTCCGCTACGAGCGGCCGCAGAAGGGACGCATGCGGCAGTTTCACCAGGTGGGTGTCGAGGTGTTCGGCAGCGAGCATCCGGCGGTGGACGCCGAGACCCTCGAGATGCTGATGAGCTTCCTCCACCGCCTGGGGCTGGACGACCTGGAGCTGGTCCTCAATTCCGTCGGCGACTCCGCGTGCCGGCCCGCCTACCGCGCGGCGCTCCTTGCCTACCTCGCGCCGCGCAGGGACACGCTCTGCGAGGATTGCCGCCGTCGCATGGTGGACAATCCGCTGCGCTGCTTCGACTGCAAGGTGGAGGATGACCGTGCCACGATGGCGCAGGCGCCGGCGATCATCGAGTATCTCTGCGCGGCCTGCCGCGAGCATTTCGACCGTGTCCTCGGCCTGCTTCGCAACTACGGTCTGCGTCACCGGGTCGACCCGAGGCTGGTGCGCGGGCTCGACTATTACCGGCGCACGGCCTTCGAGGTGGTGCTTCAATCCCTGGGGGCGCAGAACGCCCTGCTCGGAGGCGGCCGTTACGACGGTCTGATCCGCGAGCTCGGTGGCCCGGACGTCCCGGGCTTCGGATTCGCGGTCGGCGAGGAGCGCCTGGTCATGGCGCTGCCGTCGGCCCGCCCCGTCGACCACGGGCGCCCGGAGGCGTTCATCGCGGCCGTGGGGGAGCAGGGCGTCGAGCGGGCGCTCCTGGTGGCCCGCGCCCTGCGGGCCGCGGGGAGGAAGGTCGTGTTCGACCCGCTCCCCGACAAGAGCCTGAAGGCACAGCTGCGCCGCGCCAACGATCTCCAGGTGCGTTTCGTGCTGATTCTCGGCGAGAGCGAGGTGAAGGAGCGTTCCGTGACCATCAAGACCATGTCCGACGGCTCGCAGGAGACGATCGCGGAGGAGCGTGTGCCCGCGCGGCTCGGGGAGATGGCGGGTGCCTGAGTCAGGGATGTTCCCGCAGAGGACCGACACGTGCGGCGCGCTCCGGGGGAAGGACGCGGGCCGCGAGGTGCGTCTTCTCGGCTGGGTGGACAGCGTGCGCGATCACGGCGGGCTCCTGTTCTGCGACCTGCGCGATCGTTTCGGGGTCACCCAGGCGGTGTTCAACCCGGAGACCGCCCCGGAGGCCTTCGCGACCGCCAAGACGATCCGCCCCGAGTACGTCATCGCGGTGAGCGGACAAGTGGTGGCCCGCGGTCCCGGGAACTTCAATGCGGTGCTGCCGACGGGCGAGATCGAGGTCCGGGCCGCTCGCGTCGAGGTCTTGAACACCTCCGAGACCCTGCCGTTCCCCCTCACCGACGAGGCGAACGTCGCCGAGGAAGTGCGCCTGCGCTACCGCTATCTGGATCTGCGCCGTCCGCGCCAGCAGCGGATCCTGGAAACGCGGCACCGGATCCTCCTGGCCGCGAGACAGTACCTCGACGCGCACGGCTTTCTGGAAATCGAGACGCCCATCCTGACGCGCAGCACGCCGGAAGGATCGCGCGAATACCTGGTCCCCTCCCGGGTCAATCCGGGACGCTTCTACTCGCTGCCGCAATCGCCCCAGATCTACAAGCAGCTCCTCATGGTCGCGGGCTACGACCGCTATTTCCAGATCGCCAAATGTTTCCGCGACGAGGACCTGCGCGCCGACCGGCAGCCGGAGTTCACGCAGATCGACGTCGAGATGTCATTCCCGGATCCGGAGGCGCTGTACCCTCTCATGGAAGGGCTCGTGGAGGAGATGTTCCGCGCCGCCGGCCGATCCATCCGGGGCCCCTACCCGCGGCTGTCGTACCGCGACGCGCTGGAGCGCTTCGGCAGCGACAAGCCGGACGTCCGGTTCGCCCTCGAGATCAAGGACGTGACCGCGGCCGTCGCGAACAGTCCCTTCCGGGTCTTTTCGGACAGCGTGCGGAAGGGCGGCGTGGTGAAGGCGCTTCCGGTCCCGGGCGGCGGATCCTGGTCGCGGCAGCGGATCGACAACACTGTGGAGGCGGCCAAGGCCCTGGGCTCGAAGGGACTGATCTGGATCAAGAGATCGGGCGGAGCCATCCAGTCCTCGGTCCTCAAGCACCTGACCGAGGAGGGTTGCCGGTCCGTCCTCGATGCGGCCGGCCTAGGGGACAACGACCTCCTCTTCCTGGTGGCGGATTCCTGGAAGGCCGCCTGCACGATCCTGGGCGCCCTGCGGCTTTCCATCGCCAGGGCCGAGAAGATGATCGACCAGAGCCGCGACGCTCTCCTGTGGGTGCACGAGTTCCCCCTGTTCGAGCACAGCGACGAGGAGGGACGGCTGGTCTCCTGCCATCACCCGTTCACCGCACCGCGCCCGGAAGACGTGCCGCTGCTCGAAAGCAATCCCCTGGGCGCACGCGCGCTCGCCTACGATCTCGTGCTGAACGGCATGGAGGTCGGTGGCGGGAGTATCCGGATCCACCGGAGCGATTTGCAGGCCAAGGTGTTCCAGGTGCTCGGGATCGGACGGGAGGAGGCGGAATCGAAGTTCGGTTTTCTCCTGCATGCGCTGAGAATGGGGGCCCCGCCGCACGGTGGCATCGCCCTGGGGGTGGACCGAATGACCGCGCTTCTGACCGGCTGCTCGTCCATCCGGGACGTCATCGCGTTCCCGAAGACGGCCAGCGGCGTCGACCTGATGAGCGGCGCGCCTTCGCCCGTGACCGAGCGGCAGCTCAAGGATCTCTCGATACGGGTCGAGGTGCCCCCGGCGGCGCGACCGCCATCGAAGTAACCCGTTGATAACACAGATGTTGCTTGATGGCCCGCAGCCGCGGGCGCATTGACAACATCGTGATCGGATGCTAAGTTAGACCCCTGTTTCAGGTCCACACCGGTGACCGGGGGGCACGCCCAGCCGAATGCGAAAAGTCGCACTCCCCGAAGAATTCCTGATCGACGTCTTCGGACACTACGACGAAAACCTCAAGACGATCGAGAAAGACCTGGGCGTGCGTGTATCGGCGCGCGGCGCCGAAGTGACCGTGCAGGGTGATCCCGACAGGGAGGCCCTGGCCGCGAACCTCATCGATCAGCTCGCCATGGTCGTGCGCGGCGGGTACGCCCTGAAGAAAGGGGACGTGGAGATCGCCGCGCGCCTGCTGCGCGACAACCGTTCCGCAGTCCTCCACGAGTTTTTCGCGTCGGGACGGTTGCGGGCCACCAACGGCCGGTACGTGACCCCCAAGAGCCTCAACCAGAGGCTGTACCTCGACGCGATCAAGGACAACGACATGGTGATCGCCATCGGTCCGGCGGGGACCGGCAAGACCTACCTGGCGGTGGCGGCGGCCATCGGACACCTCGCGGAGAAGAGGGTGGAGCGCATCATCCTCTGCCGGCCGGCGGTCGAGGCGGGGGAAAAGCTCGGTTTCCTGCCCGGGGACATGGCGGAGAAGGTCGATCCCTACTTCCGGCCCCTGTACGACGCCCTGTACCACCTGCTCGATCGCGACCGCGCGAACGCGCAGATGGAGCGCGGAACGATCGAGATCGCGCCGCTCGCCTTCATGCGCGGCCGCACTCTGAACAATTCCTTCGTGATCCTGGACGAGGCGCAGAACACGACATCGGAGCAGATGAAGATGTTCCTGACCCGTCTCGGGACCAATTCGAAGGCGGTGATCAACGGGGACGTGACGCAGGTCGACCTGCCGCCCGGGCGGACCTCCGGCCTCATCGAAGCGCAGACGGTCGTCGCGTCCGTGGCAGGCATCCGGTTCGTCTACTTCGACGAGTCGGACGTCGTGCGGCACCCGCTGGTGCAGAGCATCATCAAGGCCTACGAGGCGTACCGCAACGGGCACCAGCCCGCGCAGACCGGCACCCCGAAACACGTCAAGGGCCGGCGCCGGCCCTCCCGGTCCGCCTCCGATCCCGCCGGGCGGCGCTGAAGGTCGCCCATGTCGACGCCCCGAGCGGATCGTCCGTCCCATGGCGACCCAGGGTGGAGACGTCACATCGACCGCGCGCGCGCCCGCCTGCACGCGGCCCTCGAGGCCGTGTACGACTCGCGCGCCGCCTGGGTCGCCCTGTTTCTCGTCTCCACGATGCCGCTCGTCCTGGGGCGGCAGCTGCGGCAGGAGCCTCCGGTCCTTCCGGCAGGGTCGATTGCACCGGCCGACATCGTCGCGCCCGAAACCCGCGAATTCGTGGACGACGCCGCGACGAAAGAGGTCCGCGACGCGGCGCGCGGGATGGTGCCTCCCGTGTACGACCTGGACAGCCAGGCTCTCGCCGACGCCGTGTCCTCGGCCCGGCAAGCCTTCGAGAGCTGGCGCGGCGGACGCGAGGGGTCCAATCGGGTGCCGGCCGGGAAGGACGGACTGCAGTCGCCCGCCGCCCGGCAGGCACGTGACTACCTGGTGTCGGTCCGGTTCGACGCGGGGACGGAGGAGCGGTTCCTGCAGACCCTGCGGAGCGCGTACCAGCGGCCCATCGTCGGCAGCCTTATGCTCCTGCCCGCCTCGGGTCGCGTGACGGTGCGCGACGCGCGCGCCGGGCACGAGCGGGACGAGGACACGCGCGACCGCACCCTGTCGCTCGACGAGGCGCGCCGGGGGGCGCTCCTGGCGCTGCGCGAGACCGGGGCGTCCCCCCGCGAGGTGGAGGCGCTCGGACCCTTCCTGCAGGACCTCATCACGCCCAGCATGGTGTTCGATGGCGCCCTGAGCGAGAGCCGGCGACAGGAGGCGGAAGGGCGCATCGAACCGTTGATCGTCCGCATCCCGAAAGGCAAGCTTCTCGCGCGCCGCGGGGAAGCGGTGGGCGACGTGGCCGCCCGCATGCTCCTGGCGTACCGCGGCGCCTCGCGGAAAAGCCCGATGGCGCTCGTCGGCACGGTCCTCCTGCTCGGTCTCATCGTCCTGCTCATGCTCCGTTACTCCGACTTCTACCGGAAGACGGAGCGTCGCGAACGGCACCTGTTCGCGCTGCTCGTGCTGGTGACGGTCATCGCCCTGACCATCGACCGCGGCTTCCTCTGGCTCTTCGACCACCTCGTCGGCTCGCTGGGGGTGGAGCCCTACGCCAATCCCGGGCTGTACCGCTTCATGCTGCCCCTGGCGGCGGGCGCGATGCTGACCACGATGCTCGTCGGACCGCGCGTGGGCGTCGCGTACACGCTGTTCCACCTGGTGCTGTTCGGGATGATGACCGGCTTCGACCTTTCGCTTCTGGTCTACTGCCTGATCGGGAACCTGGCCGCGGTGTACGGCGTTACCGGCTATCGCCGACGGACGGCGCCGATCCAGGCCGGGCTTCTGCTCGGCACGATCAACGCGGTCGCCGTCCTGGCGCTCCTCGGTCTTCCGGGGACGCCGCCGCCCCTGTCCCACCTCGTCTTTCAGATGGGCGGCGGCTTCGGCGGGGGTGTCCTCGTCGCCGTCCTGGTGTCGTTCCTGCTGCCGCTCATGGAGTCGGTGTTCAACATCCTGACCGACGTGCGTCTGCTCGAGCTGTCGAATCTCAACAATGCCCTCCTGCGCCGTCTCGCGGTGGAGGCGCCCGGCTCCTACAACCACAGCGTCATCGTGGGCACCCTCGCCGAGGCGGCGGCGGAGGCGATCGGGGCCAACGCGCTCTTCTGCCGGGTCGCTGCCTACTATCACGACGTGGGCAAGCTCCTCAAGCCCAGCTACTTCATCGAAAACCAGAGGGAGGGTGACAACCGCCACGACCGCCTGAGCCCGCACATGAGCGCTCTGGTCATCGCCAGCCACGTGAAGGAGGGGTACGAGCTGGCGAAGAGCTACGGCCTGCCGAAGGAAGTGCTGGACATCATCCCGCAGCACCATGGCACGCGGAAGATCAATTTCTTTTACCAGAAGGCCCTGCAGACGGGGAGCGGGGACACGGGGGACGTGCAGGAATCCGACTTTCGCTACCCGGGACCGAAGCCGCAGACCAAGGAGGCGGCGATCTTCATGCTGTCCGACTCCATCGAGGCGGCGGCCCGCACGCTCGAGGACCCCTCCCCGGCGCGCTTCAAAGGCCTGATCCGCAAGATCGTCTCGGATGTCGTCCTCGACGATCAGCTCGACCAGTCCGACCTGACATTTTCCGATCTCGAGAAGGCCGAGGCGGCGTTCCTGAGGACGCTCAGCAGCATCTACCATCACCGCATCGACTATCCCGGGTTCGACTTCGAGAAGGTCCAGGAGCGGCCCTTTCGCGGCAGCCGTTCGCACGAAGGACCTCCGCCGACCTTCAAGCGATGGGGACAATAGAGGTGGTGGTCGCCCGGCCCGCCTGGCGCGGTCTCGCGCCGCGCTGCTCCCGCCTCCTGGGTCGGCTGCTGCGAGCCACGCGGCGGACCCGTTGCGGGGTCACGCTTCTGCTGGCGTCCGACGCTGAGGTGCGTCGTCTCAATCGCGTCTTCCTGGGCAAGGACCGGGCGACCGACGTGCTGTCCTTCCCCGCGCGCGGCGAGCTCGAGCCCGGACGCCCCCACCTCGGGGACCTCGCCGTCTCGGTGCCGCAGGCCCGGCGCCAGGCGCGGCGGGCCGGCTGGACGGTGGAAGAAGAGCTGTCGCTGCTCGTGACGCACGGGTTCCTGCACCTGCTCGGATACGATCATGAGGAGGACGACGGCGAGATGAGGCGGCTGGAGGAGACGCTCCTGGCGCGCGCCGCGCGCATCTCCCTGAAGAGGCGGCGCCTGCCCTGGGGCGAGGTCCCCGGCGGCGCCTCCGGAGGGTCGGTTCCATGAGCGAGAGGGACGAGAGACCCGCGGCCGCGACGCAACCCGGCGCGGCGCCGATCCCGGAAGGGTTTCGCTGCGGCTTCGTCGCCCTGGTCGGGCGCGCCAACGTGGGCAAGTCGACCCTGATGAACCGCATCGTCGGGGCCAAGCTGTCGATCGTGTCGGAGGTGCCGCAGACCACGCGCTTTCCGGTGCGTGGCATCCTGCACCGTCCCGGCCTCCAGGTCGTCTTCATCGACACTCCCGGCATCCACAAGCCGCGCTACCGCATGAACGAGGAGATGGTGCGGCTGGCGACGCGCGTCCTGCGGGAGGTCGATCTGGTGGGCGTGTTGGTCGATGCCTCCGAGGGCTTCGGACCCGGCGACCGCTTCGTGTTCGATCTGCTGCGGCAGGCCCGATCGCGCAACCTGCTCGTGCTGAACAAGGTCGACCTGGCCCCGAAGGAGACTCTTCTGCCGCTGATGGACGAGGCGGGCCGCATGGGACTGTTCGACGAGATCGTCCCCGTGTCGGCGCTGACCGGTGAAAACAGCGATCGGCTGGTGGCCGTGATCGCGGCGAAGATGCCGCCGGGGCCGGCCCACTTCCCCGAGGACATGCTGACCGATCTGCCCCAGCGACAGGCGATCGCCGAGCTGATCCGCGAG
>JBGPED010000015.1:0-24607 GCA_041482595.1 Acidobacteriota bacterium
AACTTCTCGCCCGACTTGAACGTCATGTCCAGCACCTGGCCGGTGATGACGTTGCGCCCCTTGATCCGCACCAGGGTGGCCGAGCCGCGGGCGGAGGGGGTCTGCACGCTGTACTCCATGATGATGTAGGGCTGCCCCTCCACCTGGATCGCCAGCCCCTTCTTGAAATCCGAAGTGGTCAGCATCAGCGCGTCTCCGGCCTGAAGATCAGGAAATAGTGGTACGGGAGGAAGGTCTTCTCGTCCTCCAGCCGGTAACCCGCCTGCTTCATCTCGTCCACGACGAACTCCCTCGGCAGCTTGTGCTGCGGCGGCGGCCCCACCGGCAGCGGCCGCTTGTGGAAATCGATCACCACGATCCTCCCGCCGGGAGCGAGGGCCTCCTTCATCCGGCGGAAGTAGCGCACCCGGTCGTCGATGTGGTGATAGGTGTCGACGATCAGCACGCAGTCGGCGCGGCCCGGCGGCACGAAAGCTTCTTGAGGAAGCGCCAGGACCGGCACGACGTTGGCGGTCCCCTCCTGCAGGGCGCGCTCGCCGAGGTGCCGCACCATCTCCGGCTCAGTGTCGATCGCCAGGACGATCCCGCCGGGCGCTATCGCCTTCGACAGGCGTTTCTCGAAGTAACCCGTGCCCGCCCCGATGTCGGCCACGATCTGTCCCGGCTTCAGACCGAGCGCTGTGACCACCTCCTGCGGCTTCTGCCACTCGTCCCGTTTTGGGTCGTCGAAGATCCGCGTCCATTTCTCGACTCCCTTGAACGGCTCGTGGGAGGTCGAGTCATGGGGCGTTTCCGTCGACTGCGCCGTCGCCCGGGCGGCCCATGGAGCCGACGCGGCCAGGACCCCGAGGAGCGCCGCCAGCACTAGGAGCCTGTCCGCCCTCATCCCTGCTTTTCGTTGGCGATCTCGAGCGCCAGGTTGGCGAGGCGGCCCGCGAAGGTCACGAGCTGCTCCACCTCGATCTCCTCGTTCGGCTGGTGATAGGTGGCCTCGTCACCGGGCGACCAGCCGACCGCGTCGACCCCCATCAGCACGAGGTCCTTGGCGAAGGTGCCGCCGCCGCTGCCGACGACCCTGGCGTCGGGCGCGTGCCTCAGGATCCGCTTCACGATCGGCGCGTCCGGCGAGACCTCGCACGGCTTCGCGTCCTGGAGGATCTCCACCGCGAATTCGGCTGCCGCCACTTCTCCCGGCCCCCAGATCGATTCGCCGGCAATCACCTGGATCTCCTGGCGGATCCCGTCGGCCGTCTGCCCCGGGACGTAGCGGATGTCGAGCGTCGTGTCGCAGTCGGCCGGCACCGCGTTCGGCGCCACCCCGCCCCGCACCAGTCCGACGTTGATCGTCGGCCCTCCCAGGATCGGATGGGCGCGGTAGCGCAGCCGCACGTTCTGCAGGGCGACGAGGAAGCGCGCCATGGCGTTGATGGCGTTCACCCCTTTGGCCGGCTCCATGGCGTGCGCCTGTTTGCCGCGCGTTTTCACCTTCAGGAGGACGCGTCCCTTCTCGGCGACGTTGATCTCCGTCATGTTGCCGGCGATGTCGGGGATGACCGCGTCGGTGCAGCGGATGAGCCCCTGCTCGATGAGGTACGGCAGACCCACCCCGACGCCCACCTCCTCGTCCCCCACCGCGCCGAAGGTGAACGCCCCCTGGATCTGGCCGGCGTGCGCGTTGAGGATGCGCAGCGCCGCGAAGGCCGCAACCAGGGGCCCCTTGTCGTCCAGAACACCGCGGCCATACAGCTTGCCGTTCTTCTCGAAGGGCTCGAACGGCTTGAACTTCCAGTCCGAGGGCGCGCCGCTCGGCACCGTGTCGGTGTGCAGCAGCACCAGCATGTGCCTGTAGCCGGGCAGCCCCTTGCCGACCGTCGCCAGAAGACAGTCGCGGCCGGGGACCTTGGCGTGCGTCGTGTACCGCACGCCCATCTTCTTCAGCTCCTCCGCCAGCACGGCGACGACCTTCCCCTCCTGACCGGGCGACGTCATGCCGTCCGGGCCGCCTCCTGGAAAGTCGTCAGGGAAGTAGTTCACCGTGCGTTCGCGGCAGACGCGCAACGTCAGATCGATGATGAAGGGGCGGAGGGCCCGCGCCTCCTCGAGCAGCACCCGGGGATCGGGATGGGACGAACCGGCTGTCATGGTGGGCGAGAGACTACATGAGGTTCCGGCCCGGATCAAGGAAGCCGACTATAATCACGGCCCCGTGTCCTCTTCCTCGTTCCGGACACAGCTTTTCTCCATCGCGTGGCAGCGCTGCCCGAAGTGCCACGAGGGGCCCGCCTTCCGGTCGCTCCTGACCATGCACGAGGTCTGCCCGGTCTGCGGACGCGTGTTCGAGCGCGAGCCCGGTTACTTCGTGGGCGCCATGTACGTGAGCTACGCCCTGGCGATCCCGGTCTATCTCGCGGTGGCGGGAATCCTGGGTCTGCTGCTGCGGGGCTGGTCCGACCTGGCGATCCTGGCGCTGGCGCTGCCTCTGTTCGTTCCTCTCGCGCCGATCCTGTTCCGCTACTCGAGGGTCATCTGGATGCATCTCGATCTGGCGATCGACCGGAGCGGTTGACCCGTCGGCGGGCGGCTCCGGGGCTGTCCTCAGAGATAGTCGCTCCAGTCGGTCAGGCGTTTCAGGATCTGATCGGCCAGGCCGGGGCGGTAACCCTGTGGCAGGGCGCCTCTCTCCTCGAGCACCAGGAACGCGAAGTGCCTCACCCTGAAGTCGCGGTCCGCCAGGAGCCTCGTCAGCGCGTCGATCGCCTCCCGGTCGTGCGGCTTCATGAAATCCCCGAGAAGATCGGCGCACAACCTCCGCACCTGGACCACGCTCATCCCCAGCCGCGGCAGAAGCCGCATCCTGATCCCGGTCTCGAGAGCGCCGGCGCTCTTCCCCCTGAAGAAGGCGAGCGCGGAGGCGGCCAGGAACGGCGCCCCGTTCTCCGGCTCCCTCTCGCACGCCTGGAGAACACGATCGACCTCGGCGAGCAGGATTTCGTGGAAGCGCGCGGCGTCCTCCGCCAGGGCCTCGTAGGCAGCCGAGAGAGCCTGCGCCCCTTGCGGGTCGGTGGGGTCGAACGACCTCAGGTAGGCCCGCAGGGAGTCGGGGCCCTGCGCGGCGCGCTCCTTCGGCCCGGATCCGTCAGTCAAGCCTGCCTCCCTCCTCCGATCGGCACGGCGCCAGCTCCGCGCTGATCCGCCAGAGGCGGGCCGCGGTCTCCGCGTCCTACGTCTGCGCCGATGAGCGGGCTTCCTTGAGCTTCACGAAATACCGGCCGCTGACCGTCTCGAAACCGGATGCCGAGGCGAGGTGGACGACCGGGACCGCTCCGCGGTCGTCCCATCGGTGCGGGTGTTCGCGGGCGGGAACTATACTACGCGGCCGATTCGATGGCGAGCGACAGCGCCGCGCCCAGGTCGGAGGCCTTCTGGAAGCGCTTCTCGCGGTCGGGGGCCAGGGCGCGCATGATGGCGTCTGAGAGAGGACGCGGCAGGGAGGGATCGAGTGTCTGGGGGGGCCGCGGGCGGGGGCCCAGGTGCTTCATCAGGATCTCCTGGATGTCCTTCCCCTTGAACGGCTCGACGCCGGTGAACAGGTAATAGAGCACCGCCCCGAGCGAGTAGATGTCGGTGCGCCGGTCCACGCCCATCGCCTGGATCTGCTCGGGGGACATGTACATGGGCGAGCCCACCACGGCGCCGGTCGCGGTCAGCGTGTGGCCGGGGTTCTCGGGACGGGCGATGCCGAAATCGAGGATCTTGGCGTCGCCCGAGGCCGTCACCAGGATGTTCTCGGGCTTGATGTCGCGGTGCACGATGCCGATCGCGTGCGCCGCGTCGAGGGCGGAGGCGAGCTGCAGCGCGAGGTGCACCCGACCGGCGCGCTCCGGGGCCGGCGTGCGGCTCATCCAGCGCGGCAGCGCCATGCCGTCGATGTATTCCATCACGATGAAGCGCTGGTCCTGCCATTTCTCCAGCGTGAAGACGCGCACGACGTTCGGGTGGTTGACCTTGCGCGCGGTCTTGATCTCCTGCACGAAGCGTGAGGCGAGTTCCGCGCCGATCTCCCCGGCGAGGAACTTGAGGGCCACCGTCTCGTCGAGCTCGGCGTCGCGCGCGCGGAAGATGGTCCCCATCCCGCCCCGGCCGATCTCCGCCAGGACCTCGTAGCGCCCGCCGACGGTGATCCCGGGCACGACCTCCTTGAGCTGCAGATCGCGCAGGACCGCGGCGGCGTCCGGGTAGCGCCTGCCCTTGTCCTTCTCGAGCAGGCGCAGGATGACCGCTTTCAGGAATTCGGGCAGCGCCCGCTCGCCCGGGCCGGGAAGGGGCACGGGGCCATGCGCCTGCTGGTGACCGACGTCGCTCCCCTCGAACGGGGGATGGCCGACGGCCATCTCGTACAGGATGATGCCGAACGAATAGAGGTCGGAGCGCTCGTCCACGCGGTCCTTCAACAGCATCTCGGGCGGCGTGTACTGGATCAGTCGGCCGGTCGAGAGCTCCTGCGTGGAGAGGTCCGTCAGGCGGACCCCCAGGCCGAAGTCGGACACGCTGACCTTGTCGTCATCGGTCACGAAGATGTTCTCGGGGCGCAGGTTTCTGTGCAGGACGCCGCGGCCGTGGGCGTGCTCGAGGGCCTGCAGGATCTGGCGTCCGATCTCGATGACACGGTTCACCTCGAAGCGCACCTTCTCGTTGAGGTGCGCCCGCAGGGTCTTCCCCTCGGCCAGGGCCGAGACGATGAAGCGGCCGTTCTCGTCCGCGCCGGTGTCGTAGATCGACACGATGTTCGGGTGGCTGAGCTGCGCGGCGTGCGCCGCCTCCTTCAGGAAGCGGTCGGCCTTGCCCGCCTCGTTCGGTCCTTCGTTGATGCGGCGGATGGCGACCTTGCGACCGAGCGCCGTGTCGACGCCCCTGAAGACCTCGCCGAGCTTGCCGGCGCCGAGCGACTGCTCGACGCGGTAGCGGTTCGGCTCGGCCCAGCCGCTCTCGGCCTCCGCCTTCCGGGGCGCGCCGCGGGCGCTCAGGCGGACGAGCGGCGTCTCCTCCAGCGCCTTCATCCGCTGCAGGGCGTCCTTGTAGGAGTAGTCGTACGAGAGGATCTTCTGGTAGACGCTGAGCGCCTCGCGGGGCCTCAAATTTGATTCGTGCGCCAGGGCGAGGGAGTAATAGATGATGACGGTGTCGTCGTTGACGTCCTCCTCGCCGATGGCGGCGGCGAACTTGTCGGCCGCCAGCGTGTGCAGCCCCTGCTCGGCGAAGATGCGCCCCAGGAGGAACGACGACTTGCGGAAATCGCGGTCGTCCTGCGAAACCTTCTGCAGGGCCTTGATGCAGGCGTCGTAGTTCTTCTTGTCGTAGTACAGGCGGGCGGCGGCGACCGGGTCCCCGGCCTTCATGTAGACGCGCGCCGCATCCTCCGTCCGGCCGGCCTTGCGGTACAGCTCGGCGGCGTTCTTGAAGTCGCGGGCGGACTCGAAGATGCGGGCCGCCTCGTCGTGCTTGCCCGCGCGCACATAGAGGTCGGCCGCCTGGTCGGTCTCCCCTTCCTTTTCATACAGGACCGCGGCGCGCAGGGGCTCGCCCGCTTCCTTCCACATCTCGGCCGCCTTGAAGAGACTGCCGGCTTTCTCGAGGATGTCTGCGGCCTCGCGGTGCTTCCCCTGGCGCGCCAGGATTCCCGCCTGCACGACCGGCCCCAGGGTCGAGATGTCCCGGCCCGACTCCTGCAGGATCTTGAAGGCCTCCTCCGGCCGCTGCAGGCGCAGCAGGATGTCGGCCGCCTTCTCGGCGTGCCCGGCGCGCCGCCACGCCTCGGCCGCCTGGTCGTACATGAGGGCCAGCTCGAAATGAGACGCCGCCTTGTCCGGCCTCTCCAGCTTCGAGTGCAGCTCGCCGCAGTAGCGATGGTATTTCAGGAGCATCGACCGCTCCGCCTCGGAGCGGAACCCGCCCGGCTCCTGCCGGCTCAGATCTTCGATCAGCTCCTCGAAGATCGAGGCGGCCAGCGCCTCCTTGCCGGCCTTCACGTAGAGAATGGCCGCCTTGTCGCGGAACCCCCCCTTGCGGTAATTGTCGGCGGCCGCGGCGAACTGATCGAGGGCCTCCAGGAGCTCCGCGGCGCGCGCGTACTGGCCGGCCTTGTTGAACATCCAGGCCGCCTTCTCGCGGTTGTCCTGCTTGAGCTCGACCTCGCCCGCGGCGGCCAGGTCGCCGCTCTTCAGATAATAAAGGGTCGCGTTCTGAAGGTCCCCCATCTCCTCGGCGAGCCGGGCGGCCAGGTCGTAGTGCCCGCCCTTCAGGTACATGTCGTTGGCGCGCTTCCAGTCCCCGGCCAGCCGATAGAAGTCCCCCGCCTGGTCGTAGTTCCCGGCCCGCGCCGCCTGCTTGGCCCGTTTGGAGTATTCCGCAGGTGTCGAAATCGGTGACTCCCCCGTTCACGGGCGCGTCTGCCCGGGGAACAGCATATCCCCGGCGCCGGCAGACAGCCTCGACGGGTGAATCTAGGGCGCGCAGGGGCGGAGCGCCACCCGGCCGGGGAGGGCTTTCCGGCTACCGGGCCGGCACCGGCTGCTTCGTCTTGAAGGCGGCTTCCACCAGCGGCTGCAGCTCGCCCTTCTGGTGCATCTCGACGATGATGTCGCTGCCGCCGACGAACTTGCCGCCGACGAACACCTGCGGGACGGTCGGCCAGTGGCTGACGCTGCTCAGGATCTGGCGGATGCGCGGGTCGGGCAGGATGTCGACCGTCTTGAACGGCCGGCCGAGCTCCTTGAAGACGGCGATCGCCCGCGCCGAGAAACCGCACATCGGCATGTCGGCCGTCCCCTTGGTGAACAGGCAGATGGTGTTGGACTCGATTTCCTTGTGGATCATGTCGAGGATGTCCTGGGACATTTAGATTCTCCTGGTATCAGACGTGTGAAACCGGCAGCGGCCCGGTGGCCTTCTCGCGTTCCCACTCGGCCGGGGTGCAGGTCTTGAGCGACAGGGCGTGGATCGCCTGGCTCGCCATCTCGTCGCGGAACAGAGAGTAGATCATCTGGTGCTGCTCGATCCGGCTCTTCCCCTCGAACGCCTGCGCCACCACCAGCGCGCCGAAGTGGGCGTCGGCCCCCTCGACGCGGGCGGACGCGCCCGGAATGCCCTGCTCGATGCGCTTCTTCAGATCGTCCGGGCCCACCAGGCGCCTCCCGTCACTGGATTCCAGCGGTGAAGGATACGTCCGAGCTGAGGCTGCAGGATGTGTCGAGCTGGCCGTCGACGTTCGTGTCGATCTCCGCCGAGTCGCACGCCCCTGAGAGCGTGTGGTTCGTGAGGTTGAACGTGCCGATGCACTGGAAGAACAGCGCGTCGGTCCGGTCCCAGACCCGCACCATGGCGAGGCACGAATCGGCCTGCACGCTGCCGGTCAGCTCCGGGTTGATGGTGTCGTTGTTGGGGCCGGTTCGGTCCGCCTGGAGCCTGAAGCTGGTGCTGCCGTCGCTGCCGAAGACGTCCATCGGCGAGTACGTGGCCGGGAAGTCGTTCGTGCCGACGATGGATAGGTTCAACCCTGGAGGCAGGGGGGGGATGTCAGTCGTGCAGTTCTGCAGCGTCGGCGAGCCGGTCCCCAGATTGACCGTCCAGGTTCCGACGAGGTCGTCGCGCACGAGATTGCAGTCGAGTCCGTTGATGATCGTGGTGTTGCCGCTGTTGTTGCAGGAAACCGCCAGGGTCGCGACCGCCGTCAGGACCGCGTAAACCAGGGGTTTCGTCAACACGCCTCGGGCCCTCCGGCGAACAGCCGGATTCTATCCCCGATCGGCCGCCTCGTCCAAGCCCTGCGCGAACCGAGGGAGCCCCAGTCAGCGCGGCGTGCCGTCACCGCGTCGCGCCTCATGCTCGCTCGCGCGGCACAGTCGATGCCCTTCTCACGCGCATGGCGCGGCTCGAAATCGCCACGCCGCGGTGACGTGCACGCCTTGTTGCTGATTCACGATCGGTTCGTCCTGACCAGTCGCCTGCCGTTCGGGTCAAGCGAAAACGGGGAGGTGGCTCACGTCGCCTCACGAATCGATCTCGGGGGTGCGTGGCGGGCCGCCGCCGCGGCGCGCCGATTTCGAGCCCCGCCATGCGCGCGACCGGGGCGCCCGCTGTCCCGCGTGAGCGAGTATGAGGCGCGACGCGGCGGCGGGCCGCCACCGGCAACCCGGGTCGATCTAGGGGCAGGTCAGCGTGTCGATGGCCTGCCGATCCGGGCCGAACGGGCCGGCGGCGCAGGAGTTCCGTCCGCGGGTCAGATAGAAATAGCCGTCGCCGGCCGCCGGGGTGGCGCGCGCGTCGTCGTAGGAAGCGGACGCGAGACCCGAAGCGAGGCACGAGGTCGAAGGGCCCAGGCCCGCCATGTGGAGTGCCATGAGGCCTCCTCCCGCCAGGTCGTAGACCAGACCGGGGCCGGTGCCGGGCGGCTCGTCGCTCCACGCCAGGTGCGTGGGCGTCGCGGAGCCCACGCTCAGCCCTGCGACTTCGACAGGAGCGAGGTGCGGGGCAGCGGCGTCCCCCGGAGAGCAGTCCTCGCCGTTCAGATGTCCGTCCAGGTCGCGGTCGGCGCCGAGACGGACTCCGGACCCGATCGTGGCGCACACGAAGGTGACCGGGCCCGCCGCGTTCTGCCGCAACGCCGCCGTCGTGACCTGCGCCTCGGATGAGACGTCGGTCGTCCACAGACCGCCGCTGCCAATGCCGCCGTTCAGGTAATAGGTGCGCAGCCGGCCCGGGGCGGGCGCGTAGGCCACCAGGTCGCAGTGCCGGCCGAGGTCGGCCAGGTTTCCGAGGCCGATGAGGGTCGTGACGAGCTGCTCCTGCTGGGGCGTGCCGATCGGCGGAAGACCCGCGGGGACGGTGAGGTTCCTGCCGACCGACGGCTTGATGCCGGTCGGGAAGTGCATGAGAAACACCGTGAGGTCGCGCACCTGCTGAGGGGTCAGCGTGAAGACCTGGGCCGACAGGAATGTCCCGAGGTCGGGGATCGAGCCGTCGTGGATGAAGCCGAATCCGGTCTTCGAGTCCGGCGGCGTGGTCGTCCCGGGCGGGCCGAACCTCGGTCCGAACTTCTCGTACAGGTTGCGGGTGTGTGGCACCTTCAGGTCGCTGTGCGGCACGCCGTCGGCGTTGCCATTGAACAACCCCGCGAACATCGTCACCGGATCGCCGGGGTTGATGCCGCCGAGCTTGCCGCCGGCCGTGCCGAACGGCAGGGCGTGGCAGGCCGAGCACGACTGGCCGGCGTCGGTGCTCCCCGTCAGGAACAGCGCCTGGCCGGCGGTCGGGTTTCCCGCGAAGGGGTTGCCCGGGATGGTCACCGGTGCGTTCGGGATGGTGTCGTCGACGTTGCGATGGGGGTTCGACGGGAAGGTGACCCCGAGCGCGAACTGCCGGAACAGCTCCATCTGGGCCGCCGTCAGGCCGGCCGGCTCGCCGTTGATCGGGCCGATGTCGTGGGCGCCCAGGAGCCCGACGAACGCCTTGTTGAAGGCGTTGAGGGTGCCGCGATCGCCGCGCCAGTGCAAAGGCTCCAGCATGCCGCGCAGCGTCTGCGTCGTCATCGGCCCCTTCTGCGGGTCGAACCCGGTGTGCGCCGAGAACGGCGGCTGCGCCGGGACGGTCACCGGCTGGTTGTTCTGCGGCACGATGAACCGGACGTTGTCTCCCGGCGTCCCGTACGGCACGAAGACCCCGGGCGGGTTCCCGAGATCCCATCCCAGCTCGTCCATGTTCCCGGAGATGTGGCAGGAGGCGCACGAGATGTCGCCGTGTCCGGACGTGTCGATGCCGTCGTACAGGAAGCGGCGGCCGTTCTTGATCGTGTCGGACGACGGGTCGTGCAGGGGGACCTCGGCCACCTTGGTCAGCGAGGCGGTGTCGACCAGCGCGATCGAGTTGGTGAAGCGGTTCAAGACGTAGGCGCGGTCCAGGTCCTCGCGAAGCGCCACCCCGGTCGGCCCTTCCCCGACCTCGACCGCGTCCGGCACCGAGCGGGTCGAGCCGAAGATGCATGCACCCGACGTGCAGCCGCCGTTCACCCGGAACAGCTTGCGCGACCCGATCACGGTCAGGTAGCCGATCGTCCCGGCGCGGTTCCAGACCAGCATGCCGGGTTGCGACAGGCTCGCCAGGCGCTCGGGCAGGTTGGTCGCCGGGTCGCTGCCGCGGTCGATGTGGGTGTTGAGGTCCACCACGGTGACGGCGTTGCCGGCGGCCGGGTCGACGATGGTCAGGCGATCGTCCACCACGTGCCCGCCCACCCCGAGGGGGTGCTCGAACCGGACGTTGTTCCTCGCCTCGGTGTTGGGGATGTAGATCATTCCGTTGCCGGGGTTGACCGACACGTCGAACAGGGTCGTGCCCAGGTGATCGACCGTCGAGACGCTAAGGGACGTCGTGTCGATGATGAACAGGTCGTGGTCAGGCAGCCGGTACGGCAGGCACATGCTCCAGTCCTGGGAGGCGTCGTCGCGCCACGCCTGCGTCGCCGGGTCCCACTTCACGACGAGGCCGACGGCGGGCAGGCCATTGGGCGGATCGGTGAGGGCCGGGTTGCGCACGATCCCCGCCGGGAGCGGCGGGTACGGCGGATGGGGGCCGAAACATCCGATCGGGTTCAGCCCGAGCTGAGACAGGCGAGTCTGGTCAATCCCCCCCAGGCCGGTAGGAAAGATGACGTTGGCGTTGATCACCGTCGTCTGGTTCCCCGAGTTCAGGACGACGGCGTAGACCTTGGTGCCGTCCTTCGAGGCCGCCAGCGCGCGTGTGTCGCTTCCGAACAGAGGGACGGGGGTCGGCGGATTGGCGAGATTGCCCAGGTCGAACACCTTGACGGCATCCTCCTGGGATACTGCCACGAAGGCCCGCCCGTTGGCGAAGACGACATCGGTCGGCTCGTCCCCCACCGGCAACGTCCTCACCGTCGCACCCAGCCCGAGGTCCACGATGCTGACCGTGTCCGACAGGTGGTTGACCACCCAGGCCTCGGAGTCGCTCTTGGCCACGACGCTGACCGGCTCGAGACCGACCGGGATCGAAGCCGAGGGCAGGAGTCCCCCGCCCGGCGTCACGGTGAACACCTCCAGCAGGGCGTCCGGGGTGTTCACGACCAGGAGCTTTCCCCCCGAAGGCGTCAGGGTGATCGGGTGGACCTGGGACGATTCGAAGTTCACGTACTGCGCGTGAGCCGGTCCCAGGAGCACCTCGGCCAGGACTAACGCGCCGACGACCACCCGACCTGTGCGCATGCCATCAGTCTCCGTGTATTACCATGAGTCGTCGAAATGTACGACGACTGCACCTTTCCTGCAATCAACATCGAGCGGGATGCCTGCATGGGTGAGGCGCCGGCGTTGGTCGAATGAGGTCAAGCCCGAGGGTCGGTTCGCCGACCCTCCTGCCGATCCTCGTGACCGCCCTCCTGGCGGTTGTCGCCCCCGGGTCACCGGCGCGGGGCGAACCCGGTACCCGGGGCCCGCACGGCCGCTCCTACCCCCTCATCGCCACGATTCGCATCGACCGCGAGGACGTCTTCGACCTGGCCAATCCGGACGAGCGCCACCTCCCCTTCGTCTGGGCCGACAAGCTGCACGTCGAAACGCGCGAATACGTCATCAGCCGCGAGCTGCTCTTCAAGGAGGGCGACCCGGCCGATCCCGACGTCCTGTACGAGTCGGAGCGCAACCTCAGGCACCTCGTCTTCCTGCACGACAACTCGCGCATCGAGACGGTGCCACGGGACGATGGACGCGTGGACGTGATCGTGCATACGCGTGACATCTGGACCACGCGGCCAACCGTGTCCATCAGCCGGGAGGGGAACCGGACGACCGGTCGCTTCTCCTTCACCGAGCAGAACCTCGCCGGTCTGGGCAAGGAGATCGGCCTGTCCCTGAAGAAGGATCTCGACCGGAACTCCGGCGGGGTCGAGTACGTTGACCCACGCCTGCTCGGGACCCGGTGGACCCTCGGCACCTCGTATTTCAGTCGATCGGACGGGATCCTCTACGCTGCCGACGTCGACCGTCCTTTCTTCTCGGCGCTGACGCGGAACTCGGGCGGGGGCGGCGGATCCCATTTCTCGCAGGTCACGCCCCTGCAGATCGACGGCCACGACTCCCCCGGATTCCGGCAGCACCACAGCGATCTGAAGCTCCGGTACGGTCGGGCCCTGCGCACCGGCTACGAGACGACCCGCAGGCTTTTGTACCGCTTCCGGCTCGAGGACGATCGATTCGATCCCGAGCCGGGCGAGGCGCCTCTCTCGACCCTGCCGCCCGTGGGCGGCGCCGGGTACGCCGCCCTTCCCCGGGACCACCGCTTCCGGATCCTTGAGGCGGTCTACCAGTCGAGCGACGTGAACTTCGAGCGGGTGAGCTACCTCGACCGGTTCGACCGCTTCGAGGACATCAATCTGGGTAACGACTGGTCGGTGGGCCTGGGCCTGTCGCCGCGGCTGCTCGGCGACGAGCACAACCGCGTCTTCTTCTCCGGCCGGTACGGTCGCTGGTTCCACCTCTCGCCATCCACCTACACCCTGACCGAGGTCATCACGTCGGGCCGCTTCCTGGCGGGGACCGCGGAAAACGTCGTCACGGGATTCGACTTCCGGCATTACTACCTGGGGCTGCCGCGCCAGACGCTGGTCGTCCACGCCGATCACACCTGGGGTCACAATCTCGACGGCGACACGCAGTTTCTTCTCGGCGGCGATACGGGCCTGCGCGGGTACGACAGCCGCCGGTTCGACGGCAACAAGAGACTCCTGTTCAACGTCGAGGATCGCGCCTACATCGTGTTCGACTGGCTGCACCTCCTGTCGGTCGCCTTCAGCCCGTTCGCCGACGCCGGTTACGTCTGGCGCGCGGGCGAGAGCGAGGACCTGGGGGACATCGTCGGGGACGTGGGGATCGGCTTTCGGTTCGACGTGACCCGCGGCAGCAGAGGCACCGTCTTCCGGCTCGACTACGCCTATCCCCTGAGCGGCCTGGGCCGGGAGGAAAACCCGCGCGGCATCCTCTCGTTCACGGCGGGACAGGGGTTCTAGTCTGACTGCGACGCGGGCATAAGACGACACGTCACGCCTGTCCGCGGGCGGACACCCGCCCGCTCCCGCTGCCGCGCGCCACGCTGACGGTCCACCCCGCCTATCCCGCGCATCTTCCTCGCGGCAGTGAGGTTGCGCGCGACCCGGCCGTCCGGCCCGGCCTCGATCGCCTCTGGCATCGCGCTTGCGTTTCCGCTCCCGCACCTTCGCGAGATCAAAGCGGCGGAAAGGACGGGAACGATGGGCGACCTGAAGAGATGCGTGATCTGGGGAGAGGATCCGGTTCCGCGGCGGCGTCTGGGGGCGGGCGCACCGGGGAGTCCGGATCCGTCGCTCCAGGGGACGGCGGCTTCGGCCGCCGTCCCGTTTTCTCCTCGCCTGGCGCGGAACGGGACACGCCGGTCCCGGCCGACTCTCCCGGCGATGGCCTTCGCGGTCGCGGTCGCGCTGGTCCACCCGGCGCGCGCCCAGGTCGGGCCCGACGCGGGGCGCGACGGGCTGGCCGTCCCGCCGGGGGGACCCCAGGTCGATCCGGCCACCGGCATGACCGCCGTGGTGCTCCCGATCGACGCGCCGCCGGGCCGCCACGGGATGCAGCCTGACCTTTCCCTTCGCTACAGCAGCGCCGCCGGGCCCGGGAACGCGGGGTACGGGTTCTCGCTCGAGGCCGGCTCGATCGAGCGCAGCACGCGTTACGGCCCTCCGAGCTTCGACAATACCGATACGTTCGTCATGACGCTCCAGGGCGCGACCTACGAGCTGTTCCCCGTCGACCCCTCGTCGACACGGTTCAGGACCGTCATCGACACCGGGTTCCTGATCGCGCGCCTCACGCCGGGTCCTTACGGCCCCACCTCGACCTACTGGGTGGCGCGCGGCCGGGACGGCCGGGCCTACCGCTTCGGCTGGAACGGCGATACAGCGTCCGGAAACGTGTCGCAGGTGCCGGACTTCAAGTGGGGCCTCGACCGCATGGAGGACACCGCCGGCAATGTCATGGAGATCCGCTTCCAGGCGCAGGGGCTTCGTCTCTACCCGGTGCGCGTGGAGTACGCCTCGCACCCGGCGACCGGCCTGCCGGCGACGAACACCGTGCAGATCTGCTGGGAGCGTCGCGGAGACGAGCCGCCGACGCCCTCGGGCGAGAGGTTCCTGTACCGGCTCTCCGCGATCCTGACGAGCGCCTCGGGAAAGACGGCGCGATCCTATTCCTTTGCGTACAACCTTGCGGGCGATCCCTCGTCGCTGCTCGGACAGTGCAGCGTCCCCGTTCTCCCCGGGTCTCTCGACGGAGGGGGCCCGGCAGGTCCGGTCTCGCCGGGGAACGGACGACCCACCCGTCCGAGAATCGAAGCGGGCTCCCTCGGGGTCTCCGGCCCCATGGCACCATCCCGGGGAGGAGCCGGGCTCGCGTCCGCGGCGACCGCGATCCTCCCGGACGGGCCCTCGCAGCTCGTGCGCGTCTCGCGCGGTGACGGGCTGGGAGGCTTCCTGCCCGCGATCGATTACGACTACTGGCCGGGCAACGGGGCCGGCTTCTGGCCGTCGGCTCTCGCCGGCGGCGCGCCGCCCCTGCCATTCGTCTACGGCTCCTCCGGATCCGACGAAGACCCCGGCGTGCGTCTCGAGGACCTGAACCGCGACGGGCTCCCGGACCTGATCCAGTTCGCGGCCCACCTCACGGGTGCCGACACCTACGAGGTGACGAAGGCGGTGTACCTCAACAGCGGATCGTCGTTCGTCTACGACGACGCGTGGACGTCCAGCCTGATGAATCTCGTCAACCTCTCCGATCAGAGCCGGAGCGCCTACTTTGTTCTCAAGCGCGGCACTCTCGACCGGGTGGAGATGGGCGTGCGCTTCCTGGACGTGAACGACGACGGCTACCCCGACATCGTCCGGATCGCGCAGCACTACGGCCTCGGACTGAGGAAGGGCGTGTTCCTCAACACCGGCTCCGGATTCACCGCCGACATGGCCGCCGTCTATCCGCTGCCCGACGAGCCGTTCGTGTACGTCCACGCCGAGTCGTCCAAAGACCTCAGCGAGGACATGGTGGTCCGGATCGCCGACGTGAACGGCGACGGGCGGGCCGACATCCTGGTGTCGCGGGCCGAGTGGGGCGGGTCGGCCTACCGGCGGGTCTACCTGTACGACCGGGGCGCCTACCGGCTCGACGCCCGCTGGGTCCTCCCCGACGACCCGTTCGTCCGCCACGTCAGCCACGGACGGAATCTCGACATGGGGCTCCGCCTGATGGAGCTGAACGGCGACGGCCTGGTCGATCTGTTCCGCGCCTCCAACGTCAACGGGATGGTGCAGAACGTCGCCTACCTGAACACCGGGCGTCCCGGCGGCCCGGCGCCCACGTGGACGCCGGGCGGCCTCAACTGGTGGCTGGAGACCGTCCTGCCCGAGCGATTCGTGGACGTGTCCAGCGCGGGCGACGGAGTCTCGCTCGACCGGGGCCTGCGGGTCGTCAGCGACGCACGCCTGCGCACCAGCTACATCGTCATGGCGCGCTCGTGGGACGGGACGGTGAGCAAGGCCGCCTACTATCCCGTTCCGGACGGCGGCTGGGGGCGCTATGACATGCCGCAGTTTCCCGGAACGTTCATCGTCAAGCCGCCGGGCGGGACGCCGCGCGACCAGGGAGTGCGCCTGCTCGACGCCGATGGGGACGGCGGGCTCGACTACCTCGCGTCGCCCGAGTCCGGCACGCGCGAGTGGCGCCCCAACACGATCTGGATGCCGGGCAACCTGCTCTCCTCCTATTCGAACGGGATCGGTGGACTGACCAGCCTCCTCTACCGGCCCGCGCCGCGCGCGGGCACCGTCGAGGGCGGTGGCCGCGCCGAGTTGCCCTACGCTCTGCCCGTCGTGGCGGAGCGGAGCATCTCCGACGGCATGGGCCACCTCTACGTCACCCGCTACGTCTACGACGGTCCGTACCACAACCACGCCGGGCGGGACTTCCGCGGCTTCCGCTCGGTCACCGTCCTCGAGCCGGGCGGCGAGCAGTCGATCGAGACTCTGTTCCACCAGCAGCCGTCCCTGCGCGCGGCTCCCCTGCGGGGTGCGCCCCAGGAACGGATCGTGCGGCGCGTCCTCGATGCGGCCGTGTTCACGCGCACCACGTGGACCTACGACACGGCGGACGCTGTCCCGCCGCTGGCGCACCCGCTTGTGCGCGAAGAGACGGCCCTGTTCGACTGGACGACGACCGACGCGAGGGGCGGTGTCCCTGTCCGCAGGAGCGCCGTGTCCTATTCCTACGTGTTCGACGACGCCACGCATCCACCCGATCGGATGATGCTCCGCCGCACCGAGCGGCGCGAAGGATCCGTCGATGACCCGGAGGACGACCGGATCACGAGCGAGGAGTTCATCTCGGCGCTGGAGGATTCCGCCGTCCTGGGTTCTTCGCAGGGTCGCTGGTTCCTCGATCTCCCCGTGCACCGATCCCTGTCGGGCGTCGATGACCGGGTCGTCTTCGAGAGCTGGACCTACTTCGACGGTGGCGGACTGCGATCCGTCGGCCTGCAGGGATGGGCGACCCGCGAGCAGCAGCGGGGCGGAGCGCCGGGACCCGCTGGCCGCGACCCGGACGATGCCCTCGATCCGGCGACGACGCGCGGTTTCGACCCCTACGGCAACATCGCCTGGGAGCTCGATCCGCTGGGTCGCCGGCGGACCTTTTCCCGGGGCCGGGTCGACCCCACGTACACCTTCCCGGACAGCGAGACCGATCCTCTCGGCCGCGTGACGGCGCGGAGCTTCGACCCGCGCACGGGTCTCATGACCCGCCTTGTCGATCCCAACGGCGCCGAGACACGGAGCGAATACGACGGCTTCGGGAGACGCACCGCCGAGTGCGGTCCGTACGACACCCCCGAATTTCCGACCGTCTCTTACGTGCACGATTCTTTCGCCTCGCCGGCGCGCGTCGTCCGGTTCGCGCGCGAGCGCAGCGGCGCCGGCGACCGGGCGGGGACGGCGGGGATGACCGAATCCGTGGCCTTCTTCGACGGACTCGGCAGACTGCTGCAGACCCGGTTCGAGGCGGCGGGCGGCCGGATGATCGTCGGCGGGGCGGTCACCTTCGACGCCGCGGGACGGATTGCGACCGAGGCGGAACCTTACGACGCCGCCGGCGAGGCGTACGCGCCGCCTCCCGAGTCCACCCCCGTGAGCCGTCGCCAGTACGACGCCGCCTCCCGCCTGATCGCCCTGGCCGATCCCGCGGGCCACACCCGCCGCCGGGAGTATTCCGGCTGGAGCGCCTCGGTGTTCGATCCGCTCGAGCACCGGCGCGACGAGCACCGCGACGCCTTCGGCGAGATCGCGCGTGTCGAGGATTTCGAGGGCGGGCCGGGCGCGTGGCGCGCCGCCTCCATCGCGACCTACGCACGCGACGCCGCGGGCCGTCTGGTGCGCCTGACCGACCCCTCCGGTGCTTCGACGACCATCGCCTTCGACACTCTCGGCCGTCGCGTGTCCCTCGACGATCCGCACGCCGGGACGTGGCGCTACGCCTACGATCCGGGCGGCAGCCTGGTCGCCGAGACGGATCCCGGAGCGCGCCTCACGACCATGACCTACGACGCCCTCGACCGGCTCGTGGAGAAGGACCTGCCGGACGGGAGCCGTCACCTCTGGGCCTACGACGAAGGCGGCGCCGCGGCCAGGGCGCTCGGGCGCCTGACGTCCATCGCCGACCCGAGCGGCGTGCAGAGATTCGAGCACGACCTGATGGGCCGCGTCGTGCGGATGTCCCGCACGCTCGACGGCGTGACGTACACCGTCGAGACCGAGTACGACGCGCAGGGGCGCGTCACCGGCGAGACGCTCCCCGGCGGTCCGCCCGCCCGCTTCGACTACGACGAGGGCGGGAACCTCGTGGCCGCCTGGCCCTACGCCGGGACGCTCCGCTACAACGCGCGAGGCCAGGTGATCGACGTCGAGTACAGCAGCGGACTGCGCGTCCTGCACGACTACGACGACGCCACCGGTCGTCCGACCCGGCTGCGCGCCACGGCACCGGACGGCCACACCCTCCTGGACGACACCTACAGCTACCTGGCCGACGGACAGATCGAGAGGCTCGACGATCTTCACGATCCTCAGCAGCCTTCCTCACAGACCTTCACGTACGACGGGCGGCACCGGCTGACGCGCGCCGTCGCTCCGTACGGAGACCTCGCGTACCTCTACGACGACGCGGGGAACCTGACGTTCAAGGAAGGGACCGCGCTGTACTACGACGACCCGGCGCACCCGCAGCGGGTGACACGCACGTCGGCTGGACTGTCGCTGTCGTATGACGCGGCCGGCAATGTCACGGACGTTCGATCCTCGTCGTCTGAACGCCGGATGGACTACGACGCGTCCTCTCGGATGACACGTCTCATGGACGACGCCGGCGGGCTCGTGGTCGAGAGCGCCTACGACGCCGGCGGCCAGCGCGTCCGCGAGGTGACGGACGCCCCCGGGAAGCCTCGTTCGGTCCTGCTGACCCCGATGCCCCAGATCGACGTCCGGGACGGGTCGGTGACGCTGCACTACTTCGCCGGCGGGCGTCGCATCGCGATGCTGCAGAACGGAGACCGGCTCCTGTTCCCGATCACCGATCACCTGGGGAGCACCAGGGTCGTCGCCGACGCGAGCGGGAACGTGACGGCCCGCTACGATTACCGGCCCTATGGACAGCCGATCGCCGGCACGGACGACATCACGGTCAGCCGCACCTTCGCCGGCGCCCTGATGAACCGCGCCTCCGATCTGCTGCTCCTCGGATCGCGGCAGTACGACCCGGGACTGGGCCGCTTCCTGCAGCCGGACTCGGTCGTGGCGGACCCGATCGCACCTCTCGGCCTGAACCGATACGCCTACGCGGGCGACAACCCGGTGAACCTCTCCGACCCGAACGGGCGGAACCCCATCGGCTTTTTCCTGATCGCCGGGGCCATCGCGCTGCTCGATCACGACACGCGGCAGGACGTTCTGACGTCGATCGCGCTGACGGCGATCACCATCTACCTGACGGGAATCGCCGGGCCCGGGGCGGTGCCGGGCGCCCAGTCCTTCCTGGCCTCGAAACCGGCCCTCTACGCCGCGGGAGTGACGCCGGTCATCATGCGCACTCCTCTCGGTGAAGCGATCGTCGAAGGGTACACGGCGCTGTTCCAGGACCTCGGCCTCGGCCCGCGCCCGTCCGCCGTCGCCGCGAGCGTGTTCACCTCGTTCCTGCTCAATGCCTCGTTCCAGCGGGGGTTCGCGGGTGCTTTGGCGGGGAAGGGGGAGATCCATGCCGGGATGTCTCTCGGCGGCGAGCCCGCCCTGCAGCAGGACGCGCTGGCCCAGGGCAGCACGTCCTACGGATCGGCGACGGGGGACATCTACGGCATGCCGATCCAGGGGTTCGAGCGGCGCGGCGTCACGATCGAGCCCGAGGCGATCCACCAGCTCGTCGATTCGGCCGGCAACGTCGTCGGGGCGTACGGCACCCGCGACCTCGGCCTCGGCTTCGAGCACGGCACGGCCGCCTTCTACGGCCGGCCGGCGTCCTTCACCCGGCCGCACCATCTGTATCTCCTGGGCGGAATCTCGACGCAGCAGTTCGCGCGCGAGCTCTTCCGCGCGGGCTACAGCGGCACCCTGTTCACCCTGAGCGGGCGGGCCTCCGACTTTCTGATCGAGTTCATCTACGGACCCTACGGCGGCGGTCTGGCGCTCGGCGTGCAGGCGGGCCGCGAGGCGGCCGCCGCCGGGGATGGGCCGGATCCCTGACGCACCGATGACCCGAACGACATGGCGCCAACCCGAGGCGCCGCGGCCGTCCCGCAATACCTCCCGGGGGACGGCCGCGCTTTTTTGGGCCGCGGTCCTCTTCCTGCGCGACCCGGCGACTCTCCTCGCGGGCGGAACGCGCCTCCTCGAGCCCGAGGGCCGTCCGCTCTGCACGGGGCAGCCCGGCCTGCGCGACGTCACGGCGGTCGTGCCGGACGGTGCTTACGGCTACGTCCTCCTCACCCGGGACGAGCGCCCCGACCTCTCGGTCGCGGAGCAGGCGGACGCCTTCCTGCTCCACCTGGATCCCGGGCTGCTGCCGCTGTCGTTCGGGGACGGCCTGTATGCCGGCAGCCCCTGCGGCGCAATCCTCCTGGGGGGAGCGGGTACGCAATACTCGGCCGGCGGGGCGTTCATCGCCCCCGGCCGTCTCGCGGTGGCGATGCAATCGGTCGCGGACAACGCGTCCGACTTCCCCCAGGTGTTCGTCCAGGCGTATGACGGCGCGGGAGACCCGCTGTTCGGCCCGTTTCCGGTCCGTGTCTCGACGCCCCGGGTGGACTCGCGCTTTCCCGTCCTGCTCGGAGACGGCGAGGGCGGCCTGTTCTTCGCGTGGAACGAGGACCCGGGCACGGGCTCGCCGCAATCGGGCGGGCTGTTTCTGCAGAGGCTCGACTCCGCGGGACGGACGGCCTGGGATCGGCGGACGGTGCTGTCCGGCGGCAGGGACGGGGTGGCCGGGCCGGCGGTCCTGGCGCCCGACGGATCGGGGGGCGTGTACGCCGCATTCGCCGGGCCGCGCGTCGAGGATGACCCGAACGACCACGGGCGCGTCCGCGTGCAGCGGGTCGGCGGGTACGGCGCCCCGCTGTGGCCGCCGGGCGGCCTTCCGCCCTGGGACGGGAACCGGGCCGACGATCCCCGCCCGTGGATCGTCGCGGACGGCCCCGAGGGCGCCATCGTGGTGTTCGCCGCGGACGGCAAGGTGCGCGCCCAGAAGATGTCGCCTGCGGGCGATCGTCAGTGGGGCGCCGAAGGTGTCCTCCTGTCCGATCCGCCCGACCCATACCCCACCCCCTACGCCTTCGCCTCCGGGCCGCGCATCCTCGCCTCGGACGACGGCAGCCTCTTCGTCACCTGGGAGGAGGCGCGCGAACGCGGAGTCACGGCCCTCGTCGCCCGACGGATCGAGCGCGACGGCCGTCTGCCCTGGCCGCGACCGGCCACCCTGGTCGCGCACGACGCCGGCATCTGGAAGCGCCGGGAGACGGTCCTGGCTGGTGACCTTCTCGCGGTCGTCTGGGAGGACGGCCGGAGCGTGAGGACCGACCCCGCCGATGCCACGGATGTCTACGTCCAGGCGGTCGATCGAAGGGGAAGACTGAAAGGGCCGCCGACCGGATGGCCGCTCATCAAAGCACCCCGCGGCCAGCAGAGTCCCGCGATTATCCGTCCCGGGCGGCCGTTCGCGACCCCCGCGGGCGTTGACGGTTCCCTGCCGCAGGCGCTCGTGTTCTGGTCGGACGGCCGCTACCCGCCGCTCGAGCCGTGGTGGTCGTCGGCCGCCCTCCTGGCGCAGGTCGTGGCCTTCAATTCCTCCCCGTCGATCGCGGCCGTGCCGACGGTGACCGTGCGGGAATCGAGCGAGACGACGATCGTCCTGCACGGCGACGATCTCCAGGAGGGCCTGATCGCGGGCGCCGGCGAGGGGATCGACGTCGAGGCCGCGGCGGTTCCCGACTCTCCCGACGGTCCGGGGGACACGCTCACCGTGCGCGTCCGCGCGGGTCGGGCGCCGGGGACTCCGCCGGGACCGCACGACCTGTCGATCGTCAACCCGGACGGCGGCACGCTTCTGGTGCCGGCGCTCTTAGAAGTGACGCTCGACCCGCGGCGTGTCGACGTGGATCGGAGCGGCAGGGTGGATGGGTACGATCTCGCCGTCCTGGCACGCGATTTCGGCCGCAGGGAAGGGGATGAATCCTACTCGGGACGCGCCGACATCGACGCGAACGGTCTCGTGGACGGCGCGGATCTGGCGCTCCTGGCGGCGCGCTTCGGCGATTCGATCGAGACTGCCGGAGGCGTCGCTCCCGCCAGGTAGTCGCGGGCCGGCCCCCAGGGAACGGCCGACAGGAGACCCCGCAGCTTCGCGCGGTACCCCTCGAGACCGCCATAGTGCGCGAGCCGGTACCGGAACGGCAGCCGCACGCGCGGCGGATCGGGATCCATCTCCCAGGTGTGCAGGTCGAGGACCGCCGGGGCGCCGCGCTCGTTGCGGCGGGTGATCTCCTTCAACAGGAGACGGTTCGGGACGCGCCGCAGGGCCCAGCCTCCCGCGAACAGCAGGCGCACCCCGAAGCGGCGCCCGACCAGCGGCGGCAGCTCGAGGATCGATCCACCCGGCCGGTCGATGCTGTAAGGATCGCGCGGCCAGGACGGGTCGCCGATGTAGACGATCGGCGCCAGGCTGGAGTCGTAGCGGATCCCCTCGGCGATGAGCACGTCCAGCGCGGCCGTCACGACGCCCGACGCGCGGCCCCGCCGCCCGGCGCCGGGCGCTCCTCCGAGACTCCAGCGCGGCGCGCGGTAGCCGAGAACGGGCTCCCCCGTGCCGCCTTCGACGGCCCGGCGCGCCGCGTTCAGGTCGGCGAGGAACTCCTGGCCCGACATGGGCGCGACCGCCGCGTGCAGGTAGCCGTGCACCCCCACCTCGTGACCGCGGTCGTGGATCTCCCGGATCAACCCCTGGTGGCGCGCCGCGACCCAGCCGACCGCGAAGAAGGTCGCCCGCACCCGGCAGGCATCGAGAAGATCGAGGAGAGCGCGCGCGTTCCCGTCCGCGCGGCCGGGCAGCCGGTCCCACTCGCCGGGCGGAATGATCCGCTCGTCGATGTGGAACCACTCCTCCAGGTCGACCGTGAGGACGTTCGCGATCGTCGCCAAGGGGCGCCTCGCCGGCATCATACTCGACCGGATGAGCCGCCACCTGACAGGGACGGCCATTCTCCTCGCCGCCGGCGCGGGGCGGTACAATGCGCCTCATGCCGGCGGGCGTCGATCTCGGATCGTCCAGCGTGAAGGCCGTCCTGGTCTCGGAGCATGGCCGGCCCGGCCGGGCGGCGCGACGCAGGATCGCGACGCGACGCGGCCCGGCCGGCCGCGTCGAGCACGACGCCGAGGAGATTCTCGACGCCTCGCTCCGGGCGTTGCGCGCCGCCTCCCCGCGACGGTCCGCGCACCTGGACCTCGGCATCGCCACGCAGCGATCGACGGTGCTGTTCTGGGACAGCGAGACCGGCCGGCCCCTGACGCCCGCCTACTCCTGGCAGGACCTGCGCGGCGAAGCGCTGTGCGAATCGATGCGGCGCGCCGGACGGCTCGATGACGGGGTCGTGGCGCGCACGGGTCTCAGGCTCACGCCGTACTATTCCGCATCCAAGCTGGCCTGGGCCCTCAAGCATGTCAGGGGCCTGCGCCGGCTCGTGGTGACGGGTCGCGCGCTGTGGGGCACGCTCGGCACGTTCCTCCTCTGGCGCATGGGCGGCGGCGCCTCCTACGCGATCGACCACGCGAACGCGCAGCGCACTCTCCTGTTCGATCTCGAGACCCTGTCCTGGGATCCGGAGCTGTTCGAGGCCTTCGGCCTTGCGGCCCTCCTGGACGCTCCGGCGCTGCCCGCGCTCGTCCCCACGACGATGACGACGCGCCTGCCTCTCGCGGTGGCCGGACTGCCCCTGCGTCTGGGTGCGATGACGGGAGACCAGCAGGCGGCCGAGATCGGCCTCGGCTGCCGGGCCGAAGGTGTCACGACGATCAACTACGGCTCGGGAGCGTTCGTCCTGATCAGCACCGGCGAGCGGCTGGCGCGCGTCCCGGGTCTTCTCACGACCCTTCTGGCCTCGTGGGGAGATGCGGGAACCGACGGGAGGCCGGCCAGGCGTTTCGCGGTCGAGGGGCCGGTGAACGCCGCGGCGACCGCGATCGATTGGGCGATCGGGAAGCTGCGACTCCGGCTGCGGACCCGCGACCTCGATCGCTTCCTGGGCGCCGACGACGACCGGCCGCGCACGGTCCATTTCCTGCCCGCGGTCGCCGGCCTGGGGGCGCCCCGCTGGGACACGACCGCCAGGCCCCGCTTCGCGGGGGACGCGCGTGGCGCCTCGCCGCGCGCCCTTCTGCGGGCGGTGGTCGAGTCGGTCGCCTGCCGCTGCGCGGAGATCATCAGGGTCGCCGACGAGCACGCGGCACCGGGTCGGGCCCCGGGCGGGGCCGCTTCCGCGTCCGAGCCGCTCCCTGTCCTCGTGGCCGGCGGCCTGACGCGCTGCCTCACGCTCCTCCAGGCGCAGGCCGATCTCCTGCAGCGTCCGATCGTCGTGCGCGAATCGCCCGATGCCACCTGTCTCGGGGCCGCCCTGCTGACGCGGAGCCCCGCGCTGTGGTGGGGCGATCGCGCGGCCATGGCCGGCGGGCGTCGCGGCAGGAACATCACGCGGCCGCGCATCACGCGCGACGAGGCCGAGAGGCGCTACCGGGACTGGGCTAGGAGCGTGTACGAGTAATGGCATGGGCCGCGCACTTGGGGCTTGCGAGTCCCTGGCGCGGCGCGAGGTGCAAACTATGCTGGTTGCTTCTTTGCCCACGAGCAACGAAGCATGGGGCCGCAATCCCCATGTGCCCTCTGGGTTCGCGGCGGCGCGGGGCCGTCTGCGTCGTTGCCGCTCCTCCGCGATGACTCACATCGCGGTC
>JBGPED010000016.1:0-24470 GCA_041482595.1 Acidobacteriota bacterium
AGGCCTACGACTACTACCTGCGCGGCCGGAAGCTCTTCTATCTATCGGGCCGGAAAAACTGGGAATCGGCCCGGGTCATGTTCGCGCGCGCCATCGAGATCGACCCGCGCTACGCCCTGGCGTACGCCGGCGAGGCCGACGCTTCCAGCATGCTGTACATGTTCGCCGACAGCAGCGAACAGAACCTGGAGCAGTCGCGCGGCGCCAGCATCAAGGCGCTCGAGCTCGCCCCCGACCTGGCGGAGGCGCACGCCTCGCGCGGCCATGCCCTGTCGCTGAGCAAGAAATACGCCGAGGCGGAGCAGGAATTCGAAACCGCCATGCGGCTCGACCCGAAGCTCTTCGAAGCGCCCTATTTCTATGGCCGCACCTGCTGGCTGCAGGGAAAGATCGAGAAGGCGGCGCAGCTGTTCGAGCTGGCCGCGGAGCTCCGCGCGGAGGACTATCAGTCGCTGGCGCTTCTGGCCGTGGTCCAAAAGGCTCTGCACCGGCCCGCGGACGCCCTCGCGACGCACGAGCGGACGCTCGCGGTGATCGAGCGCCAGCTCGAGTCGAACCCGGACGACGTCCGGGCGATCTACATGGGTTCGGGCGACATGGTGGCCCTCGGTCGAACCGAGGAGGCGCAGCGCTGGGCCGAGCGTGCCCTGGCGATCGACCCGCGCGACCCGAGCACCCTCTACAACGTCGCCTGCGTGTATGCGAACCTCAGGCAATTCCAAAAGGCGATCGATCTTCTGGGGCATGCCATCGACGCGGGCTTCGCGCAGAAGGAATGGATCGAGCATGACAGCGACCTCGACCCGATGCGCAACGAACCGCGCTTCAAGGCGCTCCTGAAGAGGCTGGAGTAGAGGATAAGGAACCGGCGCGTCGTCCGCGGCGCGGCATGACTGGACCCCCGTCGCCCCTTCGCTTCCCCCGGTCAATCCCGATCCGCCGCGCATGATCCGATGAATCTCGAGGATGAATTTCTCCGCCCTGGGGGAACTTTGTGGCCAGGGTGATGTCTCAAATATCGGTGAAGCGCAGGTGAGCGCGGAGATCCGGCGTTCGTCATTTCCTTTCTTTGACTTGCGAGCACCCAGGACCTAAGTTCTGGCGGGAGCCGAATGGTTCGATCCGAGCCGGGAGACCTGACATGACACCATCCAGTGGCTGGCGGATGCCGGGCGCGGCGCTTCTTCTTCCGCTCCTCCTCGGCCTGGGGGTGGCGTCCGCGCTGGCGCAGGCGGACGAGCCGGGCAGCCAGCCGGAGAATGACCGGCTGCCGCGGCTCCAGAAGACCGGCGTCCTCATCCCGTGGGAAGATTTCAAGAAAATCCTGGACGAGATCCGCGGCGCGCACCCGCGGCCGACCCCTCCGCCGCCACCCGTCGATTTCGCGCTGACGGCCTGCCAGGCGAGCGTCGTGGTCGGGGCCGACGAAACGCGCGCGCAGGTCCGGCTGGAGTTCGGCGTGCAGGTGCTGAACCGCGACGCCTGGGTGGAGGTGCCGGTCATCAGCGAGGGCGTGGCGCTGTCGCGCTTCGATCTCGACGGCCGGCCGGCCAGCGCCTACAGCGAGGACGGCGAGCAGAAGGTCGCGCTGCGCGGCGAGGGGCGGCACACCCTGGTCCTCGAGTACCTGGTGCAGGCCGCCGACAACCGCGGCTCGCGCTCGCTCTCCCTGAAGTTCCCGCAGGCGCCGGTCATAGCGCTCGACCTCGTCATCCCGCGTCCCGGCATGGAGGTCGAGCTGCCCGGCGCGGTCGTGCGCGCCATCGAGCGCTCGGGCGGGCAGACGCGGGTGCGCGGCGCCTACCAGCGGGCCGGCGACGTGTCGGTGACCTGGTCGAAGCAGGTCGAGCTGGGCGAGAAGGAGACCAAGGTCACGGGCGAGACACGCACCCTTCTCTCCATCGGGGAGGGGATGATGCGCGGCACGGCCATCGCCGCCTACACGATCCACGGGCGCGGCGTGGACACGTTCCGCGTGGCGCTGCCGGCCGGGATCACCGTGCTCGACGTCACGGCCCAGGGGATGAAGGACTGGTCGGTCGTAGAGGAGAAGTCCGGACGCGTCCTCCTGGTGCGGCTGAACTACGTGGCGCAGGGAAGCTACGGGCTTCAGATGAATTTCGAGCAGGAGATCAAGGACGCCGACGCGAAGGGCGCGGCCGGGACCGCGGGTGCCGACGGGGTGTCGGAGGTCAAGGCACCGGACCTGGCGCTCCTCGATGTCCTGCGTGACAAGGGGTTCATCGCGGTCGCGGCGGCGACGAACGTGGAGATCACACCGTCCGGCGATCTGAAGAACGCCACGCCGGTCGATCCGGCCGAGCTCCCGCCGGACATCGCAGCGCTTGCCGGGCAGCCGGTGCTGTACGCCTTCAAGTACCTGGCGCACCCGGTCGGGATCGGGCTCAAGGTCGTGAAGCACGAGGACCTGGCGGTGAAGCGGACGATCGTGGAATCGGCGCGGCTCTACACCTATGAAAGCCCCGAGGGACACCTGATCACGTCGGCGCGCTTCAGCGTCAAGAACAACCGCAAGCAGTATCTCGAGATGGCGCTGCCGGACGGCGCCGAGACGTGGGGGGCGTACCTCGAGGACCATCCGGTGAAGGCGGCGCGCAACGCGGCGGGCAAAGTCCTCGTCCCGCTCAAGAAGACCGCGGCCGACGCGGCGGGGGAACTGGCGCCGTTCGACGTCGAGCTGGTCTATTACCAGCCGCGCCCATCGGGGTTCTGGGGCCGGCATCGTTTCCTGGCGCCGGCGATCGACGTGGACGCGATGGAGGTGGAGTGGCACCTCTTCCTGCCGCGCGACCGGCGCTACGGCGCGTTCGGCGGGAACCTCCACGCCGACGAGCCGCTCAACCGGATCGTCTATCTCCCCGAAGGCGCCTACAACCTGGCGTCGCGGGGAGATCTCAACGCGCTGACGATCGGCGCGGAGCTCCGCCCGGGGAAGAAGGCGGCGCCCCTGAACCAGGAGATGCTGGAGCAGCTGCGCTCGCTCGGGTACATCGGCGGCGCGGTGCAGGGCGGGGCCGAAAATGAGGGCAAGGACAAGGCGGCGCCAAGACCGGTGAAGGGCGAGATGAGCAGGCGCGACCGTTTCGAGAACGACCTGAAGGAGCTGTCGAAGTCGGCACCGCCCGCCAACCTGCCGCCGCCGATGTCGCCTGGAGCGGCCGGGTACCTGATGCAGGCGAACCAGGTGTCCAACTTCGTCGGGGGAACCGCCGTGGCGCAGGGCGGGGGAAGCGTCGCGCGCGGCGTCCTGCCGGTGCGCTTCAGCATCCCGACCGACGGTCTGCGTCTGTCGTTCAGCGGGCGGCTCCTGACGTCCGGGGAGCGGGCGCGTGTGTCGATGAGCGGCTGGCCGCTGGCGTGGACCTTCTCCCCCGCCGGAGTCTTCCTCCTCGCCTTTCTCCTGACGCTGGCGATCCTTCAGCTGCGTGCGGGTCCGGCGCGGACCGGTTCGCCGCCCGCCGGTCGCGGCGGCGCCGCGGCCACGATCGCGGCGTCGGCCGGGCTCTTGTTCCTCTTCGTCCTGAATCCCGACAGCCGGATCGCCTTCGGCGCGGGGATGACGGCGGCGTTTCTGGGCTTCCTCGCCGTGAGGGTGTGGTCGGCGCGGCGGCTGGTGCTCGGAATTCTCCTGGTCGTCTCGGTCGCGGGGGCGGGCGCCCTCGTCGCCGGGCCGGCGCCGGCTTCTGCGACCACGGCCGAGTCGGCGCGGCGCTCGCTGCCCGACCTGCACGAGACGAAGATCACCCTGTCCTGGCAGGACTTCAAGGCGCTGGTCGAGACGACCTACGTCCCGCCGCCTCCGGAGCCCGAGCCTCCCGCCGAGGCGGTCCTGCGATCGGCGGAGTACGCCGGCCGGCTGGAGCCGGGTGTCCTGACGCTCGACGGCACGCTCGCGCTCGACGTCCTAAAGAAAGGGTGGGTCCGCCTGCCACTCACGCACGACGGGACGGTCGTCTCGTTCCAGGGGCAGGGCGCGATCCTGCATCGCAACGGGTCGCTCCTTGAGATCCTCGCGAAGGGGCCGGCGTCGCTCACGCTCAGGCTGGCGCTGGCGTTCCCGGCGTCCGGCAATCCCGGGGAGAACCGGATCGCCGCGCGCCTGCCGGAAACGCCCCGCAACCTCCTGAACCTGGGCGCCGCGCCGATGTTCCACGATCTTCAAATCGAGGGCGGGTTGGCCTACGGGCCGCGTCAGGGGAGGCTGTACGTGGCGCTGCCGCAGAACGCCTTCACGCTGAAGTACACGCTGCCGTTCCGGCGCGCCGAGGAGAAGGCGGGCGAAGAAGTGAAGCTCGAGCCGCGCGTCCAGGTGGCCGGCTACCAGCTGCTGCGGCTGGGGGACGGTGTCGTCAGCGGCGTCCTCGTGCACGACTACACGGTGCGCGTGTCGAAGGTGGACCACTTCGACGTCGACCTGCCGGAAGGAGTCGTGGTGTTCGACGCCACCGCCCCCGGTCTGGAGAGTTGGAAGATCCTGAAGCACGAGGGGCGGAGTCTCCTGCGCGTCAAGCTCCTCGCACCTCTGGAAGGGCGGGTGCGCGTCGTGGTCCAGTTCGAAGGGGCTTACGACGTCAAGGCGGGGCGCCTGCCAGTGCCGCGCTTCGCGCCCCTGGCGGTGGAGCGCGAGTCGGGGTTCGTCGCCGTCGGCGCCGACGGGGCGGAGGTGGAGCTCGAGCTGAAGGGACGGTTGCTGCCGGCCGACGTGAGCGAAATCCCGCCCGACGTCCTCGCCTATGGCGGGAGCCTGATCAGCGCCTGCAAGTATTCCGAGGCGCCGGAGCAGGCGTTGGTGAAGATCGCCGAGCACGAGGACGCGCCGGTCTTGACCGCGATCATCGAATCGCTGAACGCCACCACCGTCCTCCTGGACAACGGCACCGAGGCGACCTGGATCGACCTCTCGATCAAGAACAACCGCAAGCAGTTCCTCGGCCTGACCCTGCCGGGCGAGGAGGTGGAGATCTGGTCGCTCCTGCTCGACGGCCAGCCGGCCAAGCCGAAGCAGACCGGCAGGACCGTGCTCGTTCCTCTCCCGCGCGGGGACGGCGAGGTGGCATCGAAGGTGTCGCTCGTCCTCCTGCGCAAGGGACCGGAGGTGACGATCCTGGGCCGCATCGAGCCGCGTCTGCCGCGCTTCGACGTGCCGGTGTCGGAGGCGCTATGGACCGTCTACCTGCCGGACGGGAAAAGGTACGTCGTGAGCGGCGACCGCTTCAAGCCGGTGGTGCAGACCGCCCCGCTCGTGGCGGTCGTCGGGCCGGCACCCTCGTTCGGGTTTTCGGCGCTGAGCGCACCGCAGCGGGCGGAGAACGCGAAGCTCGACGAGGAGGCGACGCGCCAGGTGGAGTCGAAGGTCGGGATGCCTGCCGGGGAGGCCGCGGCGGGCGGCGTCTACGGCGGCTCGGCGTCCGACGCGGCGGCGCGGGCGCAGGCGGAGCAGGAAGCGCGCGTGGCGCAGCAGCTCAGGCAGAAGACGGGGGTGCGCAAGGGTTCGCTGCCGGTCCACATCGCCATTCCCGGGGGGGTCGGCGCGCTGCCGCGCGTCACCGTGAGCCGGATGCTCCTGGTCGGCCGGGACGACAACAGCTTTTCGATCCGCGCCTACCCGGCGTGGCTCGGCAGCCTGATCGGTCTTCTGCAGCCGTCACTGATCGTCTGCTCGGGGCTGCTGTTCGGGCTGCTCCTGGCCGGCGTCGTGGGCCGGCGGCTCTTGCTGCGGGCCGCGGTCCCGGCAGCGCTCCTGGCGCTCCTGCCCATCGGCGGCGTTGCGCCCCGCCGGCGCTCCTGCTCATCGTCGTGATCGCCGCCCTGACCTGGGCGGCGGTGTTCGTGTACCGCCGCCTAAAGCACCGACTCCTGCCCGCGGCGCCGTGACGCCGCTCAGATTCCGACCTTCTTCCCCTTGTTCTGCTCGTCCAGCCATTTCTTGAGCGGCGCGAAGTAGTCGAGGATCGCGGTGGCGTCCATCCGCCTCTCGCCGGTGAGGGCGTAGAGCTCGTCCGGCCAGGGACGGCTCTGCCCCATCTCGAGCATCGCCTGCAGCTTCCTGCCGGCGGCCTTGTTGTCGTAGATCGAGCACTGGTAAAGCGGCCCTGTGAAGCCGGCCTCGCGGCAGAGGGCCCGGTGGAACTGGAACTGCAGGATGTGGGCCAGGAAGTAGCGGGTGTAGGAGACGTTCGCCGGGACGTGGTACTTGGCGCCGGGGTCGAAGTCGGCCTCGCTCCGGGGCCCGGGCGGCGCGACCCCCTGGTACTTCAGGCGCAGGTCCCACCAGGCCTTGTTGTAGCCCGCCGGCGTGACTTCGCCCGAGAAGACCTTCCAGCGCCACTGGTCGACGAGGAGACCGAACGGCAGGAAGGCGATCTTGTCGAGGGCCATCTTCATGAGGTAGCCGAGGTCGCCGCCCGGTGCGGGGTCCTTGTCGAGAAGACCGATGCGCTTGAGGTAGGTGGGCGTGATCGACAGAGCGATCGTGTCGCCGATCGCCTCGTGAAAGGCGCCATTGGCGCCCTCCCGGAACATCGGGGGCTGCCGGTTGTAGGCGCGCTGGTAGAAATTGTGCCCGAGCTCGTGGTGGATGGTCCGGAAGTCCTCGTCGTTGATCTCGATGCACATCTTGACGCGCAGGTCCTGCTCGGAGTCGATGTCCCAGGCGCTGGCGTGGCAGACGACGTCGCGGTCGGCCGGCTTCTTGAAAAGCGAGCGCTCCCAGAAGCTCGGCGGGAGCGGCGCGAGTCCCAGGGAGGTGAAGAAGCCCTCGCCGTAGCGCACCATCTGCAGCTCGTCCACTTTCCTGGCGCGCAGGAGCTCGGTCAGGTCGTATCCGGGATCGCCGCCGGGCGGCGCGACCAGCGGGTAGATGTTGCCCCACTGCTGCGCCCAGATATTGCCGAGAAGATGAGCCGGCATCGGGCCATCCGGCGGCACGAGCGCCGGGCCGTACTGCTTGACGAGCTGCGAGCGGACGTAGGCGTGCAGCGACCAGTACAGGGGCGCGACCTGCGTCCACAGACGCTCGACCTCGGCCGTGAAGGCGTCCGGCGGCATGTCGTAGTTCGATCGCCACATCGCGCCCAGGTCGGAGAAACCCATCTCGCGCGCTCCCTTGTTGGCGAGCTGGACGAAGCGCTCGTACTTGGGGCGCATCGGCGGTGAGACCGTGTGCCAGCCGCGCCAGACGTCGAGGAGCTTCTGCGGGTCGCGGCTCTCGGCCATGACCCGCGTGATGTCGTTGATGTCGAGACAGCCGGCGCCGGCGGTGCCCCCCGGCTCCCCGGCGGAGCCGATCGCCTGCGGGCAGTACTTCCCCTTGCCATAGGTGCTCTCGAGCCAGGCGCTGATGTCGGTCAGCTCGGTCTGGTCGGCCGGGTTGTTGGGGGCCGGCAGCTCGACCGCAAGCCTGAGAAGGTCAAATTTGCGCCGCACGTCGTCGGGCAGCTTCACGGCGTCGTAGCGCTTTGCCTTGATCGCTTCGTCGGTGACGGCGGCGATGAGGTTCTTCCTGGCCTCCGCCGCGTTCTGCTCGGTGTCCTGCGTGATGAAGTTCTGCTGCACCCAGTCGGAGCGGCCGCTCCTGACGCTCAGCTCGAGGAGGCGTTTCTCGACGTCCTCGATGAAGGTCTTCGCCTCGGCGGCGGTCGGTTGCCGCGCGGCGGCGGGCGGCGCGCCGGGAGCGGCACCGGTCGCGAGGGCGAGACAGACGGCGAGGGCGGAAACGGTGACGGACGAACGCCGGGGGGAGTGCTCGGTCATGGGCACCTCGTAAGGAGACGTTCGGGTCCTGTTGTCGCGAACGCCGGAAGGTAAACCGGGCGCGGTCGCCGCGTCAAGGCGGTCGCCCGGATTGACCCGGAAGGGTCCGATCGCATATACGCTAGGGTCGGCGCACCGGGACAACGACCCGGAAGGGGTGATGCGCCAGGCGGATCATCGAGGTGGCCATGACCGGCGTCATCCGTGACGATCGGATGCGGCAACACGGCACCGCCATCGCTTCCCCGGGGAGGCTGTGAGTCGCGACCGGTCCGGCTGGGTCAGAGCGCTCGTCGCCTCGTGTGGCCTGACCGTGCTGGCGCTCCCCGGCTGCTCGATCAAGAAGTTCGCGATCAACCGGCTGGGCGACGCGCTCGCCGAGAGCGGCATGACCTACGCCTCGGACAACGATCCCCAGCTCGTACGCGACGCCCTGCCGTTCGCCCTCAAGCTCATCGAGAGTCTCCTGGAGGAGAGTCCCCGGCACCGGGGGCTGCTGCTCGCCGCGGCGGGCGGCTTCACCCAGTACGCCTACGCCTTCGTGGAGCAGGACGCGGACGAGGCGGAGGACCACGACGTGGCGGCGTCCGCGGCGCTGCGCGGCCGGGAGCGGCGCCTCCTGCTGCGGGCGCGGGACTACGGCCTGCGCGGCCTGGAGGCGGAGCACGAGGGGTTCGGGCGGCGCCTGCACGCCGACCGGGTCGTGGCGTTGCGCGACGTCTGCATCGATGACGTCCCGTTCCTGTACTGGACGGCGGCCGCGTGGGGGGCGGCGGTCGCGGCCGGCAAGGACGACCCCCACCTGCTCGCCGACCTGCCGCTGGTCGAGGGGCTCATCAGGCGGGCGTTCGAGCTCGAGCCCGACTTCGATCACGGGGCGATCCACGAGTTCCTCATCGCCTACGATGGAGGACGCACCGAGGCGATGGGCGGATCGATCGAGCGGGCAAGGCTCCACTTCGAGCAGGCGATGCGGCTGTCGGAAGGGAAGCGGGCGCGGCCGCTCCTGTCGCTGGCGGAAACGGTGGCGGTGCGGCTTCAGGACAGGAAGGAGTTCGAGTCGCTGCTGAAGCGCGCCCTCGAGGTCGATCCGGACGCCCGGCCGGAGTGGCGTCTCGCGAACCTGGTCGCCCAGCGACGGGCGCGCTGGCTGCTGTCGCGGGCCGACCTCCTGTTCGCGGAGTAGGAGCGCAGGATGACGATGGGCGGAGATCGATCGAGGTGCCTGCGGTCGAACCGGGTGCTGCCGCGGCGCCCGCGCGCCGCTCCGGTCATCGCCATCTGCCTGGGTGCGCTCATCGCGCGCGGGGTCCCCGCCTCCGCGGCCCAGGACACGCTCATCGTCAAATTGGGAACGTCCGCCCCCGAGGGCTCGTCCTGGGACCAGATCTTCAAGGAGATGGGAGAGAACTGGAAACAGGTGACGGGCGGCGCCGTGGCCCTGCGGATCTACCCCGGCGGTGTTCTGGGGGACGAGCCCGATCTCGTGCGCAAGATGCGTGTCGGGCAGATCCAGGCGGGCGCCCTCACGGCGGCCGGTCTCTCCGCCATCGACGCGTCGGTGGCGGCGCTGCAGATCCCGATGATGTACCGCTCCTATGACGAGCTCGACTACGTGCGCGAGCGTCTGCGGCCGACGCTGGAGAAGAGGCTCCTCGAGAAGGACTTCGTGGTGCTGAACTGGGGCGACGCCGGCTGGGTGATGTTCTTCGCCAGGGAGCCGTTCGCGACACCCGACGACCTGAGGAAGATGAAGCTGTTCGTCTGGGCGGGGGACAACGACGCGGTCGAGCTCTGGAAGACGGCAGGGTTCCGCCCGGTGCCGCTGCCGGCGACCGAGATCCTGACCGGATTGCAGACCGGGCTCATCAACGCCTTCGATACGACGCCGCTTCTGGCGCTGTCGTCGCAGTGGTTCGGGCTCGCGCCGCACATGCTGGATCTCAGGTGGGCGCCGCTCCTGGGCGCGACCGTCATGACGAAAAAGGCGTGGGACCGGATCCCGATCGGCGCCCGGCCGGGTGTCCTGCAGGCGGCGGCGCATGCGGGCGAGAGGCTGAAGGGGGACATCCGCGCGGCCAACGACAAGGCGATCGCGGCGATGAAAGAGCACGGGCTTAAGGTGCAATTGTCGACTCCCTCGATCGAGGCCGCCTGGCAGAAAACGGCCGAGGAGATCTACCCGAAGATCCGCGGAACGCTCGTCCCGCCGCCGGTGTTCGACGAGGCGAGGCGCCTGCGCGACGAGTTCCGCGCTACGGGCGGCAAGGGTGCTATCGGGTCCGGCGGATGACCCACGAAATCCTCGCCGGCACCGGCGCGAGGCGCGTCGCCGACCGCCGGATCGCGGGGTGGCGCACCCTCTTCCACCGCTCGGAGAACGTCGTCCTGGCGGCGGCGCTCGGCGCGATGGCCGTCCTGCCCCTCGCCGAGATCGTCTTGCGCACCGTCTTCGGTTTCGGCATCCCCGGGTCGGCGAGCCTCGTGCAGCACCTGACCCTCTGGGTCGGGATGCTGGGAGGGGCGGTGGCGGCGCGCGAGGACCGCCTCCTGGCGCTGTCCACCGGCTCGGCGCTCCTCAAGGGACGGTGGAAGGCGGCGGCGCGCATCTTCAGCGGCTCCGTGGCCGCTTCCGTCGCCGCGCTCCTGTGCGCGGCGAGCGTGCAGTTCGTGCGGACGGAGAGGGCGGGCGGCGACATCTTCGTGGGCCGGGTCCCGCTCTTCGTCGTCGAGCTCATCCTGCCGGTCGGCTTCTTCGCCGTGGCGTTCCGGCTGTGGCGCCACGCCTCCTACACGCGCGCCGGACGCGCCGTGGCCGCCGTCCTGGTCGCGGCGGCGCTCTTTGTCGTGGCGCGGCCGCCCTTCGATCCCGGGCTCCTGGTCGTCCCCGCCTTCCTCGCTCTCCTGCTGGCGACGGTCCTGGGCGCGCCGGTGTTCACGGCGCTCGGCGGCGCGGCGCTCATCCTGTTCTGGGGGGCGGGGGAGCCGATCGCCTCCATCCCCGTCGAGACGTACCGGCTGACGGTGTCGCCGACGCTCCCGACCATTCCGCTGTTCACCCTGGCCGGCTACTTCTTCGCGGAGGGAGGGGCCTCGAAGCGGCTGGTGCGCGTGTTCCGGGCGCTGGCCGGCTGGGCGCGCGGCGGCCCGGCGATTGCGACCGCCCTCGTGTGCGCCTTCTTCACTTCGTTCACCGGGGCGTCCGGCGTGACCATCCTGGCGCTGGGCGGCCTCCTGATGCCGGTCCTCGTGCAATCGCGCTACTCGGAGAAGAGCTCGCTCGGGCTCCTGACCGCCTGCGGCTCGCTCGGACTGCTGTTCCCGCCCAGCCTGCCGGTCATCCTGTACGGCATCGTGTCGCACACGCCTATCGACCGGCTGTTCCTGGGAGGGTTCCTGCCCGGAATCCTGATGCTCCTGATCGTCGCCTGGTGGGGCGGCCGCGAAGGAGTGCGCTCCGGCGTCGCGCCGCAGAGCTTCGATGCGGCCGAGGCCGGGCGCGCCCTCTGGGACGCGAAGTGGGAGCTGCTGCTCCCGGTGATCGTCCTGGCCGGGCTGTTCGGGGGGTTCGCCACGCTCGTCGAGGCGGCGGCTCTGACCGCTCTCTATGCGTTTGTGGTGGAGACCTTCGTATACAGAGATCTTCAGATGAGGCGGGACGCGGCGCGTGTCATGAGCGAATGCGGAATCCTGGTCGGCGGCGTCCTCTTGATCCTGGGCGTGGCGCTGGGCTTCACCAACTACCTCATCGACGCCCAGGTGCCGGCCCGCGGTGTCCTGTGGGTCAGGGCGACCATCAGCTCGCCGCTGGTCTTCCTGTTCCTCCTGAACCTGTTCCTTTTGGCCGTCGGCTGCCTGATGGACATCTTCTCCGCGATCGTGGTCGTCGCCCCCCTCATCGCCCCCATGGGAGAAGCGTTCGGCATCGATCCTGTCCACCTCGGGATCATTTTTCTCGCCAACATGGAGCTCGGCTACCTGACGCCGCCGGTCGGCATGAACCTGTTCCTGTCGTCCTACCGCTTCCAGAAGCCGCTGATGGAGGTGTACCGGGCGGTCGTGCCGATGCTGCTCGTCCTGCTCTTCGGCGTGCTGATCATCACCTACGTTCCCGCCCTCACCACGCTGTTGCCGAGGTGGGTGGGGCGCTGAAGGGGCTGGATCCGCCGCAGAGACCCGCGCGGGCGCGCTGAGATCAGTTCCCGCGCTGCCCTTTCGTAGGACCGGTCATCGCCGGCCGGTGGCCGCGCGTGACCTCGTGCGGCCCACCGGACGTCGTGTCGGACCCCGCGACGTGTGACGGACCCCCGTCGAGGATCTCGATCGTCGCGGCCTTGACCAGGGCCTGGATCGATTTCTGCTCGATCGCCGAGTCCGGCACCTGCCCGCTCCTGCCCGGGCCGAGGTGCAGCACCTTGCCCCCGGAAAACGCGATCTTGAGCGGCTTGAACGTCTTGTTGCGTATCGTCTTCACCGGTTGAGCCCCTCCGTGCCTCCGGCCGCCCGTGACCGGGGGTCGTGCCGGCCAGCGGGCGGCATTATCGCAGAACCGGCCCCGGTCACCCAGAGAAATCCCGGCCGTCAACGGGCCCGGATCGACAGGACCGGGCAGGTCGCCTGGCGGACGACATGCTCGGTCGTCGACCCGAAAAGCAGGAGGTCGAGCGACCCGCGTCCCACGACCCCCATCACGATCAGATCCGCGTGGCGCTCCTCCGCCGTCTTCAGGATGCCGCGGTAGGCCTTTCCGGGCGCCACGACCACCTCCGGGTGGCACCACTCGCGCGCACCTTCCGGGATGAGGCGAAGGAGCCGGTCACCGGCCACCCGCCGCAGGTAGTCGGCGTATCCGAGGACGTCGAACCTGAGGGTCTCGGGTGGCACCTCCTCGGGCAGCGCATCCAGGGCGTGGATCAGAGTGAGCCGTGCATCGGCCTCCTTCGAGAGAGACAGGGCGTACTCGAGCGAGCGCAGAGACGCCTTCGAGAAATCGATCGGGCAGAGGATGTGCTTGAACACGGCGGCCTCCTCCGGCCCGGCCCCGCCGGCCTGGCGCGGCACCGTCAGCACGGGGCAGGTCGACTTGCGCAGGACCTTCTCGGCGACCGAGCCGAGCATGAGCCGCTCGAAGCCGCTCCGCCCGTGCGTTCCGAGGACGAGCAGGTCGGCGTCCTTTGACCGCCCGACGATTTCCGCCACGGGATCCCCTTCCACCACCTCGTTCTGGACGGCGATGGAGGCGGTCCGGGCCGGCGCCGTGAACTCCTTCAGCTGGTTCAGGAGGATCTCGTGGTCTTGAGGCGTCAGGTGCAGCGGACCCGCGTAGGTCGGCAGCCGGGTCGGGGGCGGTGCGTGCAACGAGTGGACGTGCAGGGCCACGAGGTCCGCCTCGTACCACTTCGCCAGGGCGAGGGCATACGTCAGCGCCCGTCTGGAAAACTCCGAGAAATCGGTCGGGCAGAGGATGCGTCGGATGGTGATCATAGAGGCCTCCTGCGCGGGTTGCCCCGCGTGTCAGGCGCCGAGCGCGCGGCGGGCCGTGCGCGTCGCGGGCGTGCGCTTGCGGATCGGGACGGCCGCAGGGACCTTCCGCGGCGACTCGATCCATCTCCGGAACTGTTCCAGGTCCAGGGTGTTGGCGACGTCCGAGGCGGTGAGCCATCCGCGGCGCGCCTGGTCGACGCCGTAGTGCATGAAATCGAGGTCCGCGATCCGGTGCGCGTCGGTGTCGATCACGAAGCGCGCCCCGGCCTCCCTGGCCGCCTTGATGTGCGCGTCGTCGAGGTCGAGCCGTTCCGGCTGCGCGTCGATCTCGAGCAGGACTCCCAGGTCGGCCGCCGCCCGCGCCACGCGGGCCATGTCGATCGGGTAGGGCTCGCGCCGACCCAGGATGCGCCCGGTCGGGTGGGCGAGGATGCGCACCTTCGGGTGGGCCAGCGCCCGGAGAATCCTCTCGGTCATCGCGCCTTCCGTCATGTTGAACTTCGAGTGCACGGCCACCATGACGATGTCCAGGGCGCCGAGGGTGCCATCGTCGAGGTCGAGACGGCCGTCGGGGAGGATGTCCACCTCGGCGCTCTTGAACACGGCGGGACCGGAGCCCGGGAGGCGCAGCGCGTCGATGGCGCGACCCTGGCGCCGGAAGCCGGCCTCGTCCATGCCGGAGGCCACGCGCAGCGACCGCGTGTGGTCGGTGATCGCCACGTAGGCGTAGCCGCGCTCGCGGCAGGCGCGCACCATCGCCTCGAGTCCGTCTGCGCCGTCGGTGGCGTCCGTGTGCATCTGCAGGTCGCCGCGGATCTGGCCGACCTCGACGAGATCCGGCAGGCGTCCCCGGCGCGCGGCCTCGAGCTCGCCCCGGTCCTCGCGCAGCTCCGGAGGCACGTAGGAGAGCCCGACGGAGCGGTACACCTCGGTCTCCGTGCGCCCGCCGATCCGGCGCGCGCCGCGGAAGACACCGTACTCGTTGATCTTGCGGCCGCGCTTCACGCCCAGAGTGCGAACCGCGATGTTGTGCGCCTTCGAGCCGGTGAAGTAGTGCAGCGCGGCGCCGAAGGACGCGCGCGGCACGACGCGCAGGTCAGCCTGCAGGCCGCTGCGGAGCACGACGGACGACCGCGTGTCGCCGCGCGCCAGGACCCGTACCGCTTCCGGGTACGCGACGAACCGATCGGCGATCGGCCCGCCCTTCTCCGAGGCGACCAGGATGTCCACATCGCCGACCGTGTCGCGCCGCCTCCTTAAGCTTCCCGCCACCTCGATGGTCTCGACGCCGGGGGCCTTGCGCAGGTACTCGACGAGCGGCAGGACGTGGATCTCCGCCTCGTCGAGCCGGAACCGGGACGCGCGTCTCCGGTGCTCGCCGATCCCCTGGAGAATGCGGGCCTGGAGCGTCTCACCCATCCCCCGCAGCTCGAGAAGACGCCCGGTGCGGGCCGCCTCCTCCAGCTCCGCGAGCGTCTTGAGACCCAGGGTCTCGTAGAACTGGCGGGCCCGCTTCGGACCGACGCCCTGCACCCGCATCATCTCGACCAGGCTCGCGGGGATCCTCGCGGTCAGCTCGCGCCGCAGCGCCAGGTCGCCGGTCCTGAGGATCTCGAGGATCTTCCCCGCGAGGTCCTTGCCTATCCCGGGGAGCTTCGCCAGCGTCTCGCCGTCGCCGCCCGCCAGGGATGCCAGCGGCTCGCCGAGCACCTGCACGGTGCGCGCGGCATTACGGTAGGCGCGCACGCGGAACGGGTTCTCGTTCAGGATCTCGAGGAGGTCCGCCACCTCGTCGAAGATGCGGGCCACATCGGCGTTGTCCACGATTCCTCCCCGCGCGGATCTCGTCGCCACGGCGGACTTCGGCAGTGTATCCGAGTGCAAGGCAGGTGCCACGCGGGGCCGGCGGCGGATGCACAGGCGGCGCCCCGCCGTTGCGCGGCCCGGTCGTGCCGGCGCAAGAACTGCGGACAACGTGGCGCGGAGAGTGTTGCGGGCGCCGGGTTCTCCGGAGGTCCGATCCTGTCCGCGGGCAAACATTCCGGAGGCACCCACGACGCTCCGCCTCGGCCGGGAGCAACACTCTCGGCACCACGTTGAGTGGCACGGTACTTGCTGTTCATGAAGGGTCGAGGGAAAGCACCTGCACGGCCCTGAAGGAGACCCTGATGTGCCGGCAAGGTGAAGGTCTTTTCGAGACCGGAGTTCTGTTTCAGGACCGCGCCGATGCCGGCCGGGTGCTGGCCGGTCTTCTGGCCGCGCACCGGGGCGGCGACGTCGTGGTTCTCGGCATCCCGCGGGGCGGAGTCCTGGTGGCCGCGGAAGTGGCCCGGCACCTTGACGCCGACCTGGACGTCGTCGTGGCCCGAAAGATCGGGGCGCCGCGCGCCGCCGAGGTGCCCCTCGGATCGGTGACCGCGGGGGGCGGGCTGTACCTGGACCAGGGGCTGATCCGGAAGCTCGCGGTGCCGGAGGTTTTTCTGGACGCCGCCGTCGCCGCGCAGATGGACGAGGCGCGCCGTCGCGAAGAGCGCTACCGGGGCGGTCGGCCCGAGCCGGTCCTCCGGGGGCGCACGGTCATCCTGGTCGACGACGGGCTCGCCACCGGGGCGGCGATCATCGCCGCGGCGCGCGCGGTGAGACTCCGGAAACCGGCGCACGTGACGGCGGCGGCGCCGGTCGGATCGCGCGAGGCCTGTCTGGCCCTCGTCGGAGAGGTCGACGAGATCGTCTGTCCGTACGTCCCGGAGCCGTTCACCGCGACCGGCGCGTTCTACGCCCGGTTCGAATCAGTGCACGACGCGCTGGTCGAGCGGGTCCTGCACGAGCGGGGCGCCACCGCTCGGACACGCTCCTGGGTGGAACCATGAGTGCTGTGCCGGACCAGGGACCGGTCGTGCCGACGCGGTACTGGCACGCGCTCCCGGATGGCCGCGTGCAGTGCGACCTGTGCCCCCGCTTCTGTCGGTTGAGGGAGGGGCAGCGCGGTCTGTGCTTCGTGCGCGCCTGCCGGGACGGCTCGGTCGTGCTCACGTCCTATGGACGGTCGAGCGGCTTCTGCATCGATCCGATCGAGAAGAAGCCGCTGTACCACTTCCTGCCGGGGACCGCGGTCCTGTCGTTCGGAACGGCGGGCTGCAACCTGGCCTGCAAGTATTGCCAGAACTGGAACATCAGCAAGTCGCGGGCGGTGGACACTCTGAGCGACGCGGCCGCCCCCGAGCGGATCGCCCGCGCGGCGCAGGACCTCGGGTGCCGCAGCGTCGCCTTCACGTACAACGATCCGGTCGTCTTCCACGAGTACGCCGTCGACACGGCGGACGCCTGCCGGGCGGTCGGGGTCCGGGCGGTGGCGGTGACCGCGGGGTACGTGTGCGCGGCCCCGCGCGCCGAGTTCTACGACCGCATGGACGCGGTCAACGTCGACCTGAAGGCGTTCAGCGAGGAGTTCTATCGCAGGGTCTGCGGCGCGCATCTGCAGCCTGTCCTGGAGACGCTTCAGTACCTCAGGGCCGAGACCAGGGTCTGGCTGGAGGTGACGAACCTGGTCATCCCCGGCCGGAACGACTCCGAGGCGGAGATCGAGGACATGACCCGCTGGGTGGCGCAGGAGCTGGGGGCCGATACACCGCTCCACTTCACGGCTTTTCATCCCGACTGGCTGATGCGCGACGTGGCACCGACCCCCGTGGCGACGCTGGTGCGCGCCCGCCGCATCGCCCTGCGCAACGGGCTGCGCTACGTGTACACCGGGAACGTCGATGACGTGGCGGGGGGGAGCACCTTCTGCCCGGTGTGCGGCGAGACGGTCATCGGCAGGGGCCGCTCCATCCTGACGGCCTGGAACCTGGCGGACGATGGCGCCTGTCGCTTCTGCGGTGCTGTGCTCGCCGGAGTGTTCGAGGGAGTGCCGGGGTCCTGGGACGGCCGCTCGCTGCCGGTCCGCCTGTCATTAGCACCGGTCGCGGCGGCCGTCAGGCCCTGAATCGCCTTCCGCCGGCCGCCGGGGTGCGCGAGCGGGCCGGGGCGTCGCGATCGGCCTTCGGCATGAGGCGGCCGCAGGCGCGCTCGAAGCGATCGGTGAGGGCGCGGCGCTCGTCCTCCGGGACGTAGCCGATCTTCTGCCAGGCCGCCTGGGCCTTGCGGACCTCTTCCGCGGCCGCGCGCTGCCTCGTCTCCTCGGCCACCCTGCCGCCGATGGTGTTCGAGGCGAGCGCCTCACGCCACATCGTGGCGAGGCGGGTGGCCGGCGACAGCGACTGATCCGCGGCGGCGCCCTGGCCGGCGAGGAGACGCTCCAGCCGGGCGCACAGATCCTCCATCCGCCGGCGGTTCGCCCCGGTGTCGAACAGCGTCCCCTTCACGGCGTCCGGGTGGGCCGCGATGAGCGCGTCGAGGGCGCGGTTGAAGCGCTCCGCAAGGGGAGCGGCCTGCTCGCGCGGCAGGGGCGGGCTCTTCTGCCAGCGGGTCCAGGCCGATTCGATCCCGGTCACGAGCCCCCCGGCCGGCGGGGGGTCGGACGGGGCCGTTGCCGCCGCTGCGGCGCCGCCGGGATCCGGAAGAAGCGCCTCGAGGTCGCGGCAGATCCCCTCGCGCGCCGCCGCGAGCAGCTCCCGGTCGATCTGGTCGCGCCTCTTGTAGCGCTCGAAGAACCGGTCGCAGGCGGCGCGGAAGCGCTGCCAGACCGCCTCGGAGCGGTTGGGACGCACCGGCCCGACCGCCTTCCAATCGATCTGAAGCTTCTTGATCTCGGCGGCGGTCGTCTTCCAGTCGGTCGAGTCCGCAAGGGCCTCGGCACGGGCGCACAGCGCCTCCCGCGCCTCGAGGTTCCTGGCCCACTCCTCCTTGCGGCGCGTGCGGTCATCGTCGCGGCGCGTGAAGAACCGGTCGCAGGTCTTGCGGAAGCGCTCCCACAGCGCCTTCTCCTGGCCGCGCCCCGCCTGCCCGATGGTCTTCCATTCCACTTGAAGCCCCTTGATCGCCTCGGCGGACCCGATCCAGTCGGTCGAACCCGCGAGGGCCTCGGCCCTGTCGCACAGGGCGACTTTCTTCTCGGCGTTGCTGGCCTGCAGCGACTCCTGCCGCGCGCGCACCTGGTCGGCCGCGGCCTTGAAGCGCTGCCAGAGCGCCTGCGACCGGTCGGGCTCGGCCTCGGCCGCGGTCTTCCAGCGCTCCATGAGATCGGGCAGGCGGCGGGCCGCCGCGTCCGGGTCGTCGATCAGAAGGAGCGCCTCGGCGCGGGCGCACAGCTCTTCCTGCACGTTCGTGTTGGCCCAGCGCTTCCACTTCTCGCCCTCGCGCAGCTCCTGGGCCCGCGGAGCGAGGCCGGCGCGCGCCGCCTTGAGACGATCGAGAATCCGTTCGTGGTCCCGGCGGGACGGCACAGGAGGCAGGTCGTCCAGCGCCGCGCGCACCTCGCGCAGGATCGGATCGGCCTTTTTCAAGGAGAGCGACGCGCTCTCGAGGAGACGCTCGGCCCGCTCGCAGAGCTTCTGCAGACGTTCCAGGTTGTTGCGCTTCTCCCGCGCCGCCTCCTGTTGTTTCTGCTCGCTGTCGCGCCGCGCCGCCTCTTTTTCCTCCTGCTGCCGCGCCTGCTCGCGGTCCCGGACGAACGTCTCGTAGCGGCACTGGCAGGCCTTGCGCGCCTCGTCGAAGCGCCCGCCGAGAGCGCGCGCCTCCGCCAGGACCTCCGCCTCGATGGCGTCGGCCGGCCGGGTGCTGTCGGGCGCCTCGAGCCGGTTCCACTCCCAGCAGGCGTCGTCGAGCAGGCGCGGTGCGTCCTCCCCCCGGGCCGCCTCCACCGCCGCGATGAGGGCCAGCCGGGGTGCTGTGTGCCGCTCGCGGTGGGCGCGCGCGCTCTCGTCGTGCCGCAGGCGCTCCTCGCGCGCCGCCTGGTTGCGCTTCAGGCGCTCGCGTGCCGCCTGGATCGCCGCCTGGAAGCGCTCGTCGAGATCGTCATCGACGCCGGGCACGAGGTCGGTCCAGGCATCGTGGGCGGCGGAGAGGCGCTGTGCGAGCGGCTCGCAGTCCGCGGAGCGGGCGAACGACTCGGCCTCCTCGCACAGACGGAGCTGCCTGCGCCGGTCGGTCTTCGGGCGCACGGCCCGGCCGGTCTCCGACTCCTGCCGATCGTGCAGGAGGGCGCGGGCGCGGCGCACGACGGCGCGGCTCTTGCCGTGCCCGGCGACCTCGTTCAGGAAATCGGCGTCCGGGGCCGGGGATGAAGCGGCGCCCGCCGCCTCACCCGGAAGCGCGAAGCGCTCCGAGCCCGTCAGGTGCTCGAGGGCCGAGAGGGCGGCGTCGTCGTGCGGGCTCTTCAGGGCGACGGCGCACAGCTCCTCCCGGATCGCGGCGGCCGTGGCGGGGTGATCGACCAGGCGATCGAGGGCGTCGAGACGCACGAGGGCGTGCCGACCGTGCCGGGCGATGCTGCCGAGCGCCTTGAGATCGTGCAGACGCAGCAGGGCCGCGCGGCTTACCGACTCGTGGACCCCCGAGCGCGCGACCTGGGCGATGAGCTTCGGGTCCTCGATCGCCGAGGCGGCGGTGGTGCCGGCCGCCTCGTCCGTCCCATCCAGGGCCAGGGACAGAAGCGCCGCGGCGGCCGCCTCCCGCACCGGCCCGTCCGGGTCGGTGCGACACAGATCGGTGAGCAGGGCCGGATCGGCGAGCTGGCGCACGGCGGCGCGTCTCACTTGAGGATCCGGGTCCTTCCAGCCGGGATGCGGCCGGAGGCGCTCGAACAGTCCCATCCGTCCAGTCTCCGATGGCAGAGAATTGTACGCGCATCGGCCCTCGAGGCAACAACGAGTTTCCGTCCCCGGGCCGGACACGCTCCTAGCGGCGGCTGTAGGTCCCCAGGAGCTCCGCCTGCGCCAGGACGTGCCCCCGCATCGCCCTGTCGAGATCCCTCCGGGTCGTCGTCGCGGGGAGATCGAGCGTCGTGTCCAGCGCGTACAGCCTGAAAAAGTAACGGTGCGTCCCGGACGGCGGGCAAGGACCGCCGTATCCCGCGCGCTGGAAGTCGTTGATCCCCTGCCGGGTTCCGTCCTGGAGCGTGTCCTTCTTAGGGAGGTTCCCGGGGAGCGATCGCGCGCCGGCCGGGATGTTCCAGGCGACCCAGTGGACCCAGGTCCCCAGCGGTGCGTCCGGGTCGTCCGCGATCAGGGCGAGCGATCGGGTTCCCGGCGCAGTCCCCGCGAAGGAGAGCGGCGGCGAGACGTCTTTTCCGTCGCAGGTGTGTTCGGGCGGGATGGGGGCGCCGTGGGCGAACGCCGGACTCTTGAGTTCCATCGTGGTTCCTCCTCTCCTGCACGCAGCGACGGTGCTGTGCGCCCCGGGACGGCCTCCCGGCGTCACCCTGGAGTAGAGTGTCGGCGCCATGCAGACTCGAAGACTCGCGTGGATCGGCGTCTTCGCCCTGGCGATGGCCTTCGTCGAGGCCGCGGTCGTGGTGTACCTGCGCCGCATCCTCGGTGTCGTCGACCTGCTGCGCGACGTGGCGGCCTACGACCCCGCCATCGCCCTGACCGAGATCGGACGCGAGGCGGCCACGCTGTTGATGCTCCTCGCGGTGGGTTTCGCCACGGGGCGGTCGCTGAAGTCGCGCGTCGGTTTCGCGCTGCTCGCGTTCGGGCTCTGGGACATCCTGTACTACGTCTGGCTGAAGGCCCTCCTCGGCTGGCCCCAGTCGCTTTTGACCGAGGACGTGCTGTTCCTCATCCCGCTCCCGTGGTGGGGACCGGTCCTGGCGCCGGTCCTGGTAGCACTCCTGTCGGCCGCGTTCGGCGCCGTTCTCGTGGCCCGCGACGAGACGGGGCGCGCGGTGCGCCTCGGCGGCATCGAGTGGACGGCGCTTCTCGCCGGGATAACGGTCATCCTCTACACCTTCATGGCCGACGCGATAAGCGCTCTGCCGGCCAGCGCTGAGGAACTCAGCCGGCTGAAGCCGACCGCCTTCCTCTGGCCGCTGTATCTCGCCGGTCTCGCGGCGATGGTCTTTTCTCTGTGGCGCGCAGGCCGGTGAACATCGTGCCGGGATCGCTCCTGCCGGGCCGGCCGCAGCCGGATCCCTAAGGTGTTGCCGCCAGGGCGGCGTCGGCCTGCACCAGACCGGCGCCGACGGGATCGCACGGCGTGCCGCCGCAGTCGGTGTCCCAGGACACGCTCCCGACGAAGCCGTCGAACGCGGAGAGCACCCCCGCGCGGCTGTCGTTGGCGTTCAGCGGCAGGGCGGTGCTCTTCAGGATCGACTCGACGTCGGCCTGGCCGAGCGTCGGGTTCTTCTCCAGGAGGAGCGCCGCCACGCCCGCCGTCAACGGGGTCGAGAAGCTGGTGCCCGACCAGAAGAAGTAGCCGGCGTTCGGGCCGTGGCTGCCGGGGGCGACGGTCCATTGTCCCGGGGCGAGGACGTCGAGCTCCTGGCCCTGCGCCGTGATGGCGCGACTGCTGAAGCCCGCGACGAACGCCTCCGACTCTTCGGCCGGCCCGCCGGCCGGGTCGGGGTCGAAGCCGACGTCCTGCGTCCACCAGAAGGCGAAGTTGGGAGCCGCCACGGTCCCCGGCTGGAACTGCTTCGTGAAGCCCACGGCGCCGACCGAGATCACCTCGGGGTGGGCGGCCGGCCATCCCATGCCGGCCTCGCCGCGGTTACCGGCGGAGGTGACCACGACGATGCCGGCCGCGATGGCGCGATCGATAGCCGCTTTCTCGATGGCGTTCGGGACCGGGCCGCTGATGCTCATGCTGATCACGGTCGGGCCGGTCCGGCCGCTCTCCTTCAATTGCGTGACGTAGTCGAACGCCGCGATGAGACGCGACGACCAGGTGAACGACTCGCCGTTCGGGAACACGTCGATCGGAAACAGCGTGACGCCCGGCGCGGTGCCGTCGACCAGGAGCCCGCCGATCTTGAAGCCGATGATGTGCGAGGCGGTCGCGGTGCCGTGGCTGTTGGTGTCCTTCTCCCACTGATCGGTCGGGTTCGAGGTGTTGAACTCGTTCGACGGGTTGGCGTTGTCGGCGACGGCGCCGCCGCCGAGGAAAGTCAGCGCCAGCGAGGTGTCCACGCGGCCCTCCACGAGGAAGTCGCGCCAGTTGGAGATGAGACCGGTGTCGATGAGCGCCACGTGCACGCCGGCACCGGTCTGGGCGACCTCGCGCGCGTCGGGGTCGCCGATGCTGCCGCTCTCCTCCACGTCCACCACGTCGAGAATGTCGCGGTCCCACGTTCCGACATCGGTCAGGTAGCGCTTCTGGTCGGTGTCGACCGACTCGACGAACGGCAGCGAGCGGATCGCGGAGCGGTTGTTCCCGGTCGGCGTCATGGCCACCAGACGCAGACGCGGCATCCAGCCGTGCACCTGGCCATACTGGCGGAGGCGGCTCAGCAGAGCGTCGGTGATCGCCGGCCGGACCGTCACCATGATCCGGTTCGACACGGACTGCCTGGCGCTTTCGGAGGCGGGGGCCGGGATGAACCCGCCCACGGTGCCGTCGAGGGTCTGGCCGGCGTCGAGACGCAGCGACAGGGACGCCAGGAGACCGGCAAGAAGCAGCGCCACGCGTACGAGTTTCGAGGGGGGACGGGTGGATGTCACGTCGTTCTCCTTCAGCGGGTGCGGTCCCGCGGTCCGGGAGCCACGGCTCCAGCCGGACCGGCGGCGGCCCGGACAGTGAACTGGATGATGGAATCCGGGAGATTGACTACCGCCGTCGGGCCCTCTTGTCAACCGGGAACATCGTGAAACCTTGGTCCTAGTGTTCCACCGCCTCGATCGACACCCGCAACCGGGCGTCTGCATCCGCCGGGAGCAGGTCGACCGGTACGACGAGGAACCCGGTGCCGTGGGCGTTCTTCTTTTCCTCGGCATCGATCCTCTCGATCGTCGTCGATTTCAGCACCCGGTCCGCGGCGAGGACCTCGATCGTCAGGTCGACCCTCTTGTCGTGGCCCGGCTTCGTATAGGTGGTGACCTTGAAGGTGACCTCGAGCTCACCCTGGGCGTTCTTCTTCGCCCTGGACCGGATCTCGGTCACCGCCACGTTGTTGCAGTACGTGTCCTTCAGGTCGGTGCTCGAGACCCAGGTGTTCCAGGAGCGCGGGCTTGCGGCCGCGAACGGGATCGTCACGCCCCTGGGAGCGCAGAGCTCTTCGCCCCGCGCGGGCGCCTCGTCCTGGGCGAGGGCCGGGAGGATGAGCGCGAATCCGGAGAGAACGGCGACCGGGATCCAGCGGGAGAGAGACTTCATGAGGGTCTCCTTGGAAGAGAGGGAATCGGCCGGGCCCCATCATACCCGCATTGATCGGGACGCTTCCAGAGGCTAGACTCCACCCATCATGAGCGCACCTGTCACCGGGCGCCGGGCCGGCAACGGCCGGGGCGTCACGATCGTCCTGTTCGACATCGACGGCACGCTTCTGACCACGGCGGGCGCGGCGCGCGCGGCCTTCGCCCGCGGCCTGACGGAGGCCGCCGGCCGGTCGATCTCCCCCGACGGCTATTCGTTCTCGGGCCGCACCGACCCCCAGATCGCCCGCGACATCCTGTCGAGTCACGGGTTGAGCGAGGCGGAGATGGAGGTGGCGGTCCCGGAATCGATCCGGCTGTACTTGAAGTACTTCGCCGAGACCCCGAGCCTGGACAAGGCGCGCCTCCTGCCCGGCGTACCGGATCTCCTCGAGACACTCGCCACGCGCACCGACGCGCGCACGGCCCTTCTGACCGGCAACGTCGAGCCGGGAGCGCGCCTGAAGCTCGGACACTTCGGGATCGCCGGGTACTTCGACTTCTCCCTGAGCTGCTTCGGAAGCGACGACGCCGACCGCTACCGGCTGCCGGCCCTGGCGCTCGAGCGGGCGCGCCGGCACCTGGGGCCGGAGGTGGCGGGGAGCCAGCTCGTCGTCGTCGGCGACAGCGAGCACGACGTGCTGTGCGGTAAATCGATTGGGGCCCGGTCGGTGGCCGTCTGCACCGGCTGGACGCCGGCCCCCGTCCTGCGATCGCTGCGGCCGGACGCCCTGCTCGACGATCTGTCCGACACGTCGCGGGCCCTCGATGCGATCCTGGGCTGATCGGTAGGAGCGTGTGCGAGTAATTGGTTGGGGGGCGGTGGGGGGGGCCGGGGGGGGGGTGGGGGGCGCCGGCGCGGCCGCCGGGCCGGTCAAAAACGAGGGGCGGGAACCACGCCCACGCCCCCCCCCCCCCGCCCAC
>JBGPED010000017.1:0-24101 GCA_041482595.1 Acidobacteriota bacterium
CGGCGCCCATGCCAGCCGAACAGAAAATTGCGGCCGGCCGGCTGTACATCGGCGGCCAGTGGGTGGATGCTCTCGCCTCCGGCACCTTCCCGACGATCACTCCCGCCACTGACGAGCCGTTGGCGCTCGTCGCCGAGGGGCGCGCCGATGACATCGAGCGGGCCGTCCGGGCTGCCCGCCAGGCGTTCGAGGCCGGAGAGTGGGCCAGGATGTCCGGCGCCGACCGGGGCCGGATCCTCTGGAAGATCGGCGACCTCCTGGAAGCGCGCGTCGCCGAGATCGCCGAGATCGAAACCCGCGATTCCGGCAAGACGATCACCGAGTCCTCGCGTGTGGACATCCCCATGGCCGCCGACTGCTTCCGCTACTTCGCGGGCTGGGCCTCCAAGATCGAAGGCGAAACGGTCCCGGTCCGCGCACCCTGCTTCAACTACACGCTGCGCGAGCCCCTGGGTGTCGTCGGCCAGATCATCCCCTGGAACTTCCCGATCCTGCTGGCCGCCTGGAAGGTCGCGCCGGCGCTGGCCGCGGGGAACACCATCGTCCTGAAGCCGGCCGAGCAGACACCACTCTCGGCGCTGCGCCTGGCGCAGGTGGCGGAGGAGGCGGGTCTGCCCCCGGGCGTGCTGAACGTCGTCACCGGGTTCGGGCCGGCCGCGGGCGCGGCGCTCGTGGACCACCCGGGAGTCGACACGATCGCCTTCACCGGCTCGACCGCCGTCGGGCAGGAGATCATGCGCCGGGCCGCCACCACCCTGAAGCGCGTGACGCTCGAGCTCGGGGGCAAGTCGCCGAACATCGTGTTCGCCGACGCCGACCTCGACGCGGCCGTGCGGGGCGCCTCGAACGGTATTTTCTACAACAAGGGAGAGGTCTGCACCGCCGGCTCGCGCCTGTTCGTGGAGGAGCCGGTGCACGACGCGCTCCTCGAGAGGCTGATCCCCTTCACCTCGAAGCTGCAGCAGGGCGACCCGCTCGACCCGAAGACGCGTCTCGGACCCCAGGTCAGCGAGGCGCAGATGAGGCGCGTGCTGTCATACGTGGACAAGGGGAAGGGCGAGGGGGCGCGCCTGGTGACCGGCGGTGCGCGCGCCCCGGGCAAGGGGTTCTTCGTGCGGCCGACGATCTTCGACGACGTCAAAAACGACATGACGATCGCGCGCGAGGAGATCTTCGGGCCGGTCCTGTCGGTGCTGCGCTTCCGCGACGTCGAGGAGGTCGTGCGGCTGGCCAACGACACGCCGTACGGGCTGGCGGCGGCCGTCTGGACCAGGGACATCAAGAAGGCCCACCGCGCGGCGCGGCTGCTGCGGGCCGGCACCGTGTGGATCAACACCTATGGCCTGTACGACAACGCCATGCCGTTCGGCGGCTACAAGATGAGCGGCTTCGGCCGCGAGCTGGGACACCACGGCCTGATGGAATACACCCAGACCAAGTCGGTCTGGGTCGATCTCTCCTGAAGCCTCCCCGGAGACGCCGATGCCCGACGCTCTCGTTTCGATGAGGACCGAGAAGGGGACTTCCAGGTTCAAGGGCGTCTGACGGGAGACACCCGCATGAAGGCGGTCGTCATCCGGAAACACGGCGGTCTCGAGGTCCTGGAGATCGCCGACCTGCCGAAGCCGGCGGCGGGGCCCGGCCAGATCCTCCTGAGAGTGAAGGCGGCCGGCATGAACCACCTGGACACCTGGGTCCGCCGCGGGCTGCCCGGGATGACGCATCCCCTGCCGATGACTCCCGGATCGGACGGCGCCGGGGTCATCGAGGAGGTCGGCCCCGGTGTGCGCGATCCGAAGCCGGGCGACCGGGTATTCGTCTCGCCCGGCTTCTCCTGCGGCCGCTGCATCGAGTGCGGCTCGGGCCGGGAGCCGCTGTGCAAGGATTACGGGATCATCGGGGAGCACTGCAACGGCCTCCAGGCGGAGTACGCGGCCCTTCCGGCCCTGAACGTCATGCCGCTGCCGGACGGGCTGTCGTTCGAGGAGGGGGCGGCCTTCCCGCTCGTGTTCCTGACCGCCTGGCACATGCTGGTCGGCCGGGCGCAGGTGCGCGTCGGAGAAGACGTCCTGGTCCACGCGGGCGGGAGCGGAGTCGGCACGGCCGCCATCCAGATCGCGAAGCTCCACGGGGCGCGCGTCATCACCACCGTCGGCTCGGACGACAAGGCGGCGAAGGTGAAGGGCCTGGGGGCCGACGAGGTGGTGAACTATCGCAAGGCCGATTTCCTCGAGGAGGTCCGCCGGATCACCGGCAGGCGGGGTGTCGACGTGGTGGTCGAGAGCGTCGGGCAGGAGACCTGGGACAGGAGTCTCAAGGCGCTCGCCCGGGGCGGGCGCCTCGTCATCTGTGGCGCCACCAGCGGGTACGAGGGCAGGACCGACCTCCGTTACGTCTTCTCCAGGGGGCTGTCGATCCTCGGATCGACCATGGGAGGGCGCGCCGAGCTGCTGCGCGTCGCGGGCCTGGTGGGCGAGAGACGCCTGAAACCGGTCATCGATCGGGTCCTGCCTCTCGAGCAGGTCGCCGACGGCCACCGCGCCATGGCCGAGCGCTCGCTGCTCGGCAAGATCGTGCTCCGGCCGTGAAGCGCGCGCGCTCCCGCCCGGCGAGAAGGCGCGTGGCCGGAGCGCGCCGCCGGCCCGCGCACGCCGTTCCCGCCCGGTTCAAGAGCCTCCGGGTCGAGTCGTCGGACGGAATCGCCGTCGTCACGATCCACCGGCCCGAGGCCCGGAACGCCATCAATCTCGAAGTGGTGAACGAGATGCACGCGGCGCTGCAGGCCCTGGCTGACGACGAGAGAACGCGCGTCCTGATCCTGACCGGTTCGGGCAGGACCGCGTTCGCCTCGGGCGCCGACATCCGCGAGCTCCGCGACCGCCGGGCCGCCGACGCCCTGCGCGGGATCAACTCGAGCCTGTTCATGGCGGTCGAGCGCTTCCCTCTGCCGACCATCGCGGCGGTGGCGGGATACGCGCTGGGGGGCGGCTGCGAGCTCGCCCTCTCCTGCGATCTGCGCATCGCGGGCGAATCGGCCCGCTTCGGGCAGCCGGAGGTGGGGCTCGGCATCATTCCCGCCGCCGGGGGGACCTACCGCCTGCCGCGCATCGTCGGCGCCGGCCGGGCGCGGGACCTCATCCTGACCGGCCGGATCATCGACGCCCACGAGGCGCTCGCCATCGGTCTGGTCAATCGTCTGGTGCCCGACGAGCGCGTGCTGGAGGAGGCCCGCGCGACAGCGCACGTGATGGCCCGCAAGGGCCCCCTGGCCCTGCGCGCCGTCAAGATGGCCCTCGCCGCCTCGGCCTACGGACCGGACGCGGGACACATTGCCGAGCGTCTGGCGCAGGCCATCCTGTTCGAGTCGGCCGACAAGCGCGAGGGGATGACCGCCTTCCTGGAGGGGCGGCCGCCGCGCTTCGCCGGGCGGTAGCGGCCGGGATGACGCATGGTCATCGACGCCCACATCCACGTCCAGCCCTGGAGGCAGCTCAGACCGACAGCACTCGATCGCATCGCGAGCGGCCGGCGCGACCTCGATCTGATCCGCCGCCTGTTCGATGACCCGCCGGCGTTCCTGCGCTTCCTCGACGAGCAGGGGATCGATCGCGCCGTCCTGGTGAACTACGTCAGCCCCGACGTCATCGGGTTCACCGACGACGTGAACGAGTGGATCGGCAACTACTGCCGCGCCCACGCTGACCGTCTGATCGCGGTCGGCGGCGTGCACCCGCGCCTGACGCCGGACCCGGCCGGGGCGCTCCAGCACATCGTCGAGAAGCACGGCATTTGCGCCCTCAAGCTGCACCCGCCGCACCAGCACTTCTTTCCGAACGATTACCGGGACGGCGGAAGTCTGCCGGGCCTCGCCGCCCTGTACGAAAGGGCGCAGGCGCTCCGGATCCAGATCATCGTCCACACCGGGACGTCGATCTTTCCGGACGCGCGCAACAAGTACGGCGACCCGATGCCGCTCGACGACGTGGCGGTCGATTTTCCGAAGCTGACGATCATCATGGCCCACGGCGGCCGGCCACTGTGGATGGAGACCTGCTTCTTCCTGCTGCGCCGGCACCCGAACGTGCACATGGACATCTCGGGGATCCCGCCGCGCGCCCTCCTGCAGTACTTCCCCCGGATCGAAGAGGTCGCGCACAAGACGCTGTTCGGCACCGATTGGCCGAGCCCCGGAGTCGACAGCCCGGGCGCGAACCTCCAGGCGATCAGGGCCCTGCCGCTCCGGGCGGAGGCGAAGGAGGCGATCCTCGGCGGGACGGCGGGGAAGATTTTCGCGAAGCGTTGAAGGTCGCGACGCTCAGGCGGTGGGGATCTTGCGCCCGTCGGGGGTCCGTTCCGGCCCCGGGTCGCCACCCCACACAACACTCGCGTCGCGCGGGAAGAGCTCGACGAGACGCTCCTTGTCGGTCTCGGCCATCACCAGGAACTCCACTCCCACCGCGTAGCCGATGCCGGTGTCGATGTTCGCCCGGACCGAGGCGACCCGGCCGCTGACCGCGATCGGCTTCTCCTCGGTGTTGCGGTAGATCCGCAGGGCGAGGTGCTCGCCCCCCTTGATGCGCGCGAGGGTATCGAATCCCATGCCTCCCTCGCTCACCGCGTTCGAATAGCCGAGGAACTCGCGGATGAACCGGCCGCGCGCCACCGGCAGGACGACGGGGTAGCGCGGGTGCTTTCTCAGGCGCATCCCCAGCATGGCGGCGATCTTCTCCTGAAGGAGCGCCGCCGGGATCGAGGCGCGCACCACCTCGGTGCAGCCGGCCTCCTTGAACAGGAACTCCTGCGTGTCGTCCGAAGCCAGCGCCAGGATCGGAATGCCGCGTGTCCGGTCGTCCTGGCGGATCCGCCGGCAGAGCTCCGGCCCGCCGATGTCGGACGTTTCGGGAGCCAGGACGATGAGGTTGGGGCGGTCGGTCGCGGCCACGTCGAGCAGGACGGAGGCGGCCCCGGCCGACAAGGCTTTCAGGCTGGCCCTGGCGAGAAAATGGGGTTTGCCGCTGTCGATCCGATCCCGGACCGATTCGCTCCACAGAACCTGCTTGACCAAAGGGCTCCCTCGCCCCGGCGCGGGTCACCCCGGCACGCGCGCCATATGGGGGAAGCGTAACACACAAAGACGGCCGCCCGCGCGCCGTTCGGCCGACCATGCGCAACGCGGAGCTATCCCGGGTCGGGGCGGCGTGCCCTCGCCGCGTCGGGCCTCATGCTCGCTCGCGCGGGACAATCGCTGCCTCTTCGGCCCGCATGGCGCGGCTCGAAATCGGCGCGCCCCGGCGAGGGCACGCCGCTGCGCTGCCGGACCAGCGGCGAGGGCCGGCCACCCGGCGTCGGGTCCTGCGAAAGGTGGACATTCAGCAATGGGTCGGTCGGGGTCCTCGATCGGGGGGGGGCGAGCGAGCCTCGGCGGTGCGCGGCCTGCCACGCCACACCTCGGCGAGGATCGTCTTTGCTCGAAGATCACTTGCGCAGGCCGCGACCGGACGATATTCTGAGGGTGCCTGCCCGGCTGAGACCGTGAGAGGAGTGGACGTGATCCTCGCCTCGCTTTTCAACAGCTATCCGCGCATCGGGGACCGGCCGGCGGAGCAGGTCCTGCGCCGCGCGCTGCAGGGTGCCGACCGGGGCGAGGTCCAGCCGTCGGCGGTGGCCGGGGCCGAAGACGAGATGACCCGCATGGCCCTCCGGGAGCAGTCCGACGCCGGGATGGATCTCCTGAGTGACGGGCAGATCCGCTGGCACGACCCGGTGTCGCACGTGGCGCGCGGTCTGGCCGGATTCCGGATCGAAGGCCTGCTGCGCTACTTCGACACGAACACCTACTACCGTCAGCCGGCCGCGGTCGGACCGGTCGGCCGCGAGCGGCCTTTCCTCGTCGATGCCTACCGCTTCGCCGCGGCCGCCGTTGCGCCCCGTCCCGTGAAGGGGATCGTCACCGGCCCGATCACTCTCGCCCGGCTGTCGCGCGACGCGCGCGGGCGCGGGCTCCGCGGCCTGGCGCTCGAGATCGCCTCCGCCCTGAACCGCGAGCTCCTGGACCTCGAGGCCGCCGGCGCGGGGGTCATCCAGGTCGACGAGCCGGCGCTGGCGCGGTTCCCGGGAACCGCGGACCTTCTACGCCTCGCGATGCGGCGGCTGGTCGCCGGCCTGAGCTCTGCGCGGGTCATCCTCGCGACCTCGTTCGGCGACGCGGCGCCATTTTTCGACGACCTCGCCGCCCTCCCCGTGGCGATCCTCGGCTTCGACGTCGTGGCCGCCCTTCCGGAGGGCGCCTCGGCCGCAGCCACCGGGCTCGGGACCCGGCTGGCCGCCGGCCTCGTTCCGGGGACCGGCCTCCTCCTCGGCGTCATCGACGGCCGAAACACGCGGCTGGAGGATCCCGGCGAGACCTACGAGCAACGCGTGCGGCCGATCCTCGAGGCGTTGCGGGCTGCCCAGGGGACCGCACCCGAGGTGCACCTCGCCCCGAACCACGGCCTGGAGTTCCTGCCGCGTCACACCGCGCGGGCGAAGATGTCCGTGCTGGCGGCGTTGCGCGACCGGGCCAGGCAGGAGTTCGCATGAGCGACATCGACCCGGCCCCGGGAGCCGACGCCCGGGAGGCGCGGGCTCTCCCGGCCGGACTTCTCCTGCCGCTCAGCACGATCGGGTCGTTCCCCAAGCCGGAGCGGCTGAAGCGGGCGCGCGCCGAGTTCTCCCGCGGCACCCTCGACGCGGACTCTCTGCGCGTCATCGAGCGCGAGGAGACGGCCGCCTGCATCCGGCTCCAGGAAAACATCGGCCTCGACCTGCTGGTGGACGGCGAGATGTACCGCGGCGACATGACGACCTATTTCGCCGAGAACCTGGAAGGGTTCCGCATCTCGGGGCTGGTGCGCTCGTACGGCAACCGCTACTACCGGAAGCCGGTCGTGGTCGGCGAGGTGCGCTGGACGCGCCCGGTCACGGTCGAGTGGTTCCGCTACGCCAGCGGGCAGACGCGCCGTCCGGTGAAGGCGATCCTCACCGGGCCGTATACCCTGATGGACTGGGCGTTCGACGAGCACTACGGCTCGCGCGAATCGCTGGCCATGGCGCTGGCCGACGTCGTCCGCCAGGAGTGCGAGGCGCTGGTCGCGGCGGGGGCGCTCTACGTCCAGATCGACGAGCCGGCCGTCTCGGTCCGGCCGGACGAGATCGATCTCGCGATCCGCGCCATGCACCGGGTCACCGACGGTCTGCGCGCCAGGACGATCACGCACATCTGTTACGGAGACTTCGCGGCCATCTATCCCCGCCTGCTGGATCTGCCGGTCGAGCAGTTCACCCTGGAGCTGTCGAACTCGGCCCTCGGCCTGCTCGATCTGTTCCGCACCTCACCGTTCACCAAGGAGCTGGGGGCGGGTGTTCTGGACGTCCACCACCACGCCATCGAGCCGGTCGAGGTGGTGAAGGAGCGCATCCTGGCGGCGCTGCGGGTCGTGCCACCCTCCCGGCTCTACGTCAACCCGGACTGCGGCCTCAAGACCCGTTCCCCCGAAGAGGCGGAGGCCAAGCTCAGGAACATGGTCGCGGCGACACTCGCGGTGCGGCAGACCCTCTGATGCAGGACGGAACGAGGCGCGGCGTCCGCCCCGCCTACGGCACAGCGCCGCACGTGCCGTTCGGCATCGGGCGCCTCTGGCCGTTCCTGCCGCGGCCGGCGGAGCCTTCGCCGCAGGCGTCGCTCGCTGTCACCAGGTAGTAATGGCTCGCCGTGCCGGTGGGCGTGAGGTCGAGGAACCGATTGCCGGCGCCGTCGGCCGTGCCGGCCACGCGGCACAGGAGCGGCGCGTGCGAGTACCAGCTGCCGAGCGTCCCCTCGTAGATGTTGTAGGCCGGGACCGTCGGGCCCTGGTCCTCCCAGGTCAGGCGGAGGCCGGAGCCGCTCCGCGTCACGCCGACGGGGTGGAACGAGCCGGGGAGCGAGACGGTGCCCGGCGGTCCCTGGCCGAAGGCGATGCCGGTGAGGCCGGGGATCAGGGGCGAGAATTGCACCTGCCGGTCGGCCACCCCGTCCCCGTCGTCGTCGGGGAGCGCCAGGATCCAGTTGGCGCTGTCCACGGCGTAAAGCACGTCCTGGTCGTCGAACGCCAGGCCCGAGAAGGCGTCGAGGGAGAGCCCGGTGGCGTAGGGCGTCACGCTGTCGGCGACACCATCTCCATCCTGATCGACGATCAGATCGATCTGGCCGAGGGAGATGTTTCCGGCGAACACCTCCCCGGCCCGGTGCGCGATGATGTTTCCATAGGGCGACGCGTCGGCCAGGAAGACGGTGGACGCGTCGGCCACCCCGTCGTCGTTCACGTCGCGGTACGCGATCAGGCCGCCTATCCCGTTGAAGAGCACGTCGAAGACGTAGAGCGTCCCCGCCTCGTCCGCGGACACGGCCAGGACGGACTGGGGCGCCGGGGCGAACAGGGTCGTGCGCTCGGGCTGAGCGTCGCCGCCGGAATCGAGCATCTCAAAAAGCGGCGCCGCGCTGAACACGTCTCCGGTGAACAGGTATTCCGCTCCGGCGCGCCGGGCACCCCCGAGCGCCCGCGTGTCGCCGACGAGCGTCGGCACGACGACCGCCCGGTCGAACCTGAAATCGCCGGTGTCATCGTAAAGGGCAAAGACGCTCTGCGACAGGTTCCCCAGGCAGACGCCGCCGTCGCGCCGCGTGACGATCGCGCCCTGGCCGCTCCCGGCACCGGAGGCGAAGACCGACTGCCCCTCGAAGTGGAGGTCGTGGTCGCCGTCGGAGATGGCGTAGATCGACCCGTCCGCGTTCGAACCTGCGTAGAGGACCCTGCCGCCGCAGGTGCCGGCACGCACTTCCGGGACCGAGCAGCGCAGCGTCATCGTGTAGTTGCCGACGGTGCGCGCGTCGGTGCCGGTGAACGTGCTGTCGTTGAACGACGCGACCGCGATGTAGTAGGTGCCCGGGGACAGGAGATCGACGTTCAGCACCGGGTCGAACGAGATGGTGTTGTCGGCGAACGCCAGGCGGTTGCCGGCCGCGTCGAACACGCCGACGATCGGGTCGAGGGGCGAGCCGCTCCTCGCCGCGTTGATGTCGACCTGCAGCGCCGTGGCGCTCGTGATCGACAGCGCGTAGTAGTCGATGTCTCCCTGCGGCACGATCGAGGCGGGGACCGTCTGCTCGCACGCGACCGGCGTCGCGGCGGCGCGCGTGTTGTTCGGCTCGTTCGAATCGCGCGAGGCGACGTTGGTCAGGAAATCGATTCCCGTGACGGTCTGGCCGGCGGCGACGCCGATCGCGACCCTGTCGGTCGCCACGTCGAACCCCGACTCGGTGGCGCCGTCGTAGAACTCCGGCGGGAACGACGTGTTGAATCCGGTGAAGTGGGTGTTCGCCTGGGTGAAAGGATTGGTCGAGCCGACCAGCGGCTCCAGGCGCAGGTAGTAGCTTCCCGGCGGCAGGCCGACGATGGTGTATTCCCCTCCCGGCCCCCCCGCCTGCACGTCCGAGATCACCCCGACCACCGGAACGTCGGGGGCGGACGTGGCGACCGCCACGACGTGCGCCCCCTTGATCGGACTGAACGTCCCGCCGTTGAAGACCCGCCCGGATATCGTCCCGGTGGTCGAAGTGAGCGTGCTGTTCGGGTAGATGAACGACACGCCGGACATGTCGTCCTGCGACAGGCTGCGCCCCTGGATCGTCCGGGACCCGAACGGGTACAGGGTGGCCTGGGAGGCGAAATCGCCCGACGTGAAACCGGACACCTCCAGGCCGGTGGACGCGAACCGGCCCGCCACGGCGCTGTGGTCGAATCCCAGGCAGTGGCCCATCTCGTGGGTGGCGATCTCGCCCAGATCATAGGTGGTCGATCCGAGGATCTGGTTCGGGTTCACAGGGGTCGTGGTGCTGAAGGTGTAGAGCCGCTCGTTGAAGACGATATCGCAGTCGGTGATCCGGCCGTCGCCCCCGACGAAGAAGAAGGAGACCGCGATGGCGCTACTGATGCGGTTGGAGGTGTCGGTCTCGGCGAAGTAGACGCGGTTGATTCCGTCGTTTCCGAGACCGGCCCCGGCGTCGATGGGGCTCGCCAGGTTGAAGCGGGACCCCTCGGTGATCGTCGCGTTGGAGGTCGGAACGTCCGTCCAGCGCTGCATGCTGGCCTGGAGCGTCGTGATGTCCGACCCGTCGGTGATCCGGAACGAGGCGTCCTGCTCGAGGCGCAGCACGAGGTTGCCACCCAGCTGGAACACCCCGACGTCGGAGAAGCCCAGGTCCACCAGGTTGGTCTGCACGTAGGCGAGGGCGGCCGCCCCGCCCGCGACGGACAGGACGGCGACCAGGAGCGCAACCCGGAGCGGCGGGAACGACCGCGGGATCCTCACGGCGCCGACCCGCGCGCCGCTTCGGCGACCAGCCGCTCGACGTCGCGCAGGAACTCCTGCAGCTCGGCCGGGCCCTTCCCCGAACGACCGGGGCCGACCGGCTTGCCCTGCCGGTCCAGATAGAGCGTCCCGGCAGTCCGATCCTCGACGAGGTCGCGACCCGTGCGGGCGTCGCGGCGCACCATCATCCGGCCCTGGTTCCACCCGACGACACCATGCCGCCGTCCGCCGCCGCCCGCCGCTGCACCGCCGGCCGCCCCTCCCGCCGGCTCCAGGAACAGCACCAGGCGCTCGCCGGCATGGAACACCGGCGCCCCGGAGGCGACCATCGCCAGATCGCCCACCTTGCCGCCGGGCGTCTCGACCACGACGCGGGCGCGCGGTCCTCCCTTGAAGGAGCGCTCCACCGTCACCGTGGCGCGCGTGACGATGATCCGGCCGTCATCGCTCCAGCCGCTCTCGACCGACTCGACCGTTCCGAGAACGATCACGTCGGCCTTCGCCGCGATCTCCTTCAGGTCCATCCACGGGACGACCGTGGCCCCCGCGACCGACAGAGCCAGCCAGGCGTTCGCGAGACCGCACGCGGCCAGGCGGACCACCCTCTTATATAAAGAAGACACGGGCCGCCTCTCCCTGCCGCATTGCAAGTCGAATGAATTCAATCGGTTACTCCCCCGGGCGGCCGGAAATATACCGTGAAGGTGCGGTGCAGACAACGCGACTATCCCCTCATCGTGCGGTCAGGATGCATCATGAGTCGGAGTAGGGGGTCAGTCTCTGCGAGGGTGGCTGGCGGTCACGACCGTATGGATGCCGCCCCGGACGTTGAAGTCTCCGACCACGGTCATCTCCTTCGGATCGAGGAGTTTCACCAGGTCGTCCAGGATGCGGTTGGTGACGTCCTCGTGGAAGTGTCCCTCGTCACGGAACGACCAGACGTAGAGCTTCAGAGTTTTCAGCTCGACACAAAGCCGGTCGGGGATGTAGCGGATCCGCAGGGTCGCGAAGTCGGGCTGCCCGGTCTTCGGGCAGAGGCAGGTGAACTCCGGGATCTCGAACGAGATCTCGTAATCGCGCCCGGGGCGTGGGTTCGGAAAGGTCTCGAGCTGCTTCGAGGGCTTCGCGGGCATCGGTCAGGGGGCCGTGGGCTGGGGAGCCGGTTCCGGACTGGCAGGCGTGCCGGGCGCGCGTCTCACGGGCAGCTGCCGCTCGAGCTTCACCGCCAGCCAGTCCCGCATCTGGATCCAGGCGTCCTTGGCCTCTTCGGGCTCGTAATCGGGGTGCGTTTCGTCCATGAAGCAGTGGCCGAGCCCGGGATACGATACAATCTTCGCGTCCTTCCCCGCCTCTTTCAGCGCCGCTTCGAACAACGTCACGTCCTTCTCCGGGACGGCGTGATCGCCGCCGCCAAACACCCCCAGGATCGGCGCCTTGAGCGGGGCCACGCCCTCGCGGGTCGTCGCAACACTGCCGTAGAAGACCACGGTGGCCTGCACGTCGGCCCCCCGCAGCGCCGTCGCGAGCGAGACCCGGCCTCCCATCCCGAACCCGATCGTCGCCACCGGCCGGTTGTTCACGCGGTCGAGCTTGCGAAGCTCGTCGATCGCCCCCTTGACGATCGTCACCGCGCGCTCCTCGTCCAGAGCGCGCCTCATGTCCTGCGCCAGCCCGGGATCGGACACCAGCTTCCCCTTGAACAGATCCGGAGCCAGCACCACGTACCCGAGGCGGGTCAGGCGATCGACGATCCCCTGAATCTGCTCGTTCAGGCCCCAGTAGTCGTGGATGACCACGATGCCGGGGCTGTTCCTCGACCCGGGAAAGTTCCCCAGGTAGGCCCGCACCGTCTCGCCGCCCGCCTGGTAGCTCAGGGTCTCGCCCCAGGCCGGGGCGGACGCGGCGAAGCACGGCAGAAGAAGCACGGAGAATGTTGCGACGGCCTGTCTGACCCGCACTAAAACGGCCTCCGGAGCGCCCTTCAGACCATCATCGAGGCGAGCGATCCTAGCACACGACGATCCTCTAGTCGGGGAGCGGGTACCACCACGGCTTGATCCGCCCTTCGATGTCCCAGTGCACGTGCTTGGTCTGCTGGAACTCCTCCAGCCCCTCCTCGCCCAGCTCGCGGCCGAGACCGGACATCTTCATGCCGCCGAACGGCCCGGCCGGATTGTCGACCAGGGGGTCGTTGACCCAGACGTTGCCGGCCTGGATCTCCTCGTAGTAGCGCCGGACCTTCTTCGCGTCGGTCGAGAACAACGTCGCCCCGAGCCCATACGGCGAGTCGTTCGCCAGGGCCAGCGCCTCGTCGAAGGTCGAAAACGGCATGATCGGGACCACCGGCCCGAAGATCTCCTCCTTCAGCAGGCTCATGCCGTGGCGCACCCCGGCCAGCACGGTCGGCTCGTAGAACCACCCCTTCGGCAGACGCTTCGGTCTCCTGCCGCCCGTCACGATCTCCGCCCCCTCGTGCCGAGCCTGCTGCACGCGCGCCTCGACCTGGTCGCGCTCCTTCCTGCCGATGAGCGGCGTGACCTCCGTCTTCGCATCCATGCCGGGTCCCACGACGAGCTTCGCGGTCAGGGCGGAGAACAGCTCCAGGAACCGGTCGTAGACCGGCTGCTCGACGTACACCCTCTCCGCGCTGGTACAGACCTGCCCGGCATTGAGAAAACCGGTCCAGGCCACGGCGCGCACCGCCGCCTCGAGATCGCAGTCGGCGCAGACGATGGCCGCGTCGCTCCCGCCCAGCTCGAGGTGCAGCTTCTTGATGCGCTCGGCGCCCATGCGGTAGATGCGCTGTCCGGTCGCGGTGCTGCCGGTGAAGGCGATGCAGGGCACGTCCGGGTGCACGACCAGGGCGTCTCCGACCTCGGCCCCGGCACCGGTGATGATGTTCACGACCCCTTTCGGCAGGTGGTCGAACACACGGTTCAGATCGAGTGTCGTGAGGGGCGTCTGCGACGCCGGCTTGATCACCACGCTGTTCCCGGCGGCGAGGGCCGGAGCCACCTTCCAGACGAGGAGCATCAGCGGGTAGTTGAACGGAACGATGCAGCCGACCACACCCATCGGCTCCTTGAGGACCAGATTGAGCTGCCCCGGCTCGGCGGAGGGGATGACCCGCCCGCGCCTGTCGCGGATGAGGCCGGCGTAATACTCGAAACAGGTCGCCGACCAGTCGACGTAGCCTCGGTTCTTGCGCAGGGTTCGGCCGGTCTCGCGGGTCAGGCTGAGCGCGAACTCCTCCTTGTTCCCGCGCAGGCGGCGCGCCGTCTCCACCAGCAGGTCGGCGCGCTCCAGGGCCGGCACGCGCTTCCACGCCGGGAAGGCCCGCCTGGCCGCGGCCACCGCCCGGTCCACCTCGGCGACGCCTCCCTTCGGGACGACGTCCACCACCTCCTCGGTGGCCGGGTCGACGACCTGGATGGTCTGGCCCGTCGAGCCGTCCGTGAACTCACCGTCGATAAAGAGGCGTCGCATCGATCCCCCTGCCGGATGAGGGTGCATTCTACCCGACCCGACAGTTCGGGTAGGATGGGCGGCACGACAACGGGGAGACCCCATGCCGCAGACCCCCCATACCGAAAAGCACTTCACGTCCGGCGACATCGTCCGGGACATCGTCATCGGGATGTCGGACGGCCTGACCGTCCCGTTCGCCCTGGCGGCGGGTCTCTCGGGCGCCATCGACTCCACCGCCGTCATCATCACCGCCGGCCTGGCGGAGATCGCGGCCGGCTCGATCGCCATGGGTCTCGGCGGGTACCTGGCCGCCCGCAGCGACGCGGAGCACTACGCCCGCGAGCGGGCGCGCGAGCGCGTCGAGGTGAAGGAGAAGCCGCTCGAGGAAGAGGCGGAGATCCACGAGCTGTTCCGGAAGTACGGTCTGACCCCCGAGGAATCGGAGCCGGTCGTGGCGGCGCTGCGCAACCGCCCCGAGGCCTGGATCGACTTCATGATGCGTTTCGAGCTGGGTCTCGAGAAGCCCGATCCCAGGCGGGCGCTCAGGAGTGCCATGACCATTGCCTCCGCGTACGTCGCGGGCGGGCTCATCCCGCTGGCGCCGTATTTCTTCGCGCCGGACGCGCGCGCGGGACTCTGGCTGTCGGTCGTCTCGACGCTCCTGGCGCTCCTGGTCTTCGGATACGTCAAGGGCCGCTACACCGGCACCACTCCGGGGCGCAGCGCCTGGCAGACGACCCTCATCGGCGGCCTGGCGGCTGCCGCGGCCTTCCTCATCGCCCGACTGATCACCTGACGGGAGACACCATGGAGATCGACGACAAGAGTCTCGAGGACCTCCGGAGCCTCGGTCCCCGCAAGGCCTACGAGGCGGTGCGCCGGGCCGTGCTGCAGAACCCCTGGGGCGCCTCGTCCGAAGATCTGGAAGCGGCGCTGGAGCAGGTGATCGCCGCCGGGATCCTGACCTGGGATGATGTCGAACGATTCGAGGAGTCCTGACCCCATGCGTCGCCTGTCGCGGCGGTCGCTCCTGAAGGGCGGTGCGGCGCTCGTCGCGCTGCACGCCTCGCGCGTCCTGTCTCCGTTGAGCGCGGCGGCCTCCGCGAAGCCGCGCGTGGCCGTGGTCGGAGCCGGGGCATTCGGCGGCTGGACCGCCCTGCACCTTCTGCGGCGCGGGGCGCGCGTCGTGCTCCTGGACGCCTGGGGCCCGGGGAACTCACGCGCCTCGTCCGGCGGCGAGACCCGGGTCATCCGCGCCACCTACGGCCCCGACCGGATCTACGTCGAGATGGCCGCCCGATCGCTGCGGCTCTGGCGCGCCAGCGAGAGGAGCTTCGGGCGGCCGCTGTTCCGGAAGACCGGTGTCCTGTGGATGGCGGGGAGCGACGATCGCTACGAGCTGGCCGCGCTGCCGCTCCTGCGCGCGGCCGGACTCCCCGTCCAGCGGCTGGAGTTCGCCGAGGCCGCCGCCCGGTATCCTCAGGTCAGCTTCGAAGGGGTGAACTGGGTCCTGCACGAGAAGGAGGCCGGCTACCTGCTGGCGCGGCGCGCCTGCCAGGCGGTCCTGGAGCGGTTCCAGGCGGAAGGGGGCGAGTACCGGCAGGCCGCGGTCGCCCCCGGTCCTGTCGTCAACGACAGGATGGGTCCGCTCCGGCTTTCCGACCAGAGTCTTCTCTCCGCGGACCGCTACGTCTTCGCCTGCGGTCCGTGGCTGGGGACGATGTTCCCCGAGCTCCTCGGCGCCCGCATCCGCCCGACCCGGCAGGAGGAGTTCTTCTTCGGGACGCCGGCCGGCGATCCGACCTGGCTCGAGGACCGGCTGCCGGTCTGGATCGACAATGGCCGGCGGATCTTCTACGGAATCCCGGGCAGCGAATGGCGCGGATTCAAGGTGGCCGACGACACGCGCGGCGAAGTGTTCGACCCGACGAACGGCGAGAGGAAGCCGAGCTCGAAAGGGCTGCGCTCGGCGCGCGACTACCTGGCCTTCCGTTTCCCCGGCCTCAAGGACGCGCCGCTTCTCGAGGCGCGCGTCTGCCAGTACGAGAACTCACCCGATGGGCGCTTCATCATCGATCGCCATCCACAGGCCACGAACGCCTTCATCGCGGGGGGCGGCTCGGGGCACGGCTTCAAGCACGGCCCCGCCGTCGGCGAGCGCCTGGCCGACCTGGTCCTCGGGACCTCCACACCCGAGCCGTTCTTCGCGCTCTCCAGATTCTCCTGATGCGGGGCTCGCCGCCGATTGCGCGCATCCCCCGATGACCCCGCGGTCCCCCGCGAGTGGTCCGGAGAACCGTCCCGCGCTACAGTTTACGTGTGCGACGCCTCACTCGTTGTCTGGTGATCGCCCTCTGCGTTCTCTCGACCGCCGGCCTGGCGCCGGTCCTGGCCGACCAGGATGACGACGGTGCTGTGGAACCCTCCTCCAGCCTGCCCGCCCACCTCGAGCGTTACTCCCGGCCCTTCGTGATCGACGGCCGCGAGTTCAAGTTCACGCAGAAGTATTACTGGCACCGGCTGTTTCATCCCGAGATGAAGGACAAGGTCTGGGGCGCGGGCGTCCTGATGGCGTCGTTCGTGCTCGCCACCCAGAAGAACCGCATCCAGGCGGACGTGGCCGAAGACGACTCCCCGCCCCGCGAGCGCTTCTTCAGGCAGGCGCAGGATTTCGGCGGTAAGGGGATCGTCCCCGCGATCGCCGCCCTGTTCTATGTCGGCGGCTCCGCCTTTCACAACTACCGCGCCAAGGAGACCGGGTTCATGCTGGCCGAGTCGGGCCTCTTCACCGGCATCCTCACGGTGACCGGGATGTGGATCCTGAGCGAGGACCGTCCCAGGGACGGCGGGCGCCTGCACCCCTTCCAGGGAATCGGCCACGGCGTGTCCGGGCACGCCGCGACGGCCGCCTCGGTCTCGGGCGTGCTGTCGCGCATGTATCTGCAAGTCAAGCCCGAGGACGGCCGTGTCAAGCGGACCTTCAAGTGGATCGGCAAGGGGTTCGCCTACGGCGCACCGGTCGCGGTGGCCTTCGGCCGCGTGAACGAGCAGGAACACTTCGTCTACAGCACCGTCCTCGGCATGGCGATCGGCTTCTGGACAAGCAACGCCGTCGCCGACGCCCACGGCCTGTACCTGGAAGACGGACGCCCGCGCCTCAAGCCGTCGGGTGTCGGGCCGATCCTGGGAGAAGGCGGCGGGGCGGGGGTCGGCGTGCGGTGGGAGTTCTGACGTCAGTAGTCCCAGCGCGCCCCGATGCCGGGCGCGCCCTGGTCGTTTGTGATCGGACCGACGGCCGAGGGCCGGAAGCGTGACGGAGTCCCGTGGATGTAGAAACCGTGGGCGTCCGCCACGACGTTGCCGCTCCAGTAGCCGATCGAGAGCCCCAGGACCGTGTTGTAGAGATAGTGCTGCTGATCGTTGACCCGGCCGAAGGCGACGATGGCCGGCAGGCCGTAGGCGAGCCCCTTCCCGATGCGCTTCCACACGACGGTCGCGTGGCTGTCCTCCGAATCTATCTGAAGATACATGCGCGACAGGACGCCCGAGATGGACGCCGCGGTGGCGCTGTGTCCGGAAATGCCGCCGCCGAACCCTCGGAAAGGGTGCAGGCTGCCGCCGTATTTCGGCCGATCCTCGGCGAGCGCCCAGCGTCCCGCCAGGGTCACCAGGTCGGTCAGAAGGAGGGAGTGGGCGAGCATGACGCCCGTCTCCTTCGATCGGTAATTCCGACTCGTCGAGCCGCCCACGTACATGAGCAGCGCGGTCGCCGGCACGACGATGCCGCCGCCGAGCTTCTGGATCCTCTTCAGCGTGGTCTCGTGCTCGATCGTGGTGTCGCGCTGGGCCCAGTCGCTCTGGATCTGCTCCTTGTGCGACCAGAGGGCGAACGCCACGGCCAGGACGGCGCCGCCCACTTTCTTGTCGCTGGTCGTGGGGTGGGTCAGGCGGTGCCAGTAGTACTTCTCCGTGAACGCCAGCTCGCCCGTGTCGACCCGGAACGGGCGCGAGTACCGCTCCAGGTAGTCCGGGGCCGACCCGGCGGCACCGTCCATCATGGCGCCCCAGGACGGCGTCAGGCCCTGCAAGGCTCCGACGAGCATGACGAGCGCGAGGGGCGCCCGGGTCTTCCGCATCAGCCTCACCCCATATAGGATCAATATAGATTCCGGATGATCGGGACACAGTCGAAGGTCGATTTCAATTTTGTCACCGCCTGGAAAAACCGGGCCGGCTCCACGCGGGTGATCAGACCGCATCCGATTTGCTGGTGAAGGTGAACTCGTGCGATTTGATGGCCGGCACGAGCATGCGGCCGGCCGGGACGGGGGGCGTCATCGCCTCGATGTTCTGCAGCATCACGACCGGGCTCTCGTTGAAGCGCAGGTTGACCGCCGGGGCGGCGATCCTGCCTTTCTCGATCAGGAACAGCCCGTCCCGCGTGAGCCCCGTGAGCTGCCAGGTCTGCGGGTTGACGGTGCGGATGTACCAGAAGCGCGTCACCAGGAGGCCCCTGTCGGTCGAGGCGATGAGATCGTCGAGCGTCGCGCTGCCTCCCGCGAGGACGAGGCTTCCCGGGAACGGCGTCGGCGCGACACCCGTCTTGGCCGCCCAGTAGCGATCGGCGTACAGGGTCTTGAGCACGCCCTTCTCAATCCAGGGGACCTTGCGGTTCGGCAGGCCCGCACCACTCCACGGCAAGGCCGGGACGCGCGCCTCGAACGGATCGGTGACCAGGGTCACCAGGTCGTGCCCGACCTTCTCACCGATGCGGCTGCCGCCCCCCTCCTTCGAGAAGACACTTCGTCCCTCGTCGGCGGCGCGCTTCGACAGCGCGCCGAACTGCAGCGTCTGCACGAGGGCCGCCACCGCCGCGGGCTCCAGGATCACGGTGTAGTCGCCCGGAGGCACCTCGCGGGGTCTGGCCGATGCGACCCCCTTGTCGGCGGCGCGCCGGGCGACCGGCCTGGGGTCGACCTGCGAGAAGCGCGGGGAGTAGGAGGAGGCCCATCCGGACCCCGTGCCGTCGGAGGTCCGCATGGTGACCGAGAACTCGACGTCGGTCGAGCGGTGGTGGCCGAAGTTCCCCTTGCTGTTGCCGATCGCGTGCGCCTCGGCGCTGTTCTCGTAAAACCCGGCCGCCGTCAGCTTGCGGCGCTCCGCCAGGGTCAGGGTCGCCTTGACGCCTGCGGCGCGGTCGGCCGCACCCGCCCGGCCCGCCTGGTCGTCGTGCTTCTCGATCTCCGGGTAGGTCTGGGGCGGCAGGGTCTCGACCCACTCGGGGTCGACCGGCATGAGGTCGCGCAGCCCGACGGCCCGGCCCACCGCCTCCTTCAGGCCGCCGTCCGAGACATCGTTGGTGCTGACCGTGCCGGTCTTCCCTTCGCGGCGGGCGGCGATCGACAGGGTGACGTCCTCGACGCGGCCCGAGGTCGTGATCTCGTTGCGCGCGAAACGGGTGTGCGACGCGGTGCGGGTCACGAGCTCGACCTCGAGGTCCCCGTCCTTCCGCAGCGCCAGGACGCGCTCGATCGTTGTCTTCGCCTCGTCGCGGTCGAATCGCACGGGACCTCTACTCCGTCCGGATCATGGTGATGCCGCGGAAGCGGCTGGCGGGGCAGCCGTGGCTCATGGCGTTGATCTGGCCGGGCTCCCCCTTGCCGTCGCGGTTCAGCCCGACGTTCTGCCACGTCGACCGGTCGCCGAGGAGATCGCAGGCCTGCCAGAAATCGGGGGTGCGGCTCTGGTACGCGACGTCGGCGATCATCGCGCCGACCTTGCCGCCCTTGATCTCCCAGAACGCGTCGCCGCCGAACTGGAAGTTGTAGCGCTGGTGGTCGATCGAGTACGAGCCGCGCCCGTCGATGAGGACCCCGTCGTCGACACCGGCGACGAGGTCGTCGACCGACGCCGGTTTTCCGCCCGCCTCGAGCCAGACGTTCGGCATCCTCTGGAACGGCACGGACGCGTACGAGTCGGCGTAGCAGCAGGCCATCGACTCGTCCTGCCCGATGAAGTGGGCCTGCTCGCGGATCGTCTGGTAGCCGACGAAAATGCCGTTCTTGAGGATCGGGAAGCGCTTCGTCTTCACGCCGTCGTCGTCGTATCCACAAGTTGAGAGGGCCTGCGGCAGGACCCGGTCCCCGAAGACATTGACGATGTCCGAGCCGACGCGGAAGGTGCCGAGCTTGTCGGTCGTCAGGAACGACGTGCCGGCGAAATTCGCCTCGTACCCCATCGCCCGGTCGAGCTCGGTGGAGTGCCCGATCGATTCGTGGATCGTCAGCGCCAGGTGCGTCGGCAGAAGGACGAGGTCCTTCCTGCCGGCCGACACCGACGGCGCCTTCAGGTGGTTCACCACCTCCTCGCCGACGCGTCGGGCGCTCTCGACCAGACCGGCCTTCTCCACGAACTCGTAGCCGCCGCAGACGGCGTTCGGACGGTAGGTGCGCGTCTTCGCCTTGCGCGTCTTGAGGTCGCGCGCCGTGGCCGTGTATTCCGGCGCCACCTGCACGATCGTCTGCCTCAGGACGCTGCCCTCGGTGGACATGAAGAAGCGCTCCTCGAGCCGCAGCTCCATGAATCCCGTGACCGAGAACACCCCCGCGACCTTGCGCACCTCGTCGCTCGCCGCCTCGAGAAGTCCGAGCTTCTCGGCGACGCCGACGTCGAAGGGGTTCTTTTCGAGGGGGGTGCTGTAGGTGTCCTTGGCCGCCGGGGCCCTGGCGAGACGCACGGGCTCCTTCCGGAGCCTGGCATGCGCCTTCGCGATCGCGACCGCCTCCGCCGCCATCCGTAGGACGGTGTCCTTGTCCACCGTGGCGCTCGCCGCGAAGCCCCAGGCGCCGCCGTGGATCACGCGGACGCCGAAACCGAAGCTCTCCTCGTCGGTGACCGACGGCACGTTGTTGATCGCCCCGGTCGTCCAGTCCGGGGTCGAGCGCAGAAGGACGTTCTGCGTGCGGTAGCGGTTGATGCGGATGTCGGCGTACGTGGCGCTGAGCGCCCTGGCCTTCTCGAGCGCGACCGCCCCGAGAGTCTCGAGCCGATCGGGCGGCAGGACGGCGGCCTCGATCCTCCGCGTCACGAAGGCGCCGGGGACCATGTCGATCGCGGCGAGGGCGAGGGCCGAGGCGCCGCAGGACCGGAGAAAGTCCCTGCGGCTGCCGTGGAGAATGGACCGACTCCTGGAACCGGACGGCGGCGCATACACGCCTCCCCCGCCGCCGGGCCATTCCAGGCTCCAGGAGTCGGCCCGCATGCGGATCAGCGCCTGGATCTCCTGCCCCGTCCGCGACCACGCATCGGCGGACGACCCCGGCGGCCGCGTTTCTTTCCGCCGGCGGCGCGACGGCCCGCCCCGGCGCGACGGCCGCGCTGCAAGGCCATCTTCTTGAGTCTGCGCTCCAGCTTCCTGAGCTGGCTGTCCACCTTCCGGAAGCGGGGGCCCACCGTCGCCTTCAGCGTCCTGGTGATGACCGCCTCGAGTGCACCTGCGACATCAGGAGTTCGCGCCATGGTCCTCCCTCAATGTGTCCGCGCCTCAAGCGGCGCGGATTCCCTGCTCGTTGACCGCGCGAAGCCTATCACCCCTTCCTGCGGGAGTCCACACGATCGATCAAAAAAAGCGTCAGGAATGACGGCGGGACGGATCGCGGAGCCGCAGCGCGCGGACCGCGGTCTTCTGCTCGCGACCGCGCGTCGCGGCGCTCGAAAAGAAGCGCCGAATCAGATCGGGATACAGGACGCGCGCCGCCTGAGCTCCGGGCTCGATCAGATTTTTCGCGGCGTCATAATCGTCGAGCGGGTAGGGACGCTCGAGCGGGACATTGACGCGCAGGTACTGCTCCGGATCGAGAAGGCGCACCGCGATTTCGTGCGCTATCCTCGCCTGCGCGATGAGCATGTGCTCGATGGCGGCCGTCCTCCAGAACCACACGCCCATGCGCCTCGCCTTCTCGTAGGGAATGCGCTCGGCCCGCTCTCCGGCGCCGACCGACAGGATGCGGATCGTCCCGAGCGGCTGGCCGAAATACCGCACGGCCTCGGTCAGACCGATGAGCGCCGGGTTGTTGGCGAACAGACCGCCGTCCACGTGACTGTCGCCCTTGGAGACCTGGGTCCCGGGGAAGAAGATGGGGGCCGAGGACGACGCCAGCGCGACCTTCCACGCGGGCTCGTCGCCCGCCGGGACGAGGTCGGCGGCATGCTCGTCCTTCCAGACGCGCGGATAGGAATTTTCCAGCTCGTAGGAGGTGACGCACACCGGTGTCGTCGCGTCGTTCAGTGTCTTCGATCCGAAAAACTCCCGGAGCGTCGCGGCGAGAAAACGATTGTCGTACTTGGGACGCAGCAGCATGCCGAGCCGCCGCGGCCTGCTGAAGACCAGCCGGCCTTTTTCGAGGAAGAGATCGAACACCGTCCGCGCCGGCGTGCCGTACGCCAGCGCCAGCGCGATGATCCCTCCCATCGAGGTTCCGACGATGAGATCGAAATGCTCGCCGATCCGGCCCCCGCCGAGATCTTCGAGCGTCGACAGGAACGACGCCGTGAACAGGCCGCGGATTCCGCCGCCGTCCAGCGCGAGAACGCGGAACCCGGGGTCTTTCTCCCGGTCCGACGCGTCCTTGAAGCGCAGCGCGGTTCCGTACACGGCGTGGACACCTCCTCCGGGCCGGGCGACTCCCGGACTCCTAGACGGCGAATCGCTCCGCGTCCCAGCGCAAGCCGATCTCGGAAGGCGGGGCCATGTAGCCGGCGAGCGCCGACGACGCGACCACGGCGGGGCTGGCGAGATACCCCTCGCCGCCGACGCCCATGCGGTTCTGCCAGTTGCGATTGAACGACGTGATGGCGCGTTCCCCCGGCTTCAAGGCGTCGTCGCCCTGGCCGAAGCACGGGCCGCACCAGGACTGGCGGATCTCGCCGCCCGCGGCGCGGAAGACGTCCGCGATCGACTCGTTCCCGAGGCGCGGGTCGGGATGCTCGATCTGTTGGCGCACCGTGCCGCTCCCGGGAAAGACGACGAAGCGAACGCTCTTCGGAACGCTCTTCAGGCCCGCTTCCCGGGCCGCCCGGACCACCAGCGCCGCGCCCAGCAGATCATCGTAGGAGCCGTTGGTGCACGATCCGATGAGCGCCTTGTCGAAGGTCAGCCGCTCGCGCGCCACCTCCTCCGCCGGGTAGGCGTTCCCGGGGCTGAACGGCTTCGCGATCATGGGTCCGACCACGGTCAGATCGAGCGCCTCGTCGATCTCGAAGCGAGCACCGGCACCCGGGAGGAGGGGCGGGTACGGAAGCGCGATCCCGCGCGCGGCGTACCAGGCGTCGGTGATTTCGTCGCGGGCGAAGATGCCGTTCTGCGCCTCGGCTTCCGCCATCATGTTGGCGACCGTGTTGCGGAACGGCATCGGGAGCTGACGATCGTGGTCGACGAACTCCACCGACATCCCCTGCGCCTGCTTCTCGCCCCATCGGCGCAGGAGATCCAGGACGATGTCCTTGCCGCTCACCCACGGCTGCAGCCGTCCCGTGAACACGACGCGCCGCTGCCGGGCCAGGGTGACGTAGACGGCGCCGGTGGCCCAGCCGAAACCGAGCGTGGTGCTGCCGACGCCGATGCCGACCGCCCCGTACGCTCCGTAGGCGCGGCTGTGCGAATCGGCGCCGGGATAGAAGCCGCCCGGAACGATGAGACCCTGCTCGGGAAAATAGAAATGGAAAATGCCGTCGCCCGGCGAGGCGTAATGTGGCCTGCCGATCGCGTGCAGACGCGCGAATTCCGCCGAAATCCGCGTCTGCTTTTGATCGTCCTCCTTGCCGGTGAACACGAAGTGGTCGCTGGCGATCGCCGCCTGGCGGGGGAAAATGGTCTCCCCTCCCGTGATCGTGTTGAAGGTGTGGATGGCGAACGGCGCCGTCCCGTCCGACGCCGGCAGGAGGTCCGCATACAGCCGCAGCGTCGCCCCCGGGCGGACGCTCGCGTCCCTGTCGGCGCGGTGCGCCCAGACGATCTGCTCGGTCACAGTCAGCGTCCGCGCCTCCGTCGCGTCCGGAAATTCGACGCGCGGCACGCGTCCGGCCGATTCGGGGAACTCGCGCCGGCCCACCTCGAATATGCCGCCGCCCCTCCGCATCTCCTCTTCTTTTTCGGTGAGCGGGAGGGGACGATAGCGCCGGTCCCGCGCGACGTTCACGATCTCGCGCGTCTCGACGTCGAAGGTGAATTCGTCGCCATCCCGCGCGTC
>JBGPED010000018.1:0-23946 GCA_041482595.1 Acidobacteriota bacterium
CGGGATCTCGAACGGGTGCGCCGCGATCTCTCCGGCGGCCCGCCGGGCGGACGAGAGCCGCGGGGCACGAGCGCCTTCGTGGAGGCGCTGGTCCGCGACGGCAGGCTGCCGCTCCGCGGAGTCAAGGCGCCAACCGCGCTCTAGGAAACAGCGGCTACGACTGATGGCGTCTCTGGCAATCCGGGCCAGCAATGTCTGAGACGCTTCCGATAACTCGTTGCTGCATGTTACTTGCGACAACATCCCGCGCCCGTTGGTCTCATTCCATCCGTCTCATGCGAACGGACGCGTGGCCACTCTAGTCCGTTTGAGTCGGGAAGCCTCTGAAAGGACTGCGGATGCTGTAGTGCGAACCTCCATAGGAAATCCAGCATGCTTCTTGCATGAATGAAGTGTGTGTCTGCCCGGTGAAAACGCGATGGAGTGGACCGGTCCGCGGGCCTCACGCTGTCCACCGAACCATTGTTCTCTCAAGGATTGCTGCCCGGGCGACCAGCGCGACCGGTTGCCGATGTTGCTATGCCTCGACCCTGCCCACCGGCGGAAGATACGAAAGAGCGTTGGCCACGGCCACACGCTGTTGCTGGCGTCATGCCCATTGCAGGTTCTGCGGCGCTCGACCAATATTCGGGTCGGCTGGTGATACTGGACCGATGCACGGCTCGCAGGGTCGAATGGCCCCCCGGCTCTTTCTTTGTTCTTGTCAATTTCGGCTTAGCCCCGCTGGCCGCGACGTATTCATTTGGGGACCCACGTTGAATTCGTCGAACCCCGACCGCGGTTCCACGGGTCCCATCATCAGGAATGCGGCACGGAACAAATCGAAAGCCCTGTCGCGCTCCACAAGAACCATCTGCGGCCGAAACTGCATCATCAATGGGATCTCGTGCGTGTCGGCGGGCGGAAGCACGAACTCGAACACCTGGACCCGGTCGTGATAGTCGTGAGTCAGGTAATTGACCACGTCTGCGTTGCCCGCCACCACGCACATGACATGGGTCCCGTCAGCCGCCAGAGCGCGCGCACGCCGGCCCAACGCCGTCGCAACCGGGCGGTACTCCCGCTGGGACGATGGATTCTGCGCGAAGGTGACGAAATAGTCCCTGGCCTGGAAAGCCGTCAGGAGCAGGAGAACCGTTCCGATGACCGCGGGTGCGCGACGCAGGCGGAAGGCGGCGCCGAGACCGAAAGCGGCAACGACCAGGTAGAACGGCAGCAGAAGGAGCATGCGCGTGAGACTCGGCCCGGAGATGCCGAGCGCGACCGTACCCGTGAGCCAGGCGATGAGCAGGAACGAGATTGCCGGCTCTCTCCAACGCCGCAGAGCACGCGCCAGGCCGAACACGAACGCCAATCCGACGATTGGATGCACCGGCCGGAGTCCGGCCACGGTCAGACCGATGCTCACGCCGTCGAACGTATGGGTCGGACCCACGGCTGTCCTGTAATCCGGATAATAGAAAGGGAGCAGAAGAGTCCACAAGACGTTGAGCGACTTGGCGAGAATGTCCCCTCGCACCACATACAGTCCGCGCGACAGGAAAGCGTCGGGCTGGCGGATGAGAAGCAAGAGGTTAGGTATGGAGATGACAAGCGCGCCGGCCAGGATTGCCGCATATCGACGCAGGTGATCTTTTCGTTTCCCGCCACAGAGCCAGAGACGCCCCAGGAGGTAAATCACGAAGGCGACGGGAAGCACGCGGCACGAGGTGTAGCCGTACAGGCTCAGACCGAGCGCCGCGCCGCAGGCCAACCCGATGCCCCATCGCGGCGTGGATGACTCCGTCCGATCCAGGAGCACCGTGAATACCAGGAGGAAAACAGGCGCCGTGTTGGCGCGCAGTCCTGAACGCGCGTAGTGGAACAGCCAGACCGAGGAGATCGCCAGGAGCGGCGTCACCCACGTGGGCAGTGACGGATCGAGGCGCTTCGTCAGATTGCACATGAGCCAGATGCCGGCCAACGCGAAAAACCAGGTCGAGACATGGATCGCCAGCGTCGTGGTTCCGAGGATCCGCGCCGCAGCGCCGAGAATGTAAAGAAACAGCGTCTCCACCGAGTTCCCGAATTTGAACCCCTCCGGGGTGACACCATGGAGATTGAACGCTTCGATCTGCACGCGCTCCAGCAGGTAGACCCCTCGGATCGCTTCCTCGGCGGCATCGTTGTTCAACCCGGCAGGAACTTGGTCCCGGTGAAAGTTCAGAGCCAGCAGATAGAAGGCGAGAATCAGCGCAATGCCGACCCAGGAGGGCAGGCGGTCCCGGTACTCTGCAAGGCGCGAGGGTACTCTGCCGGCCTCCGGTCCCAGGCTTGGCGCTTTCATGTCCCCTCCAGGCAGCGGGCATTCTGGTGCACGACAGTGTCGTGGCAATTCCAAACTACCTCGCCCAGCGGGGAGCCGATGATCGGGTCACAGGATTCGGCGTGCACGGACCGTTCCATTCTTGAGCATTGACCCACGACAAATTCGAAGTCAACTGCCGACACGGGCTCGACGGCCCGCTGCTCCTTCCGAAAAGGCCATCGACGCGAATAGGGTGTTCCCCCACGTCCCGCCCCACAGCCGATGCGTTCCCGTCGGGTCCACCTTCCCACCAGCGTTGCCCTCACCGGGTCCCGCCGCAGCTCGTCGTGGTCGTTGAGATCCTCGTACCCCGAAGCCACCCTATGCATCCGCTGCCCCACCAACTCCACGACGCTGGGCTCGATGAACCGCGGGTCCCGTCCCGATTCAATTTCTACGGTGAGAACACCGGGTTAGACCACCTGGATGAGCCCCAGGCGCCCGGACCAGCGGCGCTCGAGGTGCCGGACCAGGTCGTGGCGCCGCGGGGACGTGTCCAGGGAGGACGCGGTCTTGAAGGCCTCCCGGCGGGCGTCGTCCAGGATGTCGTGGTCGCGCAGGATGTCGCCGATGCGCAGGTCCGGGAGCCCGGACTGGCGGGTGCCGAGGAACTCGCCGGGACCGCGCATCTTCAGGTCTTCGCGGGCGATGACGAAGCCGTCCTGGGTCGAGGCCATCGTGTCGAGACGGCGGCGCGCCTCGTCCGTCGCCCGCGGCCCCGGCATCAGGACGCAGTAGGACTCGTGCGCCCCGCGACCGACACGGCCGCGGAGCTGGTGGAGCTGGGACAGTCCGAAACGTTCGGCCTGCTCGATCACCATCACCGTCGCGTTCCCGACGTCGATGCCGACCTCGATGACGGTCGTCGCGACGAGGATCGGCAGACGGCCGGAAGCGAATTCCGCCATGACCGCGTCGCGGTCCTGCGTCTTGAGACGGCCGTGAACGAGACCGACCTTCAGGTCGGGGAAGATCTTTCGCGACAGGGTCCTCTGCATCTCCACGGCGGCCTTCAGGTCGGCCCGGCCGGTCTCCTCCACCAGAGGGTAGACGACGTAGACCTGCCGGCCTTCCCCGACCTGCGCCCGCACGAAGTCGTACACCTGCGCGCGCGACTCCTCGCCGCGCACCACCGTCCGGACCGGCCGGCGGCCCGGCGGCATCTCGTCGATGACCGAAAGATCGAGGTCGCCGTAAACCGTGAGGGCGAGCGACCTCGGGATCGGCGTCGCGGTCATGACCAGGACGTCCGTGCGCGCCCCCTTGGCACGCAGCCCGGCGCGCTGCACCACGCCGAAGCGGTGCTGCTCGTCGATGATCGCCAGGCGCAGCGACTTGAACCGCACGTCGTCTTCCAGGAGGGCGTGCGTGCCGACGACGATCGGGATCGCCCCCGTGCGCAGCCCGGTCGCGACCTGCCGGCGCGCCGAGCCGGTCACCGCGGCGGTCAGCAGGCCCACCGTCCGGCCGCTTCCCTGCAGCATCGTCTGGAACGATCGGTGGTGCTGCTCCGCCAGGATCTCGGTCGGCGCCATGAAGACCGCCTGGTGGCCGTTCTCCACGACGAGGAGCGCCGCCAGGAGCGCCACGACCGTCTTGCCGCAACCGACGTCCCCCTGCAGCAGCCGGTTCATCGGTCGTCCCGACATCAGGTCGTCGGCGATCTCTTTCAGGACTTTGCGCTGCGCGGGGGTCAGGTGGAACGGCAGGACCGCCCGCAGCCGGGCCCGGATCGCGTCGTCGACGCGCAGTCCGGGCTCGGTCGGCCGGGCCACGCGCTCCTGCCGCGCCAGGGCGAAGCCGAGCTGCAGGAAGAAGAACTCCTCGAAAATCAGCCGCCGGTGGAAGGGCGACCGGAAATCGTTCAGCGCGTCGAGGTCCGCGTCCGCAGGCGGAAAGTGGGCGAAGGCGATCGCCTCGCGGCGCGTCGGGTAACGGCGTTGCTCCGCCACACCGGCCGGCAGGGGGTCCGGGAAGGACTGCGGAAGGAATTTCAGGACTGAATGCACCAGCCGCCGGATGGCGCGCGAGGACAGACCGGGCAGCCTCGGGTAGATCGGCACGACGCGCCCGGTGTGGATCGCTTCCTGGTCATCGTCCGACAGGATCTCCACTTGAGGACTCTGCAGCACGAGACCGTGCCGTCCGTAGCGCGAGATGGACGCCTCGCCGTACAGAATCACCTCGCGACCGGCCGGCAGGGCCGTGCGCAGGTACGGCTGGTTGAAGAAGATGACCCTGATCGACCCGCTGTCGTCCTGCACCAGCGCCTCGAAGATGGTGAAGCCGCGCGTGCGCGTCCGGCGCAGAACGGACGTCACGACCCGCCCGCGCACGGTGGCCCTGAATCCCGGGGCCAGCGAGGCGATCGGGAAGAACCGGCTCCTGTCCTCGTAGCGGAACGGCAGGTGGAAGAGAAGGTCCTCGACGGTCTTCAGGGCGCGCGCTTCGAGCTCTCCCGCCCTCTTCGGGCCGAGCCCTTTGAGGTCACGCAGAGGCGTCGCGAGCGTCAGCGCCATGGCCGGATTATAGACGAGCCGCCGGACCGCTTCCGGGCGCTGAGTATGCTCCGCAGCGCCAAACGTGTGCCCGGGCTGCACTTTTGTGCTCCGGGGGCGCGCCCCCAGGACCGCTCCGAACCGACAAGTACATTGACCTGCAAGGGGTTATGTCATATATTTCCCGCCACGAGAGGTCCAAGAGGTCACGTGAGAACCATCCGCAGTGCGATGGTGATCGGTCTTCTTTTCGTCCCGGCGATGGTGTGCGCCGCCGAGGACCATGACGTCGTCCTATCGTCCATTATCGCCCGGGCGTCCGAGCGACCGATCCCCTTCGATGTGGCGCGGCCGGATGCGGGCGACATCCTGGCGGCGGTGTTGGGTGTGGACAGCTTCCCGGTCGGGTGCGCCACACCTCTGGCGCTTCTGCTCACTCATCCCGAGACACCGCTGCCGCCCTCGCTGCAGCAGGCGGCCGATTTGATCGCGGCGCGGCCGGTCCTGGATGCGGAAAAGATCACGGTCACCCACGACGGCCGTTTCGCGATTCACTACGCGGGTGCTCTTTCCTCGTCGGGGCTCATGTCGATCGACCGCGACCGGAACGGTGTTCCCGACCTGGTCGACCGGATCGCCGAGGCGCTCGTGGCAGCGCGTTCCTCCCTCGTGGCGCGCCTCGGATTTCCTCCGCCCTCCCTGGAAGGAGAGCGCCTCGACGTCTTCGTCGTCGGCCTCGGACGCGGCCTCGAAGGTTTCGCCGTGCCCCGGCTCGAAGGAGGCGCGCCCGCCGGCGGCGCCGCGGCCGGCCGACCGCCCTTCGTGATCCTCGACGCGGGCCTCTCCGCCGACCGCGTGATGCCGGCGACCCTGCACCAGGTCGCGCACCTGTCGCTCCTGTCCCTGTCCGCGCGCGCGCCGCGCTACTGGGCCGAGGGGACCGCCTCGTACCTGACGCTCCTGGCGACGGGCGACCTGAGGGCGCACGATGCGGCGCTGCGCGCCCGGCTTTCGTCCCCCGGTCGCGGCCTGGCGTCTGACGGCCTCCTCCTCATGGAAGGCGGCCTCCTGTGGCCGCAGTTCCTGGCCGAGCGCGCCGGCGACCCGTCCATCGTGAGGCAGATCTGGCAGGAGACGGCGGCCCAGGGGCTGGATCCTCTGGCGGCGACCGATTCCGTCCTGCGGCGGTCGGGCCGGTCTCTTGCCGAGGCGGCTCGCGAGTACGCCGCCTGGAACCTGTTCACGGGCGACAGGGACGACGGCCAGCACTACGCCTCGGGCCGTTCCTTCCCGACCTCCGCCCTGGTACCGGCCGGCTCCGACGCGCCGGTCCGGTTCGAGCCGGGCGACCCGGTCGAGCCGCTCGGCTCCGCCGCTTTCCGACTCCCGGGGGACGGCCGGCGCGGCACGATCGACTTCGAGGTCTCCGCCGAGGGTGGCCATCCGGGAGCCGACCTCCTGGTGTTCTACCGGCCGTGGGGCCCGCAGCCGGTCCTGGTGCCCGTGACCTTCGACGCCGCCGGGAGCGGCCGCGTCTCGGTCCCCTGGGCGGACGCACGCGAGGCCTGGATTGTCCTGCGCAACGACGCCCTTCCCGGCGGGGGCAGCACCCGATTCGAAGCGCGCGCCCTCCCCGATCCGTACACGCCGTACGACCTCGCGTCGTTCACGGCCTCGGAGATGGGCGCGTCGATCCTCCTGGAGTGGACGACCGCGTCGGAGAAGGGGCTCGCGGCCTGGAACATCTACCGCGCCGAGACGCCGGGCGGCCCGTTCACGCGCCTGAACTCGGTGGCCGTCCCGGCCATGGGCGACAGCCCGTCCGACACCGGCTATATCTTCGTGGATGACATCGCCCGACCCGGCCGGCGCTACTACTACCTGCTGGAAGGCCTCACCGATCTCGGCCTCCCGCAGCGCTCGCACGTCGTCAGCGGCCGGATCGCCGCGGAGCGGTAGCTCCTCTCCGCGCTCACTCTCCCGGGACCCGTGTCCCCTTCCCCTGCTCGAGCGTCACGAACCGATCGACCGGCACCGCGGAGAACACTTCCCTGAACCCGCCGCGGCCGGGCCAGCGCACGCTCACCCTGTCGATCGCCGCGGCCGTTCCCAGTCCGAAGTGCAGCCTGCGGTCCCCCTGTGACAGATAGGAGATCTCCGTGCGGGCGTAGCGCACCTGGCGCGTGCCGCCCGCCTGCAGGGTGACGATCGCCCCGACGGCGTCGCGGTTCGGCGGCGCGCCGGCGAGAGTGATCGTGACCCAGTGCCGGCCGGGACTGCCGGTGTTGCGCAGGAGGAGGGCGGGGCGATCGTTCTGCGTCAGGACGATGTCCTCGTCGCCGTCGTCGTCGTAGTCGAACGGCACAGCGCCCCGGCCGACGTACGGCCGGCCGAGGGGTGCTGTGGCCGGATACGACAGCCGCTCGAAGCGGCCGCCGCCGACGTTCCGGTACATCGCCGCGCGCTGCTCGAAGGTGATCGTGTCGCTGTAGAGGCCGATGTTGTCGATGATGTGGCCGTTCGCCACGAAGACGTCCTGGTCGCCGTCGTTGTCCGCGTCGAAGAAGAAGGTCCCGAAGCCGAGGTCGATGAGCGACGGCGCGCCCAGACCCGAGACGAACGTGCGGTCGGAGAACAGGCCGCCGCCGTCGTTGTGATACAGCTCGTTGGTCTCCTCCGACAGGTTGGTCACGAAGATGTCCAGGAGCCCGTCGTTGTCGTAATCGGCCATGTCGGTCCCCATCCCGGCCTGCGGCACGCCGTCCTCGGACAGCGCCACGCCGGCATAATGGGCGACCTCCTCGAAGGTGCCGTGTCCCCTGTTCTTCCACAGGAAGTTCGGCGTGTCGTCGTTGGCCACGTAGATGTCCTGGTCGCCGTCGCCGTCGTAGTCGCCGAAGACGACGCCCAGACCCTTGCCGGTCGTGTCCACGATCCCGGCCGCCTTCGAGACGTCCTCGAACGTCCCGTCTCCCCGGTTCCGGTAGAACGCGTCCGGTTGCGGATCGAAGTTGCGCGGGTGGCAGACGGTCCGGTAGCCTGGCCTGTTCTCACCGCAGTAGAGATTGTTCGCCTCGTCGAAAGCCACGTAGTTCGCCACGTACAGGTCGAGATCGCCGTCGCCGTCCACGTCGCCCGCCACGCAGCCGAAGCCGTACCGATCGGGGCCGCCCACGCCCGCCTTCTCGGTGACGTCCTCGAAACGGCCGTGGCCGAGGTTGCGATAGAGCGCCGAGCGCAAAGGGCCCTCCGGCGTGAACCCGGGGAGCCGGCCGCTCTGGACGAAGTAGATGTCTTGAAGACCGTCTCCGTCGTAGTCGAAGACGCATACGCCCGAGCCGAGCGTCTCGAGGATGAACTTCTGGCCGGTCGCGCCGTTGACGTGGCGGAAGCGGAGGCCGGCCGCGGCGGTGGCGTCTTCGAAGCGGGCCCCCTCGGTCCCGGGCGACGAATCGCCGCCGGACGACGGCACCGGTTTCGCCTCCTGCACGGCGTCCGGGCAGGCCAGAAGGAGGGACGACAGCGCCGTCACGAGGAAGACACCCGCGAATCGTTCCGGCCCCGCGCGACGCGCGGCGCTCACGGCCGGTCTCCTGTCTGCACTTCCAGCGCCGACCCCTGCGAGCGGGACTGCAGGTCGTTGAAGATCGTCATCTCCTTCTGGAAAAGGTCCTGCTCGCCGCGCGCCATGTAGATCCCGGCCAGGTAGTAGTGGGGCTCGGCCAGATGGGGATTGATCGCGATCGCCCTTCTGAGCGCCTCGAGCGCCTCGTCGAGCCGGTCGGCCTTGGCGTAGGTCCGGCCCAGCTCCGCCAGCGCGCGGTCGTTGCGCGGCTCGAGGGAGAGGCAGAGGTCGAGCTCGCGCTTCGCCCCGTCCAGGTCATCGAGCGCGATGTAGGTCGTGCCGAGGTGCAAATGAACCTGAGGGTCGCCGGGGTCCTCCTTCGCGATCGCCTGGAACTCCAGAAGGGCCGTCCGGTAGTCCTCGCGGTTGAAGGCGGCGACACCCTTGATCCGGTGGTCGCGCACGCGCTCCTCGACGTGCGCCCGCGACAGGGCCTCCTGCTGCGCCCTGCGCCAGCGGTCGGCGTCGTCCTTGCGGCCGAGACGGGTCTCGATCGTCACCAGGTGGCTCAGCGCGCCGAGGTGCGACGGCGCAAGGTCGTGCACGCGTCGCATCTCCCCGGCCGCGTCCGGCAGCGCACCCTTCTGCTCCAGGGCCAGACCGAGCACGTAATGCGCCTCCGGGTTCGCAGGCTGTGTCGCGATCACCTCGCGCGCGCCCGCTTCGGCCTCGGCGGGCCGTCCCAGGCGGGCGTCGAGAAGCGCTCCCTTCAGACGGGCGATCGGGTTTCCGGGATCGCGCTGCCTCACCTCCGCCAGGATCGCGGCCGCCTCATCGTACCGTCCCGTGTCGATGCAGACCGACGCCAGACCCAGGCGGGCGCCGATCGAGGCGGGCTCGACGAGGAGTGCTGTGCGGAAGCTATCCTCCGCCTGTTTCCACCGATTGGTCCGGGCGTAGATCGACCCGAGGGCCTCCAGGATGCGCCGGTCCCGCGGCGTGCCGCGCAATGCACCCGCGAGGTGCGCTTCGGCCCCCTTCAGGTCCCCCTGCCTGAAGAGCTGCAGGCCGGTCTCGAGCGAGGGCGCCTGGATCGGAGCGTCCTGGTCGGCCACCCCGTCCGCGCCCCGCGGGGTCGCCGGCGCGGACCTCCCGCCGCCCGGGCCGCAGGCCCAGAGCAAGGGCACGACGGCGAGCGCGCAGAGGGTGGGCGCGGATCGCGCGATCGGGACGGCCATCCGGTCATTCTACCAGCAGCGGAGATCGCCACCCGCCGACGGCGGACGACGCCCGGGGCGCGGGCCGCGAGGGTCCGTTTCTCTGTATACTGCGTCGCTCCTGAAGGAGGGTCCTTGGAGGACATCAAGCAGGCGGTCGCCGGCGCCCTCGAGAGAATCGTGCGGGAGAAGTACGAGGCGGCCCCGGACACGATCGCCGTCGAGTATCCTCCCCGGCCCGGAATGGGAGACCTGGCGACACCCGTCGCCTTCGAGCTGGCGAAGCGCCTGCGGCGCGCGCCACGGCAGATCGCCCAGGAGCTGGCGGCCTCGTTTCCCGCCCTGCCGGGCGTCCGCCGCGTCGAGGCGGGCGGGGCCGGCTACCTGAACATCTTCCTCGATCGCGCCGCCGCCGCGCGCGCGCTGGCGCGCGAGATCGAAGCACCCCCGCGGCCCGCCAGGGGCCAGGGCAAGATCATCGTCGAGCACACCAACATCAACCCGAACAAGGCGGCGCACATCGGCCACCTCCGGAACGCCGTGCTCGGGGACACCCTGGCCCGCTGTCTGCGGTTCTTCGGCCACGACGTGGAGGTGCAGAACTACATCGACGACACGGGGGTGCAGGTCGCCGACATCGTGATCGGCTTCCGCGAGATCCTGCACGGGGGGGTGAACGAGGCGCGGGCGGTCCCCGGGAAGTTCGATGTCTTCTGCTGGGACCTTTACGCGCGGGTCACGGACCTGTACGCGCAGAGACCCGAGACGCAGCAGCTCCGGCCGGCGGTCCTCAAGCACCTCGAGGAGCGCCAGGGCGACGACGCCGAGCTCGCCGCGTACGTGGCGCGGCGCATCGTCAACTGCCATCTCGACACCACGGCGCGCATCGGCGTGCGTTACGATCTCCTGCCCTGGGAGAGCGACATCCTGGCGCACCGCTTCTGGGACCGCGCGTTCGAGCTCCTCAAGAAGAAGAAGGCGATCGAGCACGTGACCACGGGCGACCGCGCGGGCTGCTGGGTGATGGCCCTGGAGGGGCCGCGGTTCGCCGAGCTGAAGGAGGGCGAGAAGATCATCGTGCGCAGCAACGGCACCGTGACCTACGTGGGCAAGGACATCGCCTACCAGCTGTGGAAGTTCGGCCTGCTCGACGCCGATTTCCAGTACGAGCCCTTCCGGAAAGAGCCGGACGGCCACACCGTCTGGAGCAGCACGCGCGGGCACGGCGCAGCGCAGCATCCGGCGTTCGGCGGAGCGACGCGCGTCTACAACGTCATCGACGTGCGCCAGGGATACCTGCAGGCGATCGTCGTCGAGGGCCTGAAGGCGCTCGGGCACACGGGCCAGGCGGACCGTTCCATCCACTTCGCCTACGAGATGGTGGCGCTCACGCCCGCGAGCGCCGGGAAGCTCGGGGTGTCCCTGTCGGACGAGGACCGTCAGCGGTCCTACGTCGAGATGTCGGGCCGGCGCGGCCTGGGAGTGAAGGCCGATGACCTCCTCGACGCGCTCGAACAGCAGGCCCTCCAGGAGATCAGGTCGCGGAACCCCGGAATCGATGACGCCGAGTCCCAGACGCTGGCGCGGGCCCTCTCGATCGGCGCCCTGCGCTACCTGATGGTGAAGTACACGCGCAACCGCGTCCTCGCGTTCGATTTCGACGAGGCGCTGTCGTTCGAGGGCGAGACCGGTCCCTACCTTCAGTATGCCGCGGTACGGGCGAGCGGGATCTTCGAGAAGATGGCGGCGGCGGGCGGACCGGACGAGACAACCGCCGCCCGCTGGGCGCTTGAGACGACGTTCGACCTGCCTGAGGGAGAGGCGGCCGAGGAGCACTGGGCGCTCCTGACGCTCATCGCCCGGTTCCGCGAGACGGTCCAGCAGGCGGTCGAGACGCTCGAGCTGTCGCAGATCGCCAAGTACGCGTTCACCCTGGCGCAGAGATTCAACGCCTTCTACCACAAGTACCCCGTGATGCAGGAGCCCGACCCCCGCTTCAAGCAGGCCCGCGTGGTGCTCACGTATCTTTTTCTCTCCCAGATGCGGCACGCCTTCGGCCTGATGGGAATCCCCGAGCCCGCGAGGATGTGAGGCGCTGCGGACGCGCCGCGCCCGGGAGTGTGTCCGACGCTGTGCTATGATCCTCTTCCGAATGAATCGTTTATCGCGTCTCCTCTGGCTCATCCTGCCATTTCTCGCCGCACCGCCGGCAATCGCCCAGGAGATCTTCCCGTTCAGCGAGGTCAAGGCCGGCATGAAGGGGATCGGGAAGACCGTGTTCAGCGGCACCCGGGTGGAGGACTTCCAGGTCGAGGTGATCGGCACCCTCGAGCACGTGGGTCCGCAGCACAACCTCATCCTGGTGCGGCTGTCGGGCGGGCCGCTCGCGAACACCGGTGTGCTGAGCGGCATGAGCGGCAGTCCGATTTACTTCGGTGACCGCCTGGCGGGGGCGGTGGCCTACACCTGGGGATTCGCGCGCGAGCCGGTGGCGGGGGTGACCCCGATCCAGGAGATGCTGGAGGTCGAGGAGAAGGAATCACCCGCCTCGATGTTGCCCGGGGCGCGCCGCGCGGCGGCGACTGTCGCCGGCAACCCTCTGTCCCTGCTCAGGGACCCGCGGGAGCTGCCCGCCCATTTCGCGTCCTATTTCGACACCGTGTCCCCCGCGCCCGGGAGCGTGTCGGCGATGACATCGATCACGACACCCCTGCTGTTCAGCGGCGTGTCGCAGCGGGCCATGGATCGCCTGGCGCCGGGGTTGGCGCGCGCCGGCCTCGTTCCTGTTCAAGGCGGTGCTGTGGGGCGATCGCAGACCACGACGGGCGCGGCCGAGGCGAAGATCGTCCCCGGCGGCGGCGTCGGGATGAAGCTGGTCCGCGGGGACGTCGAGTTCGCGGCGATCTGCACCGTCACCTACCGCGACAAGGACAAGGTGATGGCCTGCGGCCACCCGCTCCTGAACCTCGGCCCGACCGATCTCATCATGACCACGGCCCAGGTGAACGGCTTGTTCCCGTCGCTCCAGGAATCGTTCAAGTTCGCCTCCGCCGGCGAGGAGGTCGGCGCCTTCCGCCAGGACCGCGCCACCGGCGTGTTCGGCTATCTCGGCAAGAGACCGCGTCTCATCCCGGTGCGCCTGGAGCTGCAGCCGCAGATGGGGCGGCCGCAGCACTACGCGTTCGACATCGTCGAGGATCCGTTCCTGGCCCCCTATCTGCTGTACGCGGCGCTCAACGGCATCCTCAGCAGCGAGGAGAAGGACTACGGCGAGGTCACCCTGTCCTACAGGGAGGGCTCCACGATCCAGGTGTCGGGGGAGGAGGACATCGAGCTCAGGAACCTGTTCGCCGGCGATCTCGCGTCGATCTACACGTCGGGCACGGTGGCCTTCATCACGCAGCTCCTGCTCAACAACGAGTACCGCCCCGTGCACGTCAACGGCATCAATCTGATCCTCGGCTACGCGGATGAACGGCGCACCGCCCGGGTGGAGCGGGCCTGGGTGAGCAAGGACCACGTGCGCCCGGGCGAGACCATCCAGGTCTCGGCGATTCTCAAGCCGTTCCGCGGCCCCGAGGTCACGCGCCAGATCGACATCAAGATCCCGGACGAGGTCACGTCCGGTCGGCTGGTCCTGCAGGTGGGCGACGGCATGACGCTGGCGCGCGTCGAGGACGAGGGGGAGGAAAGCGACGATTTCCACCCGAAGGACCTGGCGCAGCTCATCTGGCTGATCAACCACCTGCGCAGCAACGACAAGGTGTACGCCGTCCTGTCGCGCCCCGACAACGGCATCCTGTTCCAGGGACAGAGGCTCCCCAATCTGCCGCCCTCGGTCGCCCAGGTGTTGGTGCGGCCGCAGACGCGCGGCAATTACCTGAGGCTGTGGTACCGTGGCGTCGCCGAGGAGACCCTCGACACGGACTACATGCTCACCGGCTTCAAGCAACTGGCCATCGACGTGGAGGAATGACGTGGCATCACGCCCCGCCGTGCTGCTGTACGCCCTGATCCTTCTCGCCTTCCCCGCTTCCGCCTTCGCCGTCTCGCCGATCCTCTGGACGCTCGAGACCTTCGACGATTTTGAAAAGGGAAAGCCGGAGGGGGCGGCGGTGGCGGCCGGCGGGGAGCTGGTCCTGGCACCGGCCCTGCGACCCCTGAAGATCCCGGCGATCGAGCAGGCGTCCGAGCCGTTCCTGTGGTCGCAGGCCGTGGACAGCAAGGGCACCCTCTACGTCGGCGGCGGCAACGGCGGCAAGATCTACCGCGTCCCGAAAGGGGCCCAGGGATCGCTGTATTACGAGACCGGCGATCTGGCGGTGCACGCGCTGGCGGTCGACAAGAACGACGTGCTGTACGCCGCCACGCTGCCGCAGGGAAAGATCTACCGCATCACGGGCGAGGCGAAGGGGGAGGTTTTCTACGCGCCTGAAGACCGGTACATCTGGGCCCTGGCGTTCTCGCCCCGAGGCGAGCTCTTCGCCGCCACCGGCGAGCGCGGCATCGTCTACCGGGTCGCGGCCAAGGGCAAGGCAGAAGTCTTCTTCGACAGCGAAGAGTTCCACATCGTCTCCCTGGCCTTCGACCAGGGCGGCAACCTGCTGGCGGGCACCGACGGCAAGGGGCTCCTGTATCGCATCGCCCCGGACGGCAAGGCGAAGGTCCTTTACGATTCGCGTCTGCGCGAGGTGAACGCGATCGTGGTCGACCCGAAGGGGGTGGTCTACGCCGCCGCGACCGGCACGGAAGGCGAGCTGCCCTCCCCGCCCCCACCGCAGGTCCAGGCGCCGGGACAGGAGCGCGAGACGCCGCAGCCCGCGAAGGGCAGCCTGCCGCCTCGAGTGATCATTCCCGGGGTCGAGTCGGGGACGACCACGACGGTCACGGTCACCGCGAGCGCCACGGGGGGGCCGTCGGTAGCACCGGGCTCCGTTCCGAAGAGCGAGGTGTACCGCATCGACGCGGACGGCACGGTCACGACACTGTGGTCGTCGCCGAGCGAGGTGGTCTACTCCCTGGCCCTCGATGCCTCCGGCCGGCCGCTGGCGGGGACCGGCGAGCCGGGCCGCGTCCGCGTCCTGCTCGGCTCGCAGCAGAGCACGCTGCTCGCGAAGCTGCCCGAATCTCAGGTGACCTCGCTCGTGAGCGGCCAGGGGCAGCAGATCTTCGCCGCCAGCAGCAACGTCGGCAGGGCGTACCTCCTCGATGCCGCGACCGGCGAGGCGGGGACCTATCTCTCCCCACCTGCGACGCGCAGACGATCTCGAAGTGGAGTCGCATCTCCTGGCGCGCCAGCGTGCCGGGGGGAGCCCGCGTCGAAGTGGCGACCCGGTCGGGGAACTCGGGCGTGCCGGACTCGACGTGGAGCGACTGGTCGACGGCCTACACCAGTCCCGACGGGAGCGCGGTCACGAGCCCTCCCGCGCGCTTCCTGCAGTGGCGCGCCCGGCTGGCCCGTCCCGGGGGCGGGGCCGGCCCCTCGCTTCAGGCGGTGTCGGTGGCCTACCTTCAAGCTAACTTGCCGCCCGCCCTGAAGCGGGTCTCGGTCGAGCCTCCCGGGGTGGTCCGGGAGCGGCTGCCCTACGCCGCCGAACCCGACCCGCAGGACCTTGCCTTCACGGGCATCCGGGTGAACCCCGACACCGGAGCCTTCACGTCCCAGCCGCCCCCGCTGCCGGAGAAGAGGATTTTCGTCCGGGGAATGCGCGCCCTCGACTGGGACGCCGAGGACCCGAACGGCGACGTCCTGGTGTTCGATCTGTCGTTCAAGGGCGAGGGGGAGACCGCGTGGAAGCCGCTGGCGAAGGGGCTGCGCGACAGCTATTTCGCCTTCGACTCGGCGCAGGTGCCGGACGGGCTGTATCGGGTGCGCATCGAAGCGAGCGACGCGCCGTCCAACCCGTCGGGGCAGGCCAGGACGGCGAGCCAGGTGGGCGATCCGTTCCTGGTGGACAACACCCCGCCCGCGGTGCAGGTGACCACGCGCAAGACCGGCAAGGACATCGCCGTGGAAGCGAGCGCCACTGACACGCCGGGCCCGATCGCGCGGGCCGAGTACTCTCTGGACGGTGGACGCTTCGTGCCGGTGGCCCCGATCGACGGGGTCTCGGACTCGCGCTCCGAGACCTACAGCATCGGCCTCCCGTCGCTTCGTCCCGGGGAGCACACCGTCATCGTCAAGGTCACCGATCTCCTGGGCAACACCGGGGCCGGCAAGACGACCTTCATCTCGGATTGAGAGCAAGGAGAATGCGACCGAGGAGCCTCTCCGGGATCCTGTTCACGCTCCTCGCCGCCGCCGTCCTCTCGGCCTGCACCTCCTCCTCCCCGCCGAAGGTCGGCGCGGTTCCCGGCGCGTCGGAATACGGGGGGCGCTTCGTCTATCCTCTCCGGACCGAGCCGGCCACGCTGAACTTCGTCACGGCGAGCGACCAGCCGGCCGACCTGGTGTCCCGGCTGGTCGGCGACAGCCTCGTCGATCGGGACGTCGACCTGAACGTCGTGCCCCGCCTGGCGGAGTCGTGGGAGTTTTCCGGCGCGGGGCGCGTGCTGACCTTTCACCTCCGCCCGGGGGTGCGGTTCCACGACGGACACCCGCTGACCAGCGCCGACGTGAAGTACACCTACGAGCGGGTGATCGACCCGAAGAACCACGCGCTGGGCCGTCTCGACGGCTTCCTGCCGGTCGAGAGCCTCGAGACCCCCGACGACAGGACCGTGCGCGTGGTGTATCGATTCCCCTACGCACCCGCCCTGTCGGCCTGGGAGATGCCGATCCTGCCCCGGCATCTGTATGAGAAGGAGGACTTCCTGACGTCGCGCTTCAACCGCGCTCCGATCGGCTCCGGCCCGTTCCGCTTCGTGTCGTGGGAGCCCGGCCGCCGCATCGTGCTGGCGTCGAACCCGGACTACTGGGGCGGACGGCCGTACGTCGATACCCTGGAGCTGCAGTTCATACCGACGCAGGAAACGACGCTCATGGCGCTGCTCGCCGGAGAGATCGACTACGCCTCGCTGACCCCGGTGCAATGGGACGCCTACACCAGGGACCCGGCGTTCACGCGCCGCTTCGCGACCGTCAGCTACCTGTCGCTGTTCTTCTACTACATCGCCTGGCGGGCGGATGGTTCAAACCCGTTCTTCTCCGATCCCGAGGTCCGCCGCGCCATGGCCCTGGCTCTCGACCGCGAGGAGTACGTCCGCGCGGTCCTGCACGGCCTCGGGCAGGTGTCCTCCTCCCTGTTTCACCCCGCCATCCTGCCAGCCGATCCGGAGAGCCGGCCCCTGCGCCACGACCCGCAGGCCGCGGCGGCGCTCCTCGATCACGCGGGCTGGCGGCTGGACCCGGAGACCGGACTGCGGCGCAAGAACGGCGCGCCGTTCCGCTTCACGCTCCTGATCTTCAGCGGCGGCGAGGACCACGCGCAATTTTCCCAGGTCGCCCAGGAATCGCTGCGCCGCCTCGGGATCGACATGAGGATCGAGAGGCTCGATTGGCCGGCGTTGTGGGCTCGCCTCCAGAAGGGGGACTTCGAGGCGGCCCTGTCGGGGACCGTCCCGGCCGGGGACCCGGACGACGTGGTCTACGGGATGCTGCACTCATCGCAGATCCGGGGCGGGCGCAACTACGCGGGCTTCCACGATCCCGAGATCGACGCCTGGCTCGAGGAGGGACGGCGCGCGATCGACCCGCAGGCGCGCTCCGCCTGCTACCGCCGCATCGCGAAGCGGGTCGAGGAGCTGCAGCCTTACACCTACCTCTTCTTTCCCAAGGTCCTGGCCGCCCTGTCGCGCCGGGTCACGGGCGTCGCTCCTTCGCCGCGGGGTCTCATCGTGCAGTATCCCGGCGTGATCCGCCTCAAGATCCGCCAGCAGCCGGGCGGATGATCGCGTTCCTGGTCCGCCGCGTCCTGTCCTCGGTGCCGACGCTCGTCGGGATCTCCCTTCTGACCTTCGCCGTCCTGAACCTTCTGCCGAACGATCCGATCCAGGTCTGGTCGGGCGGCGGCTACTACTCGGCCGAGGCGGTCGAGCACCTGCGTTCCGAGCTGCGTCTGCAGCAGGGTCCGGCGGCCCGCTACGCGTCCTGGGGTCTTGCCCTCCTGCGGGGCGACCTGGGCCGGTCGATGCGCGACGGACGTCCCGTCGCCAGGGTCATCGCCTCGGCTCTTCCCTGGACCCTGCTGTTGAATCTCTGCTCCGTGATCCTGATCTACGGCGTGGCGGTGCCGTTCGGACTGTTCGGGGCCTCATCCCCCGGGTCGATCGCGGACCGTCTCGGGCGCGCCCTCCTTATCCTCTTGTATGCCGTGCCGTCGTTCGCCGCGGCCCTCCTGCTGCAGCAGTGGTTCGCGGTGCGCCTGGGCTGGCTGCCCCTGCAGGGAGTCCCGGACCGCGCGGCCACGGCCGCCGGAACGACCGTCGCCCTGGCCCGCCACCTGCTCCTGCCGACGGTCTGTCTGGCGCTCAGCGGCTGGGCGCTCGTTGCGCGCTACGCGCGGGCCGCCTTCCGCTCCGCCCTGGGGCGGGAGTTCCTGGCGGTGGCCCGCGCCAAGGGTCTGTCGCGCCTGCGCGCGTCCGGGCACGTGGTCGCGAATACCGCGGTCCCGTTCATCACGCTGCTCGCGACGATCGTGCCGGGGTTGGCGGGGGGAAGCGTGATCGTCGAGCAGATCTTCTCCCTGCCGGGGGTCGGCCGGCTCTATCTCACCTCGATCGAGGCCCGTGACTATCCCGTGGTCGTCGGCCTGACCCTGCTCTCCGCCGTCCTGGTGCTGGCGGGCCATCTGCTGGTCGATGTCCTTTACCTGGTGGTCGATCCCCGGATCCGGTCCGGACTCCTGGACGAAAGCACCGATGCGGCCTGAATCGCGCCTGGCGGTTTTCGTCGTCCTGGCCACCGTGCTTGCCGGGCTTCTCGCACCGGTCCTGGCGAACGATCGACCGATCCTCGCCCGGGTGGAGGGACGTCTCGCCGCACCCGCGCTCGCCGAGCTTCCGATTGTCGGACGCCTGTTCGACGACCCGGGCGCGAGGGTCGTGGACTGGGACGCACCGCCGGCGTCCCTGCAGACCGGCGCCACGCGCGTCCTCCTGATGCCGCCCGTTCCCTATTCCTATCGCGGCATTCACCTGGACGAGGCGCTCCGGCCGCCCTCCCGCTCCCACCTGATGGGGACCGACGCCCTGGGACGGGACCTGCTGGCGCGCGTTCTGCACGGAGCGAGCCTGTCGCTCCTGGTGGGATTCGGGGCCACGGCGCTCGCCCTCCTGATCGGATTCTGCCTGGGGGCGCTCGCGGTGGTGCGTGGCGGCCTGTTCGATCTTCTGATCGTGCGCTTCGTGGACGTGGTGGCGTGCTTCCCGCCCTTTGTCCTGGCGCTCGCCTTCATGGCCGCCCTGGGTCGAACCGGGGTCTGGCCGATGGTCGCCGGCATCGCCCTCAGCCGCTGGACCACGATCGCGCGTTATGTGCGCGGAGAGATCCTGCGCCACCGAGGCGGTGCGCTCTGGGTCTCGGCGCGGGCCGCCGGCGCCGGCGGTGTCCGCCTGGTCGTCCGGCATCTCCTGCCCCTCCTGGCGGCGCCCCTGGCGGTCCTGGCGTCGTTCGGGGTGGCCAACGCCATCGTGCTCGAATCCGGGCTGAGCTTCCTCGGCTTCGGCGTCAGCCCCCCCACGCCATCCTGGGGATCGATCCTCGCCGAAGCACGCGGCTCGCTCGACGCCGCCTGGTGGCCGGTCTTCTTTCCGTCCGCCGCCCTGGTGATCGTCCTGGCGTCACTCTGCGCCGCCGCCGAGAGCGCGGCTCCAGGCGAGTCCCGGGTCAGTCGTTCCTGACGTCCGCGGGAACGTGGCAGACGCGGTTCCTCCCCCGGCTCTTCGCCTGGTACAGGGCACGGTCGGCCACCGCGACGAGCTCGGGGCCGTTGATGGCGTCGGCTGGAAATGCGGCGACGCCCAGGCTGATGGTGACGTGCAGAGGGCGCAGCATGCCGCCGACGGTGAGAGGGTTCCTCTCGACCTCGGCGCGGATCTTCTCGGCGACCGGCAGGGCGTCCTGGATCGTCGCATCGGGGAGGAGGACGACGAACTCCTCGCCGCCATAGCGCGCCACCGCGTCCGATCGTCGCAACGCCCGCGCCGCGAGCTGGGCCACGTGCCGCAGCACTTCGTCGCCGGCCTGGTGGCCGTAGGTGTCGTTGAAGCGCTTGAAGTGATCGATGTCGATCATGACGAGGGACACGGGCCGCTCCAGGCGCCGGGCACGCTCGACCTCCTGGTCCAGGAGGGTCCTGAAGTGCCGGTGGTTGTAGACTCCGGTGACCCCGTCCAGCTCGGCCAGTCTCTTGGTCGCCAGCAGGAGGCGTTGCGTCTCGACCGCCACCGCGGTCATGTCGGCGCACCGCTTCAGGACTTCGAAGTCCTCGGGGTCGAAGGCATGGCGCCTGCGACAGGCGACGCGAAAGGCGCCCATCACCTGGCCGCGCGCCTTCAGGGGAATCGTCATGTCGCTCTTCATGCCGGGGGTCTTCACGCTCTCGGTGAAGCGCATCTCGGCGAGGACGTCGTTCCTCCACAGCGCTCGATCCCTGCTGATGACCCATCCCAGAAGATGCGTGGCATCGGCCGGCAGACGCTCCGGCTCGCGCGGCGACGCCGGGCCGCGCTTGATGACCTCGCGCACGAGGATGCTCTCCCCTTCCAGGAGCCCCAGCGCGGCGCCATCGACGGGAAACAGGCGCCGGAGCGAGCGGGCAATCGTCTCGAGGACGCTGTCGAGATCGTTCGCGCCCGCGGTCGCGGACGCGATCTCCATGAAAGAGAGAAGAATCTTCCGGTCGGAGGAATCGGAGGCTTGGCGTGAGGGATCGGCCAGGTTCCCCTCCGTCGTCTTCAGACGGCCGGCGCCGACTGCGCCCACGGACGGCCCCCGGGCCTGTACCCGTCGGGATCGATGACCGCGGTTCCGAAGCCAGCCGCGAGGACGGCCTGGATCACGAGAATTCCCTCCGAGGGCCGGGTGGACTTTGCGAGACCTTCGCGGTCGAGCTCCACGCGCGCCCCTTCCCCCCGGACACGCACGCGCACCTGGCGATATCCCAGCGCCTTGATCGCCGCCTCGGCACGCTCCACGCGCAAAAGCGCCGCCCGGGTCACCGGCACGAAGCGGGGCAGGCGCGACGCCAGGCAGGCCATCGCCGGCTTGTCCCAGGTCGGCAGACCCAGGCGCCGGGAAAGGGCGCGCACCATCTGCTTGGTCAACCCTGCCTCGACGAGCGGCGCGCGCACACCCGCCTCGGCCGCCGCACGCATGCCGGGCCGATCGTCCCCCAGGTCGTCGGTGATGGCACCGTAGACGAGCGTCCGTCCGCCGGCTTCGGCCGCCAGCGTCTTGAGGACCCCGAACAGCTCGGACTTGCAGTAATAGCAGCGCTCGGCGTCGTTGCGCGCGTAGCGCGGGTCGTCGATCTCGCGCGTCTCGACGAACTCATGACGGACACCGATGAGACGCGCCAGGAACCCGGCTTCCTCCCGTTCGGAGGCGGCCAGGGACGGGGACACCGCGGTGATGGCGGTCGCGCCGTCGCCCAGGACATCGTAGGTAACTTTCAAAAGGAGGGTGCTGTCCACGCCACCCGAGAAGGCGACGAGGCAGGGACCGATGTCCCCGAGGATTCGCTTCAGTTCCCCGTGGCGGGTTTCCATCGCATGTACCCGGCGTGAATTCCGGTCGCGACGACGACCTTGGCGAGGTCGAAGAGAACGAACGGCAGAACACCCGCGCGGAGCGCCGCGGCCGGATCGCCCAGGACCACGGACAGCCACGCGAGCCCGCAGGCGTGGATCGTCACCGCGCCGAGCAAGAACGCCAGCGCTCCGGCCAGCACTCCGCGCCGGCCAGGCTTCTCCAGGAGCGATCCGACGACGAACGCCGCCGCGATGAATCCAACCAGGTATCCGCCGGTCGGCCCAAGCAGGTATCCCGGACCCGATCCGGGTAGCGCGAAGACGGGCAGACCTGCCATCCCCATAAAGATGTAGGACGCCTGGCTTACAGCACCGGCCCGGGCGCCCAGAACCGCGCCGGCGAGAAGGACCGCGAGTGTCTGCAGGGTGCCGGGGACCGGCGTCATGGGGAGCGGGACGGAGACCCTGGCCGCCGCCCAGGTGAGGAGGGCGAAGACGACCACGAGCATCCCCCGCGCGATGGGCCGCTCCAGGAGACCGACATGGGCCTTCATGCTTGCGCCGGGGACGCCGTTCATGCTTCCGGGAATATTCGCGGATGTCAGGCTCATCGACCCTCCTCGACGACGATATCTTCACGCCGGGGTCGTCGGCAGGCGAGGCATTGTAGGGCGCTGCCGCTTGGCCTGTCAATGAATCGAGCCGATTTCTCTTCCGTCACAACTTTTCCTTGACAGCCCCCGGCCTTCACAGTATATGGGCAGCGCATCAACAAGTTCGCCGTAATTTGAGCACTGCCGACTGCTGGATCGTTAAAGCTTGAGTGAGGTCGTAGTGGGGGGGCTCCCATTCGCCTGCCTCTCCCCTGATCAGGGGTCCGGCAGGTTCATGCCTTCCGTCTTTCCAGCCTCCGGGCACCGCCCGGGGGCAATAGTGGCCTCTTTTTCCGCCGCAGAAGCTTTCGCAGCCCATCAAGGAGGACAATAATGAACGCACTTTCGAACATAAAGTGCACCCGGACGACCCTCATCATCCTGGGCCTGTGCCTCGTTCTGGCAGGACCGGCGATGCTGCTCTGGGCTTCCCGAGTTCCAGTCGCCAGCGGTCCTGACGGGAACGGCCCTGACGCGCAGATGGACCAGGTGGAGATCGAGCGGTTCTCACACGCCCAGCTGCCCCACGCGACGCTCCGACCCGAGGCGTTCTCGCCCTTCGGGCAGGCCTTCAAGAACGGGCCGGCCCGGGCCAAGGGTGAGGCCACCGGGCTTCTGCGCATGAACATCGGCGACCTCGACCCGAAGAACCCCGAGGCTCTCCTCTCCTCCATGCCGGCGGAACTCCGCCTCGGAGAGAAAGAGACGATGGGCCTGGGTCCGAAAGGGTCCCTGGCGCACGGTCTCAACTACGCCATGCTGAGCCGGGAGGCCCTGTCCACGAAGTCTCTCGATGCCATCTTCGAGGGAATTCGCTCTTCGGCGCGGATCGTCAGCGTCGGGGCGAACTCCACCCTGTTGATCTACGCGGCGGCCGGCCAGATCGGCCAGCTGCGCCAGAACCCGGACGTCGCCTTCTTCCAGGCGATGCCCCCGGGCGACAAGATCTCGCTCACCACGGCCAGGACCCCGCTCATCGAGACGGCTCGCGCCACCGACCCGAACCTGCTGCTCGAGGTGGCCATCGTCCCGGGAAGCGACGCGGCCGCCGTGCGGCAGGAGATCTCCCGCGTTCCGGGTATCGTGAATGTCGCCGATTTTGGTCCCGGCGGCTCGGCTCTCCTGGTGCGCGCGGAATACCGCTCTCTGAGCAAGCTGGCCCGGGTCAAGGACGTACTGAGCATCCAGGAAAGCCCGGAGCTGATGAGCCTCAACGCCAGGGACGTCCCGGCGATCCAGGTCGGCTCGGCCCAGTTGTCAAACCAGGCCAGGCCGTACGATGACGCCGGCCTCGACGGCGGCGGCAGCGGCGCTCTCCTCTGCACGAACAACCCGTCGACCGCCTGCACGACCGACGCCAACTGCACCGCGGGCGGTCTCTGCCGGCTGCAGCGGTACAACAACGGCACCGCGGCGGTTCCGCCGCAGATCGTCGGCGTGCTGGACAACGGGATCAGCGCGGACACTCCGAGCTTCGCCCAGACAGCCACGCAGGTGACCGACCTCACGCATCCGTTCGGTCCGGCGCACCGGAAGATCCACTCGATCATCGCGGTGCGCGACAGCGGCGGTGATTGCGACTCGATACTCCACGGAGCCGGCAGCCACGGGAACGTCGTCGCCTCGGTCATCGGCGCGTGGCCGACCGGCGTCGGCGCGTTCGCCACCCGCTCGGGCATCGGCGGCGCGGGCCAGCCGCGCAACGTCAACCTGGACGGCGTGGCGCGCGGGGCGCGCATCATCGTGTCGGACATCGCCAACTCCAGCCGCTGCACCGTCAACTCCCTGGTCGAGCGCGGCGGCAGCGTCGATCCCATAAACATGGCATCCCGCCTGAATGAGTTGATCTGCCCGAAGTCGGGGGGCACCGGCACCTGCGCCAATATCGTCGGCGGCGGCACCGAAGTGCACTTGGCCGTGACCCCGTTCGGTGTGCCGGACAACTTCTCGACGGATCAGTTCCAAGAGCACGACG
>JBGPED010000019.1:0-23145 GCA_041482595.1 Acidobacteriota bacterium
CCGGCCGTCGCAGTCCTTGTCCTCGCGGAACAGCCCTTCGCACCCTCCCGGCGGCGTGAGGCGGCCGTCGCCGTCCCGGTCTTCCCCTGGATCGAGCCGGCCGTTGTGGTTGATGTCCTCAAAGATGTCGTAGACACCGTCGCCGTCCAGGTCCTCGGCTATCTCTACTATGCGGGTGGGCGTCGTGATGTTGGAGAGGTCGTAGGCGGCGCCATCCCAGGCGACGGAGGCCACGATGATCCCGCCCGGCGCCGGGTGCAGCTCGCCGTACGGGTAGAGCGGTACCGGATCGTCGCTGCGTGGGAAGGAGCGGTCATCCAGGGTCTGGTTCCCGTTCCGGTCCTCGATGTACGGATGAATGTTCGGGAAATTTGGATCGAACGTGTCAAGCCTGCCGTTGCCGTTTCTGTCCTCTCCCGGATCGAGCTGGCCGTTGTGGTTCACGTCCTCGTCGATGTAATCGAGCTTGCCGTCACCGTCCCGGTCCTCACCTGGATCGAGCTGGTGGTTACCATTGTCGTCTTCCCAGATCAAGTCCGGATGGCCGTCACAGTCGACGTCCTCGCGCAGGGCACCTTCGCATCCGCCCGGCGGGGTCAAACGCCCGTCGCCGTCCCGGTCCTCACCCGGATCGAGCACCCCGTTGTGATTGATGTCCTCGAAAATGTCGAACTTTCCGTCCCCGTCCCGGTCCTCCCGCTCGCGGGTGATGACGATGACCAGGGGCGGATGCGGCGGGTCGAGCGTCGACGGGCAGCCGCTGGTCCGCGGATCGCCCCAGCCGCCCGGTCCCTCCCCCGGAGCGTCGATGCGGAAGTCCGGCCGCCCGTTGCCGTCGAGGTCACCCACGTCGTGCAGCCAGGCCGACGCCGGAAGCCAGCCACTGTTGTCGACGTTTCCCGAGCCCAGGAGGTAGAACGACGCCCGCGGGACCGGCCCGAGATTGCCCAGGAAGAACGGCGGCCGCAGCACGGCCCGGCCGCTCGTGATCGGGTTCGATTGCCCGGGAGGACAGGCCGCGCGGGCCGATTCTCCCGACAGGAAGCCCAGCGCAACGACACACGACGCGACGACGACCCATCCGGTGTGACACGCAGGACGATTGAGCATGAGGGACTCCTTTCCGTGCGAGGCGTGGAGAGCGTCGGGAGCCGTCGGCGAGAGAGCCCCGCGCCCGGGTGGAGGTTACGTCGAGTGCAGAGGTAGCGGGATCGCCCTGGTGCCGTCGGCGCGGCGCGAGACCCGCGTGTCGTGCGGGGGTCTCACAGCGCGCCGCTCGGGTCAGACCCGAGGCGTCGGATCACTTCTTCTTGAACAGCGCCTCGAACGCGGCGCGCCCAGGGCTGACTTTCTCGCCGGGGGGTGCTGTGGGACCGGGGCTGACGATGCGGCGGCCGGTGGCGTCGAGGACGGTCTCGGGCTTGAAGGACTCGCAGGTGTTGGCGGCGGTCTTGGAGGGAACGCGCTTCGGGATCGGCTGACGGCACTCGAAGCGGGCGCCCGGATCGAAGTGCACGCAGTTGCGGCAGCAATGCTGGGCAGTGCGGCATTTCGGGCAGAGCGCCTCCGTCGGAACGCTGATGAGGGCCGGCTCCTGGTGGCCGCACTGGTAGCAGCGCGTGACCAGGCGCGCCTCGCGCGCCATGCCGCGCGGCTCGCGCGGGCCGCGCGGACCCTTGTCTTCCTGGTGCCTCTTTTCCCTTTCTTCCTTGTAGTCCTGGTCCCGGTAGCCGGGCTGGCGGTACTTCATCGACGCGCACTCCTCCCTGGACGATGGCTCTGGATGGGGAACATTCTACCCCGTTCCCGGGGTTTCGGATAGAATTTGCCCCCCGGGGCCGGCCCTTTACCCGCGGGCGCTGCGGGAGTAGAATCTCCGCCGATTCCACGGACACCGACAACTTGTAAAGGAGGCGTCATGCAACCCCGCAGCAAACGGATCATTTCACTCGCCGCCGTCGTGTGCGCCAGCGCGGCCTTCGCGTGCACCGCAGCCACGGGCGATCCCAGCAAGGAGAGCGGCAAGGACGCGAAGAAGACGACCGCGACCGCCGCCGCCACGCTGGCTCCGACCTCGCCTGTGGCCGTGATCGGCGACAAGACCATCACGCTGCAGGAGCTCGACGTCCAGGCGGCCGGCGCCCTCACCAAGGTGCGCCAGGAGGAGTACGATGCCCGCCGGCAGGCTCTCGAAGCCATGGTGAACAACGAAGTCCTGATCAAGGAAGCGGCCGCCAAGAAAGTGAAAAAGGAAGACCTGCTCAAGACGGATGTCACCGACAAGGTGACCGACCCGCCGCAGGCCGAGGTCGACAGCTTCTACGAACAGCACAAGCCGCAGTTCGGGACCCAGACGAAAGAGCAGATCTCGCCCCAGATCGCCGCCATGCTCAAGAACCAGAAGCTCGCGGACGCGCAGCGTGACTACATGAAGGGGCTGCGCAAGAAGTACGGGGTCAAGACCCTGCTCGAGCCGCCCCGGCTCGACGTCGCCGTGGATGACGACCCCGCGAAAGGGCCGGCCAAGGCACCCGTCACCATCGTGGAGTTCTCGGATTACCAGTGCCCGTACTGCAGCCGCGCCGAGGTGACCGTGCAGGAGGTCCTGAAGAAGTACGGGGACAAGGTGCGCCTCGTCTACCGCGATTACCCGCTGCAGTTCCACCAGAACGCCAGCATCGCCGCCCAGGCCTCCGAGTGCGCCAAGGACCAGGGGAAGTTCTGGGAGATGCACGACGCGATGTTCGCCAACCAGTCGAAGCTCACCCAGCCCGACCTGGTCGGGGCCGCCGGTGCTATCGCCGGCATCGACAAGGACAAGTTCAAGACCTGCCTGGAGAGCGGCAAGTTCCAGGGCGAGGTGCAGAAGGATTTCGAGGACGGGCAGAAGTACGGCGTGACCGGCACCCCGACCTTCTTCATCAACGGCATCCCGATGGTGGGCGCCCGCGACGTCAACTCCTTCGCGGAGATCATCGACTCGGAGCTGGAGCGGAACCAGTAATCGGAGTGACGCCCGGTCCTACCCGGCCGCCGGCAGGGTGATCCCGAAGCGGCCGGCGAGGCCGACGACGTCCCATTGCAGCTCGTCGAACTCGGCGATGAGGGTCTCGTCCCGCGCCTCCACCGCATCGTCCCACCCCTTCGAGGCGCGGGCGTGCAGCGCGGCCAGCCGCTCGGTCGCACGGGCGCGGGCGTCGTCGGTGCGCGGCGGATTCCCGGTCAGACGCGATTCCTCGGCATCCAGATCCGCCAGGATCTCGTCCTTCAGCCCCTCGAGGCCCGCGACCGGGCCCGCCCCCGACGCCTCCAGGCGCTCGCGGCGCGCCTGCCGGCCCTCCGCTTCCTGCCGCAGACGGTCGATCTCGCCGGCCGCCGACCGGGCCTCCTCTTCGTCCTTCACGTCCTTGAGGGCGCGCTCGCTCTCCTCGATCCAGGACGGGATCTCGGCATGGCGACCGGAGGCCAGAAGCGCCCAGGCGGCGCGCAGCGGCACCCACGGGTCGCCGGGAGCGGCGCGCGCCGTCTCCCGGAACAGCGCCAGACCCTCGCCGGTCCGACCGCGCAGGACCAGGATCTCCGCCCGGCGCTCGTCACAGGGACCGTGCAGGTCGGGCTCGAGCCCCTCCGCCTTGTCCAGCACCGCGAGCGCCTCGTCGTAGTCGCCGCGGTCCTTCAGGTGCTCCGCCAGGCGCATGAGAATGTCGGGGTAGTAGAGCGCGGGGTGGGGCGACGTCGAGTCGGCGATCCGTTTCAGGAGTGCTACGGCATCCTGGTCGCGATCGATCTCCTCGAACGCCTGCGCGGCCGCCCAGAGGATGTAATCGTCGGCGCGCGACAGGTCGAGCCCCTCCAGCTCGTCCTCCTCGACCTCGTCGAGGAGATGGATGTGGGCGCCGTACTCCTTCCCGGGCAGCTCGCGCTCCTGCCGGGCGAATCCCCAAGTGTATCCCTCCGAGGGTGCGTCCTCGAGGTCATCGTTCATCGCGAAGCCCCCCTGGTTCAGAGATCTTCCTCGTACTTGTGCCAGGCCTCCTCGAGCGGGACCAGATCCGGGCCGAACAGGCGGACGAACGTGTCGCAGCCCCCCTTTCCCTGCGCCTCCGCGCGGGCGTATTCCCCGAACGCGGCCCGGTGCGCCCCCTTCGCGCCGTGGATCAGGAAGTGGACGAGGGTCCACGAGGCGCCGTAGGCCAGGACCGCCCGGTCGCCGCTCCACAGCGAATCGCCCGCCTTGGAGGTGAGCAGGGTGCGCAGGGAGACCGGCTCTCCGCCCCCTATCCTCTTTATATACTCCCGCAGGGGGGTGCGCGGATCGAACTGGACCCGGACCGTCCCGGCGACGATCGTGCCGGACCGGCGGATGTCCCCCGGCTCGATGTTCAGCCGCGAGCCTATCTGCGAGAACCCGAAGTAGGTTGCGAGCCCTTCCTCGAACCACTTCGACGGCTGGACCCCCGCCCCGTAGGCCCTCTCGTAGTCGAGCATGTGGATCGCTTCGTGGATGACGATCGGCACCGGCAGGTGTCCCGACATCCTCTCGCACGGCACCGACAGGATGCGCGACGCCGGGATGTACTCGCCCGTGAAGCTCCACACCTCGGGACCGGGGCCCAAGGAGGGGGGCGTTGCCGCCGGTATCGCCTCGCCGGACGCCCCCTTCCCGCCGGCCGCCAGCCACAGGCGGTGCAGCCGATCGTGATCGGCCTTGCGCGCCCAGGCGTACACCTGCACCTTCTGGCTGAACGGCCGCAGCGGCACGAGCGGCCCCCAGAAGTCTTCGTGGGCGCGGACGGTCGCCTCGACGACCTGGCCCAGGATCCTGGTCTCGTCCTCGTCCAGGACGTCGGTGCGGATCTCGAGCTGCCCGATCTCCGTCTGCACCTGCTTGATGCCCATTGTGCGCGCCGCCTCGTTCAGGTAGGCCTGACGCCGGCTCTCGGCCAGGTAATCCGCGATGTCGCCCTCCACCGCCTGCTTGAGAGCCTCGCCCTCCGGGGCATTCCTCCGGTGCAGGATCTCGTACGACATTCCGCCTCCCGGCCGTGGATCGAAGGCGTAGTACACCTCGCCGCGCTTCAGGAAGAGGTAGTAAAGCCCCTCGGCCGCCACCGGCCCGGCCAGGCCATCGATGCGCGCCTCGTGCAGCGCCTTGCGCACCGCGGCGGGGAAGGCCGCCGCCGACACGAACCCCCAGTCGCCGCCGCGCTCCGGGCCGATCCCGATCGCCTGCGCAGCCACCGTGCCGAACGGCTCCCCCGCCTTCACCCGGCGCAGCGCCTCCTGCACCACCAGCTCGTCGTCCGAGACGATCGCCTCGACGTGGAACAGGGCGCGGTGCACCCAGTCGCGCGATTCCGGGGGGAGCCCGCCGAAGGTGAGATCCACCCGCCTGTAATAGGTCACCGGCTCGCCTCCCAGCCGAGCCAGCTCGAACCGCCAGCGCAGGACCGCGTCGATCGCGGCGCGGCGCATCCCGAGATCGGGATCGGGTCCGCGCAACGGTCGCGCGCGCAGCGGCGCTCCCTCGGGGGAAATCTGCACGAGCAACTCGACGTGCGCCTCGCCGATGAGCCGCGCCCTGCCCGCCTCTTCGGGGTAGTCGGGCGTGGTCTCGATCTTCGCCTCCGGCGGGGCGACGAAGCGCAGCGGCGAGTCCGGCGACAGGGCGCCGGTGTTCGGCGGCGGCGGCGCGAGCCCGGCCGGGGGTGCTGTGGCGCGCGGCGGCCCGAGCGCTGCTTCGATGCGCGGAGCGTCGGCCTCGAAGCCGGCCGCGACCTGCCAGACCCCCTCCTTGTCGCGCACCTGCTCGCGCACCTGGAAGACCCCCTCGAGCGCGCGGCTCGACGAGCCGCAGACGATCCGGTAACTGGCGCGCAGGCCGCCGTCCCAGGTCTGGACGATCGCGACGTCTCCGGGTGACTCGCAGCCGTCACCCGCGGGATGGGCCCAGTTCAGAAATTCACCAAGCCTTTCCAGCTCGATGGCGCCCGCCGCGGCGGAACTCTGACGCTCCGGAGTCGAATCGCCGACACCGGGACCAAGCGCCAGCGCCACGAGAACCGGCAGGCCGAGAAAGCGCATCAAGTCTCCCATCGGACGGGCATCGAGGTGGAGCGGGAATTATATTCCCGACCGGCATGCGCATCCTGGCGTCCGCTTCCGTCGCTCTTCTCGCCGCGTCATCGATCAGCGTCGCACCCTCCGCACCGGGGGTCGAGTCGATCCCCGCGCCGGTGACGGCGGTGTTCGGCGCCGTCGTGAGCGTCCGCGTTCACGAGGTCGTGAAGGTGCCGGTGTTCCGCGGCGGCCGCTTCCTGCGCGAGCCGGTCGAAGGGCTCGGCGCCGGATCCGGAGTGGTCGTCTCGGAGGACGGTCTCATCCTGACGAACGCGCACGTCGTCGCCGGCGCCACGCGCGTGGACATCGCGACGGCCGACGGCCGCGACCTGAGCGCGAGCGTGGTCTCGCTGGACGAGGCGTCCGACCTGGCGCTTCTGCGGGCCTCCGGCGGCCGCTTCCGATCCGTACCGTTCGCCGAGGACGGCCTCCCGGCGCCCGGCACGCGGCTGTACGTCCTCGGCAACCTCGGCGATCGCGGCCCGCAGATCGCCTGGGCCCGGATGGGGACGCACCGCCGGCTCCGCGTCGGCGCCCGGCCGCTCGAGTTCTGGTCGGAGATCGAGGCGCCGATCGGCCCGGGGAATTCCGGCGGCGCCATCCTCGACGCGGCGGGACACCTCGTCGGCGTCCCGAGCCTGCTGGTCACCTACACCGAGGAGGCGCCGCAGCAGGCCGACAGGCACGCCGCCGGCCTGTTCATCCCGGCCCGCCACGCCCGGCGCGCCATGAAGCGGATGCTCGCGGGGTCAAATGCCGAGTGGCCCTGGCTCGGACTGCTCCTGGACGACCCGCTCCTGGCCGTGAGCGAAGGAAATGCCTGGGACAGGAGCGCCGGCGCACGCGTGCGGCGCGTCTTCCCCGACAGCCCCGCCGCCGAAGCCGGCGTCATGGTGGGCGACCGCGTCGTGGCCGTAGGCCCCGTCGCCACGGGCGACGTCTTCGAGGCGCTCGACGCGGTCCTCGACCTGACGACCGGGGAGAAGACCACGATCACGGTGGAGAGAGACGGCAAGCCGCTCCGGCTCACGATCGTCGCGGCCGCGCGCCCCGCCGATCCGCGCCCCGATCCGCTCGACGATTTCGCGCTCCACACCGGCTTCCGCCTGCAGCCGCGGACCGCGGGCCGGGAGGGCCGCGCCGCGCTGTCGCTGGCCGGCATGACCTCCTACACCCGCCGCGACCTGCCGGAGTTCGAGGCGACCCTGTTCGACGAGCGCCCGGCGCTCGTGTCAATCCTGCCGGGGCAGAACGCCCTCGCGGGCCTGACGCGCCGCCTGCCGGTCCCGTCGCTCGACGACCTGTCGGCGATCATGGAGCGCTGCTTCGTGGAGGAGCAGTTCGTCGCGCTCGTCCATTGGGATTTCGGCAGCGGCAAGGCTCTCGATCGCGCGCACGTGCATAGGAAGATCTACCCCGTGGTGCTGTAGGTGAGCGTCCCACTGACTGCAGGCGCGGAGGGGCTTCAGGCTGCTGCCGCGGCCTGAACAGGCACTCCCCGCGGGAAGCAGCCAATTACTCCACCGATTTATCGCTTATTTGAAGGACGAATTTCGGGAGGGTGGACAGTCCCCAACCGCTGTCGCCAGCGCTCCAGGCTGCTGAGGGCCAGGCCTTCGCGTCGACAGAACTGCCGCGAGCCCTCGCCGCTCGACTCGAATCGCCGGAGAATCTCGCTCCACTGCTTCTCGGTACGTCGCACACGAACGGTGCGGCTCTTGGGCATCCTGTCCTCCTCGCCATCGGCCACGCGCCGGAAACTCCGGCGCACGCCTATTCGTAGCCGAGGCGAGCGCGAAGGGGAAGAACGCCGATTTGTGACCGCTTACATAGAGCAGAAGCACGCAGGTAAAGTACGCTGCCGCAACGATCAGACTCCGTCGTATGGCCCCTGCGGGATTCCATCGGGGAGATCGACATCCGACCATGCGCTCGAAGTTGAGACGCTCGACCGATCTTACTTTCGCGGCTGCTCGACTTGTATATTCACCGTCGGCTTCTTGTTCGCGTCCGAAGGAATTGGAACTTCTTTGAAGTCCTCGTCGCTCCATCTGTGGTCTTTTACCGGAATGTAGTACCAGTCCCGATTCTCCCACTTCCAATAATGATCTTCCTGCTCAGTGCTCTGGTCCGAGCCTGACTTCGATGTCATCTCCACCCTGACTTTAGCGATGTTCCCAGATAAGCCGATCCTCCCGATCTTCCAACCAAGAATGTTGATGGATTTGCCCATCTTCTTTGTGTTGCGGATCCATTCCTTGCGATCATCTTTACCTTTACGCCACTCCGATGCAAGCATCTCGTAGGCGTCGCCGTATTGACGTGTTTGGAAAGTATTGAAGTACGCGTTGACCCGCTCAACTAATCTAGAAACGGATTCCAGCTCTTCGCCGCCAAGAGTTGGCGTTGGCGCTGCGCTGACAAGAAGCAACAGCGCCAGGAGGGGGACTCGGGAGATGAACGTCATTGCACCTCTCCATCAACGACGACTGTGTAACCTTGTGCTTTGAGGGATTTTACGAGGCCTTTAACCGCGCCAGGCGAGACCGAGAGCGTCAGGTCTTTCGTCGCTGGATTGTAACTTACGACGTCAGCGTCGTAGACCGCCATGCTTCGCAACAGACCCATGTCCGGCTCACCGAATCCCTGCAGCCCCCTCTCTTTGGCTTTCTTGTTCAGGATCTCGAATGTCTGTCGAGCGGCTTCCACTGCTTTGTTGACGTCGTTGCTCAGGATATCTGGTGCATGACCTGCAAATAGGTGACCAAACGTAGCCCCATACCCCTCGTGCGAAAAGGTGTCCTGGAAGTTATGGAGGGTTTGGCCAAGAGTTACCAGGTCGGAGCTGTTCATCGCGGCGTCCCTCGCACTGCCACGATTGGCGCCGAATCCATGATATTGGCGTCGATTCTCGGCACTTGCAAATGGATTTGTGTCTCCGCTATCCCGGTCGTTGTCCGCTTGCGCGATCGTCCTGGCCTCCTCCTCGCTAAACCCAGCCTGACGTGCCAACATGTAAGTCCATCCATAATGGAAATTGCGCTGGTAGAGACCATTCAGATCTACGTTATTGATCGGATTGTTCAAGGCATACGTATATCTGTTCCAAGTCTGGGGGTCTCTCAGGTCGATTCCCATGCGACTTGGGTCCACCGCGGTGAATCTATCCAGAGCTGATGAGTAGTACCGCGCGAGCATGTAGTCGAAGGATGTCTCATCGTCTCGCTCGTGGCCTGTGAACTGTCGCTTGTTCGTGGTGTTCTGCGAGACGACCGGGAGCTCTTCCCCGAACGGCATGTAGTGATGTCGGCTGATGTCGGTGCCGGAGGCGTTCGTCTCAACTACCGGCGCGCCGAGATGGTTCAGCTGCAGGTACGTGAACCGAGGGGCGGCCGAAGGCATGGTCGGCCCGCCGCTTGCCTGACCTATCGTCCGGTAAGGAGCCAGCAGACCGGGCTCGGGCCGATTCTCGCCGGCGATCATCTTTGGAGAGACGGTCTGCTCCTCCCCCAACGATGAGATCTCCTCGCCACAGATGACGTCGGCGGTGTTGTCGGGATCGTACAGCAGCTCCCAGGCGGTCCCGTTCTGAAGATTCGGTCTTCCCTGGTTTTCCGTGGAGAACGCCGATTCCGTAGTGACGCCGCCGACCACGCGCACCGCCGTCACGACGTAGTAGTAGATCGGCTTGTTCGACAGTGAGCTCTGGGTGACGGTCTTGTCGATGACCCGGCAGTCGCCATTCGGGCCGGTGGTGCAGGTGGTGGTCGCCGTCGGGCTCACACCGAAAGCGGTGATCTCGCATTTGTGCCGTGCATCGAGGCAGGTCGGCGAGATGTTCGCAAGCAGGTTGGCCGATGCGGTGTAGGGGCCCTTGTTCGTCGTGCTGCGGTACACGTTGTAGCTGGTGACCCCTTCGAGCGCCGGGTTCTGGCACCATTTCAGATAGATGCCCACGAACTGTTGAACGCTGTTGAGGCTGGCTCCGCGCGGAGCCTGCGCCGTGAACGACGCGGGGGACGAGAGCGGCTGTGCCACGGCGGGAAGGACCAGGCCCGTGGTCGTCGTCGAGAACGCGGATTCTCCGCCGGATGTGAGCGCGGTGACGGCGTAATAATAGGTCACGTTCTCCGCCGCGGTGTCGTCGATGAACGAGGTGGTGCTTCCCCCCGTGCCGAGAGTGCTCAGGTCGCTGGTCATCAGGGTGCCGGCGACTTTGCAGGTCGTGGTATTGGACGTCACTATCAGGGCGCACCAGGGGCCGCTGCTCGAGGTGGCGCGCCACACGCGGTAGCCGCTGAGACCCGTGTAGGTCCCTCCTGCGAACCACTTGACACGGATGCCGCGGGGGGCCGAGCCTGGAGCGCTCTTCCCCCAGATGATGGTCTTGACGCTTCCGGGTGCGGGTATGCCTGCCGAGGCCTGTGCGGAGATCGACGACGAGGACGTGGAGAGCGGCGAAATCCGGCCGCCGCGGTCGAACGAGGCGACCCGGAAGGTGAACGTGTTCGCGGTCCCGGCGAGCGGCGCGAGCCCCTGCAGGTTGAACGTCCGCGTGTCGGTTCCGGTGATCGCGATGGGCGCGTTCGTCCGATAGTAGTGGTACCGCTTCTTTGAGATGCAGGTGAGGACACCGCAGCTGCCGGTGGTCAACCTCGGGTTCTCCGCCGCATAGACGTAATAGCCGGCGACTTCGCTCTCGCGCGATTCGCACATCTGGCCGCTCGGGCAGGAGCCGCTGCAGAACTGCGGCTCCTTGAATCTGCACAACCCTCCCCAGACCCCTTCCGTCGCGAATATCTTGCAATATTGTCCAAACGGGCATTGCGAGTCGTTGGAACAGTTGTCGCAATAGCCGGTGGTTGCCGGGGGCGTGATCAGGCAATGACCCTGCGCCGGGCAGTTTGCATCTGACGTGCAAGTGTTCACAGGGGTCGGCTGGCAAGAACGGGGCGGATCCCAGTCGAGCCGGATCTGCCCTGCCACCGGCGATGTGGCAACCAGGTTCCCCGGGGACGTTGGCTGAGTATCCGTCGGAGCGCATGGTTGGTCGATGTCGATGGCGTAGGCGAGCAGGCACAATCCACCCGGTCCGGTCTGGGGCACACAATCCGACGGTTCGTCACAGAACATTCCATTGTAAACGCCGCCGGCGCATCGGGATTCAGTTCCTTTCTCACACATGTCCGTGGTGGTGTCTACACAACGCTGTCTGTTATTCGTCCCATTCGGATCGAAATTGTCCGCGAAATCCGACTCGACGATCTTCCAGACTCCCTCGGCATAGACCCGGTAGACGGCTTTCACCGTCAGGCAGCTGCCGTCGTACGCATCCTGGGGAGCCGGCCCGGCGCTTCCGGCCCACTGCATGAACGTCGTGACCTGACGGTCGGAATACAGCGACAAGTTCGGATCCTCGCCACCGGATATCAAAGAGGGCTCTTCGGCTGAGCTCATCACGCATTTCTGCGTCGTGGCGCAATCGGAGTCCAGGAAGCACGCCACGTCCACGACGGGTAACCCGAACCCGTTGTTGTTGGTGCAGACGTTGTATCTGCACACCTTGCCGGTGGGGCACTGGGTATCCCGATTACAGAAAGCCTCGGGAATGTTGCGGCAGATTCCGGTCTTGTAGTTCTCGCAGCGGGCAAATATTCCGTAGGGGCCGGCGCCGCAGACCCAATCCATCGAGCACGTGTGAGCCGGGTCAGTGGATCCCCTGCTGCTGCTGGCCACCACGCTGCACGTCCCGCCCTGGCCCGAATGCGCGGAGCAAGTGTCCCCCGCGGGACACTGGTAAAAGCCGAAATCGCAGGGAATATCTGGGTGCGCGAAGCAGAAGCCCTTCTGGTAGTCCAGCGCCAGCGGCGCCACCTCGGACTCGTCTCGATCGGTGTGCAACGGGATCGCTCTCGAGTGTCGATAGACTCGGAACCCCATCAGATAGGACAGAGTGCCGTCGGCGTTCGTGGCATTGAACGGCTGATAGCGTGGCTGGCTCGACGAGATGCCCCATTGCACCGTCATCCGCCTGAACGGATCGTAGCTGTCGCCGACGATGCACTGACGCGCGCCTTCAGGCTCGTTGGACCCGAAATTCTGACTGCACATCGTGACGTCGGACGGTGCTTCGACCGGTGTTGCGAGCGCGGACGGCGAGTACGCGGACTCACCCGATCCGTTAGAGAACGTGAACGCGTAGTCGTAGGCCACGTTGTTGACCACCGACGCATCGGTGAAATCGGCGTAGGTGCTGGTAACCGAGGCCGGCCCGAGAAGAGTGTAGTTCTCGCAGCCGGTATCCATGTTCGGCTTCCGGTAGACGCGCACGGTGGCCCCGACCGGATCGCCCGGGTCGATCGGTAATCTCAGGTTGACGACATGGTCGTGCGATTCGGCGAATGGACGCTTGGGGGCTGAGACTACCGATGGGGCGCGCGTCTTCACCGTGACGTGGAGCGACTCCTCGGACAGATTGCTGAGCGAATCGATCACGGCAACCCAGTAGGTGTATTCCATGTTCTGGGCCGTGGTCGTGTCGGTATGACCCGTCGAGCTCGTCGCCGGGACGTAGGCGACACTACCGGCAAACATCGGCAGCCGGTACACCCGATACGTGAACGTGCCGCTGGTGACCGGCGTCCAGGAGAGGCTCACCTTGCCCGGGTCGGTGCACAGCGGTATGGCCCGGAGAGCGATGGGCGGACCGGGAGGGATGTAGGCCCGCGGCGTGGCGGTGACCTCGGGGTTCGAGCCCGCCTCCACGTTCGACGATGTGATCGGTCGCGCCGAATAGATGTAGGCGGTCCCGTTCACCAGAGGCTGCCCGTTGCTGTATCCCTGGTCGAGGAACGTGGTCTGGGCGATGGGTGTTGCGGTCAGTTTGAGGTTGCTGCCGTTCCCGACCCGCCGGTAGATGTTGTAGCCGATCACCTCCTGGGCCGCGGCGTTGGCGTTCGGCACCCACTTCAGCAGCACCTTCCTGTCCCCCGGGTCGGCCGTGATGCTGGCGACCACGCCGGGAGCCGGCGCGACCGCGGTCCCCCGAACCAGCAGGACGTCCGAGCCGTAGCTCTCCCGATCCGGCGGTTGCGAATACACCGCCGTGACGGAGTACTTCCATATAGAATTCTTGGCGACGGTCTGCGCGAAGGTCGGGGTCGGGACTCCCGTCGGCGTTTGCAGGCTCCAGGCCGGAGGAATGACGTTGGCCGAGCGGTAGACGTTGTACTTCGACGCCGGCACCCCTTCGTTGGTCGGGTTCGCCCTCCACGTCAGCGTGACGTTGGCGTTGGTCCCCGAAATCACCACGGTATACGCCAGCCCCGCGGGGGGCGGTGGAACCTGGTTCTCGCGCACTCCCAGCAGGCGGCCGCCCAGGTAAAGATAGTGCTTCGCCCACTCGGGGGGGTACGCCCCGCGCTGGGTCATGCGGAACTCGGACATCTCCCTGCCCTGGAGATCGCGGACGTAGAACGTCCACAGGTCGCGGTTGCGGTCGTTCTTTCGGACCCGATTCCCGCCTGCGTCATACGCATACCGCGCCAGCTCGCTATCGGCGGTCCCGAGCTGACGGACCGACATCAGCCTGTTCTGTGCGTCCGATTCTAGGATCCTGCCGTCGACGAGCGCGATGCTCCCGCGCTCGTCGTTCACGACGGTGTAGGGAGTGTTGCTGTTCGGATTGGTCTTGATGACGGTGTGCTGGGTCAAGCGGTTCGTCGGCGCGGTCCCCGCCCCTTCGATGGCGTAGATCTCGTCCACCGCCGGCGGGTTCACGCCGTTCACGCGCAGCACCTTCTCGGTCATGTTGCCGAATCCGTCATAGGTGAAGGTCTGCTCGCGCAGCGTGTCGTTGATATCCGTCACCTGTACCAGGCGCGACGCGGCGTCGTAGCCGTACATATTGTTGCCCATCCGCGAAATGTTTCCGGCGCCGTCGTACGCGAACAGGCCGCTCCTGAAATACGTCCGGGCATTCCCGTGATCGGAATACGAGTCGGTCGTCGCGTTGTAGGAGCCCTTGCCGATGGTGACCTTCGAGGGCCGGTTCCGGGCGTCGGGAATCGTGTTCGTCGAGACGTTGCCGTAGGCGGTGACCACTTGGAACCCGCCCGCGGCGTTGTAGGTCGCCTTCCCCTGCGGCGTGCAGGTTTGGCCCGCAACACAGCTCGGACAGGCCTTCCCCGGGGGATCGCTCGGCTGCTGGGTCTGGCAGATGGCGTCGTCCCAGGTCTCGATCAGGTACCCGTCGACGTAGTTGTTCTTCAGGGCGAACAGCCCGCCCAGCCCCGCCGGGCCCTCGGGATACGTCAGCTTGCTCACCAGGCCGAAGGCGTTGTAGCTGTACAGGATCGAGGCATCCAAGATGTCGGCGGAAGCGTTCCACCCGCGTAACAGGTTCTGCTCCTTCGACACCCTTCCGCTGAAACCGTTGTAGTAGATCGACCGCGTGTGGAGGAGGTTGGCCTGTTCGTCGTAGCTCTTCTCGGTGGTCAACCGTCCCAGGGATGAGCCGTACGTGGCGGGTGCTTCGTCGTAGGTGTTCAGCTTCAGCTGCACCGTGGCGGGGACCGGCAACCCCGGCTTCGGGTACGGAACCAGCTCAATCTTCTTCAGGCGTCCGGCGCTGTCGTACGTCAGGACATTCATGTTCCCGGAGTTGTCCTTCTTGCCGGTCAAGTTTCCAAGCGCATCGTACGCGGTGACGACCTCGGTGCCGTTCTCGGGGTTCCACGCCGATCTCAGACGATTCAGCGGGTCGAATTCGAAGACGCGCGGTTGCACGGCCAGCGTCGAGGGATCGGTCAAGTCGACGCGTATCAAATTGTCCTGCAGGTCGTAGTCGTAGTCCGCCTTGGCGCCGCCGCCGGCCGGAGGCACCACCTGGACGAGTCGTCCCCAGACGTCACGGTCGTACAGGGTCTGCGCGTCGAACGTGCCGAGCACGCCGCCCACGAGGTTCGCGATCCCCTTCACCGTGACGAGCGAGCTCTGGCCGAAGTAGGTGGTCTGCGTGATCTTCCCGTCGGCCGTCTTCACGGTGCGCGCGCGGCCGAACGGATCCGATGTGCGGAAGCCGGTCTGCCCAAAAGTCGCGGGGTCGCCGAAGTCATAGGTCGTGCCGCCCTCGACGGTCGCCGGGATGCAGTAGCCCCCTACGTTCACGGCTTCCCAGAGCCACTCCGACTGGAAGGTGACGTGACCCAGGACGTCGTAGGTGATCCTCTGATACGGGGGGCAGAGCGTCGGGTCATAAGGACGCTTCTGGGTCAGGAAGAGCCGGCCGAGAGTGTCGTAGTTGGAGCAGGTCAGGCTGAAATCCTGGGTCGAGCCGGGGGTGTCCCGCTGATCGCAGTCGTACGTGGTCCCCGGCCCCTGGCGCACGGAGGTCGCAGTGACGCTCCGGTATTCGACCTGGGTCGCGAACTCGTTTGTATCGGACGGGGTGATGTCTTTGATTCTTCCCAGCTGGTCGTAATCGTACTTCGTCTGCACCCCGGCCGTGTCCCTGGCCTGATAGATCAACCCGGTGTTTCCGTCGCGCGTTCTGTCGATCGCCAGCCACCCGAAGGAAGCGCTCGTCAAAAAATCGTAGAAACGCTTGGTGACAAGAAACGCGCCGGGCTGGTAGCCGTAGGTGATCCTGAACTGTGGGTTGGTCCAGTTGCCCGAGCCGTCCAGGGTCAGACCCTGGTTCCCCATCTCTTTCTGTGTGACATTGTTGTCGATGTCATATTGATAGCGGGTCACGACGTCCCCGGCCGCTGCTGCCAGCGACAGAGTGCTGGGCGTCGACGGAGTGATCGCGCGGGCGATCTCGGTCTTCACGTTGGACGTCCCCACCCAGTACTCGTTGTCCACGTGGCTCAGAATCTTCGCCCCGTTCGTCACCTCACGAAAATCGTATACGCCATCGGCGCCGTTATCCTGCCTGTAGGCCGTGCGGGTCTTCCTGACGCCGTCGATGTCGTCACCGCTCTCGATCGTCTCGCGCCAGAGGCCCTTCGCGTTCCAGTCGCGGTATTCGACGGCGGACTGTTTGCCGCCATCATCGGCGTACGTGGTGACGATCCGGGTGACGCGGACGTTCGATTTGGTGCGGTTCGGATACACGGTCGAGTGATCCGCGTCGTACTCGCGAGTCTCCGACTTGATGAGCTTCCTGGTCGGACCGTTCCCCTCGTAGTATTCGATCTTGTAGTTGGCGCCGTCGTTCCACTCGGGCGAGTAGCCGTCCTCGAAATTGGTCGCGAGTGGCAGAGGATCCGTCCCCTGGTAGGGGAATGAAGCGTGGTAGTAGTAGACCGTTTCATTCCCGAGGGGGTCCTTGGTCGTGACGTATTTCGGGTTGGTGTAAGCCGTGCCGGACACGACCCCTTCACGGACGTAGCTCCATTCACCCGTGATCGGCCCGCCCGGGTTGAGATACAGAGTCTTGCGCTCGAGCTGCCGCGTGTCTCCGCTTGCATACAAGTAGACGCCGTAAGTGTAGGCGATTTGTGCGCCGGTGGGGAGGGTGCGGGAGTAGATCTCGCCATTGCGCAGGGGATCGTAAGGGCCGTAATCGAACAGCAGATGATATGAAGGCTGCGAGCCGACGTGATTGTCGAACGGGGGGTAGGCGATGTCCGTGAGCACGTTGGCGGAGGTCTGCGGACAGTTCAGAGGATTCCCGCCACTGTTAGGAGGGCACGCCTGCTCGGCGTCGACGTGGTTGATCGCCCTCCAGGCGTAGGTGAAGTTGTAGGTGGCCTTGGTGATCGTCGGATTCTCGATCGTGGTGGTGTTTTTGAAGGTCGGAACGCTGATGGACATGATTTTGATCGACGCACGCGTCGCGTCGTTGTTCGTGACCGGGATCTGGTAGCAGCCTGCACCGGGCGAGGCGCACGCGCTGGTGAAGTCAATCACGCGGCCGAGACTGTCGGTGATCTTGTCGATGACGTGGCTGGTGGGGATCGTGGCGCTGGAAGTCTCTGGACTCCCCTGGAGTTCGTAGTCGATCGTGACGTAGACGCGCCCGTAGGGATGGCTGACATCGGAGGTCGTGCGATCGTAGATCTTCGTGACGTACCAGCCGCCGAAATCGCGGTTGTAGCGGGTATCGGCCCCGGCCGGGTCGTTGTAGGTATTGACCGTCCTGTTCAGTGGCTGGCCGTCGAACACCGAGAACACCTGGATCATGTGGCCGAACTCGTACACCAGCTTGTTGTCGGGCGTGTACATCCTGAGAACGGGAGCGGGGTTCGTCGGGGATGGTATTCCGTTCCACCCGCTGACACAGCTGGGCGATGCTCCGCACGAAAGACCGTCCACCTGGAGGAACGTGCCGTCCACCGTATAACCGTTGACCGGCAGCGTCCCGCACGGATCATCCGCTTCGGCGGCAGGAAGGAGATGCTCGTTACCGTCGGGAGACACGTAGTTCCACGAGCAGGTAACCTTTTGCGGGCCCATCGCAATCGTCTCGACGTCCTTGTAGATCCTGCCGAAATTGAGGATAAAACCGAGCCCCATCCCGCTGCGATGAAAGACTTTGCCGACGAAATTCGAAGGCTGCGTGTGATCCCATATCTTCGAGCCGTAGGCGAGCTGCACCTGGTAGCTCAGATTGCGGCTGACCTGGTACTGCGGGCCGATCGGTATTGTGAAATTCAGCCCGCCGTTCAGCGTGTCTATGCTCTCGCCGAAGTGACTGCTCTCAAAGGCATGGTTGCTCTGGAACCCGACGGTCTCGTTCTCGTTCTGCGCGAACGAACTTGCGACTGCTAGAATCGAGGCGCAGAGCACGACGAAGGACGACCGGATGGCGCAGCGGATTCTCATGGGGACTCCTTCGAATGCCGAGAAAAGCGGGCGGGCGAAGATCGTCCGCGTGTTTCAGAAAAATTGCTTCTGACGCGCACAGGGCTACCTGTGACCTGCCCCGGCAGGCTTGACGAGGGGCATCCACGTCCGCGGCCAGCACCGCGGAATCTTGTGCCGGACGAAGGTCGGCGCGAGATTGGAATTCCAGATACCTTGTTCGTGTAATCTTGTCAACATGAATTTGATCAGAATTCTTGTTGCCCGGCGCTGCTAATCTGCTGCAATGCTTGCGGTATCAGCATCCGCGGCGATGACACTTCACCATGACGACATGAGATCCGTGAGCGAGCGGCCCCAGAGAATCTTAGTCAAGCTCGGGCTTGCGATGTCCCTGGCTGCGACGATCGGCTCGGTCGCGGTTGCTCGTTCTCCCTCTGACGGGTCGCTGCTCGATCGCCTCTCGGACATTGAGATCGAGTTCGATCCAAGGTCCAACGACGCACAGGATCGCAATGTTCTTCGCCCGAAGATCGAGCGAATTGTCGGCAATCTTCCAGTCCACGAATCCCCGTTGGTGGGAACGGAAGCCTTGCAGGCCTTGAATCACCTTGTCTTCGACGAACTGAGCATCCGGGCATCTCAAGACCTGAAGAATCCTGATAACCTGCTTCCTTCGCGGGTTTTCGAGCGCAAGCAGGGTTACTGCGTCGGGATTGCCGCGCTGTACTTGCTTCTCGCCGAGCAACTCGATCTGCCGATCTTCGCCGCGGCGACCCCCTCCCACGTCTTTCTGCGCTACGACGACGGCAGCACGCGGATCAACATCGAGACACTGCAGGGAGGCGCCAACGTCTCGGACGAGCAATACATTCGGGAGCAGAATATCCCCGAGGAGTCGATCCGGCGCGGCGTCTTCATGCGCAACCTGACGACCGATGAATTCCTCGCGCAGGTCCACAACAACCTCGGGGTCATCTACTCGGAGAGGAAGGACTACGAGGCAGCCGCCAGAGAGTATGGGTCGGCGCTCTACCTCGACCCGCGGCTGCCGGCGGCCCTCTACAACTGGGGCAATGATCTGCTCCGACTGGGCATGTACCGACGAGCGGTCGGACTATTCTCCAAGTCACTGTGGCTGTACCCGACCGACGTCTGGGCGCTCAACAATCGGGGGCTGGCCTACATGAAGATGCGGAAGGGAAGGAAAGCCCGGCGAGACTTCGAAGCGGCGCTCCGCATCGACCCCGGGTTCGATCAGGCGGTTCGCAATCTCCGGGGACTGAGTGAACGACCTGCAGATGGACCGTCGTCTCAACACCTGCCATGACGCTTACGGCGTGAGACTCTCCGCGGACCCCTGAATTGGTGCCCACTCTGAGGCACCGAGCGTGTCCGCCTCTGCTCGGATCCGTCTCATCCGCAGCATGAGACTCCTGCGCTGTCCTACCGATCGCCCCTCCAGCACGCGCGCATCTCGTTGACATGCCTGCACCTGACCCTTGCGCGCGGGCACGGATCCGCCCGGAGGCACGCTCGTTGCACTGCGATCGCCCCTCGGAGATCGAGAAGTGGGGTCCGTCTCGCCGCCTCCAGCAAGCGGCGCGACTCTTGACGGAGAGCCGGCCATCCTTCTTCGTCGATACCCCATCGCCCGCCGTCTGTCTCACCCTCCCGGGCATCCGGGGATGGACGGCGGGCGTCCTCGTTTTGACCGGGACCCCCGTCCAGAATAGAATCCGACCCTGCCATGACGCGAACGGTCTTCTGGGACGTCGACACGCAGCATGATTTCATCATGCCGGACGGGAACCTCTACATCAAAGGGGCCGAGACGATCCTGCCGAATCTCGTGGCGCTGACCGGCTTCGCACGGGAAAAACGGCTCCCGCTCCTCGGCTCGGTCGATTATCATGCCGCGAACGACAGCGAGATCTCGGACCAGCCCGACTTCCGCGAGACCTTCCCGCCGCACTGTCTCGCCGGCACGCCGGGTCAGGAGAAGGTCGAGGCAACGCGCCCGAAGGATCCTCTCTTCATCGACAGCCGCCCGGAGGACAAGGTGGCGCTGAAGCAGCGCGTGAAGCAGCACCTCGACCGGGGGGGAGAAGTCATCTTCCGCAAGCAGCGCTTCGACGTCTTCAGCAACCCGAACGTGGACACCGTCCTCGAGGCGGTGCGCCCCGACCGCATCGTGGTGTACGGTGTCGCCCTGGACGTGTGCGACCGGTACGCCATCGAGGGGCTCCTCGACCGCAAGCGCTACCGCGTCGCCCTGGTGCAGGACGCGACGCGCGCCATAAGGCCCGACGAGGGGGAGCGTCTGGTCGCGGACTGGGCGTCCCGGGGAGTCTGCATGATGACGACCGGGCAGATCATCGGAGGGGTGCTGGGCATCTGATGGACCAACCTTCGAAGAAGTCCGGGAAACTCCGCCAGATGCGGGTGGTCGCGATCCGGCCGCGCGGCTCGCCGCGCGAGCCGCCGCCAGCGCCGCCGGTGCGCCTCGAGGGCCAGGAGCGATCGACCTTTCCGGCCGTCCCGGTCCCGTTCTCGTCGCTCGATCTCCCCGCCCCGATCCTGAAGGCTCTCGAGGCGATGGGGTATGGCCAGGCGACCGAGGTGCAGGCCCGCGCCATCCCGATCGCCCGGTCCGGCCGCGATCTGATCGTCGAGTCGCGCACCGGCACCGGCAAGACGACCGCCTTCGGCATCCCGATCATCGAGAAGGTCGACGCTTCGTTCCCCCGCGTGCAGGCGCTCGTTCTCTGCCCGACCCGCGAGCTGAGCGTGCAGGTGGCGGACGAGCTCGGCCGCCTCGGCCATGACTCGGGCGTGAGGGTCCTGGCGATCTACGGCGGCGACTCGATGTCGCGGCAGATCGACGGGCTCAAGCAGGGGGCGCACGTGGTCGTCGGGACGCCCGGGCGCATTCTCGATCACCTGGGCCAGGGAACGCTCCGTCTCGACGCCGTGCGCTTCCTGGTCCTGGATGAGGCCGACCGGATGCTCGACATGGGCTTCGAGAAGGAGGTCAAGCAGATCCTCAACCAGGTGCCGAAGGATCGGCAGACCCTGATGTTCTCGGCCACCATCCCGTCGTCGATCGAGGCGATCGCCATCAAGTACCAGCGCGAGCCGGATCGGCTGATGCTGTCGCAGGACGCGCTCTACGTCACCGGCGTGCAGCACCTGTTCTGCATCCTGTCGCGCATGGACAAGGCGGCCGCGCTGTACCGCCTGATCGAGTACGAGACGCCCGCCTCCGCGATGATCTTCTGCAACACGAAGGCCGAGACGCGCCTCGTGCACTCGTACCTGGCTCTGCGCGGTCTTCCCGTCGCCATGATCTCCTCCGACCTGCCGCAGAAGAAGCGCGAGCAGGTCATGCGGCGCTTCAAGAGCAAGGCGCTCAAGCACCTCGTCGCCACCGACGTCGCGGCGCGCGGCATCGACATCGAGGACCTGTCGCACGTCTTCATCTACTCGACCCCCGACTCGTCGGACCAGTACATCCACCGGGCGGGGCGCACCGGCCGCATCGGCAAGACCGGCCGCGTGATCTCGCTCGTCTCGGCCTTCGATCTCATGAATTTCAACCGGCTGGTGCGGGCCAACCATCTGAAGGCCTACGAAATCGACGTGCCCTCCGACGAGGAAGTGGCGCGCCGGAAAGTGAGGCGGATCGTGGAGACGCTCAAGGAGCTGGCGGCGCGGCTCACCCCCGAAGAGCGCGCCGAGTACGAGGTGATGGCGCGGGGGATCCTGGACGACGCCGATCGGCTGGCGATCGTCGGCTACCTCCTGAAGACCCATTTCGAGGAGGAGGCGGCGCGCGGCGTCCTCGACGAGTCGGCCGCGGCGGGCGACGCGGACGCCGGCGCCTCACCGAAGGCCTTCGCGGACGGAGGCGGCGCTTCGCCGCCCGCCGGCCGCGCGGCGCACCCACCCGCGGCCGGCGGCCAGCGCCACGACGCGCCGGGCGGCGAGCCCGGCCCCGGACGCAGGCGGCGCCGACGGCGCCGTCGCGGCGGACAAGGCGGCGGAGCCGGATCGTCGGGTGGTCGCGGCCCCGGAGGAGATCCGGGCCGGGCGGCCTGAATGCGGGCCCGGCTTCCACTTCTTCTCCTCCTTGCCGGCCTCACTCTGCCGGCCACCCATCTTCTCCAGGCCCGGCCGGCGGCCGATCTGATCGTCACCAACGCGAAAGTCTTCACCGGCGATCCGGCGCATCCCGAGGTGGAGGCGGTCGCCATCCTGGGCGACCGCATCGTGGCCGCGGGCCCGCGCGACGACGTCTCCGCGTGGCGTGGCCCCGCCACCCGGGTCATCGACGCGGGAGGACGGCGGGTCGTCCCGGGGTTCAACGACGCGCACGTGCACTTCATCAGCGGCGGCATGGACCTCGACAACGTCGACCTCAAGAACGCCCCGAGCCCCGAAGAGTTCGTGAAGCGGATCGCCGAGCGGGCGGCGCGCACTCCGAAGGGCGAATGGGTCCTCGGGGGCAACTGGGACGAGCAGGGCTGGACGCCGGCGAAACTGCCGGACCGCGCCCTCATCGACCGGGTGACCCCGACGACACCCGTCTTCCTCAGCCGCTACGACGGGCACATGGCGCTGGCGAACTCTGTCGCCATAAGGCTCGCCGGCGTGACGGCGAAAACGCCCGATCCGCCGGGCGGCGAGATCGTCCGCGACGCCCGGGGCGAGCCGACCGGCCTGTTCAAGGACGCCGCACTGTCGCTCGTCGCGAAGGCCATCCCGCCCTTCTCGCGCGAGCAGCGGCTGCGGGCGGCGCGCCGGGCGCTCTCGCACGCGGCCTCGCTCGGCGTCACGTCCGTGCAGGACATGAATCCCGAGTACGAAGACATTGCGGTCTACGCCGAGCTCTTCGAGCGCGGCGAGCTGACGGCGCGGATCTACGCCGCCCCGACGCTGACGAGCTGGCAGGACCAGGCGAAGATCGGCCTGCGCCGCGCCTTCGGATCGCCCTGGCTGCGGCTCGGCGCGCTCAAGGGTTACGCCGACGGCTCGCTCGGATCGACGACGGCCTGCTTCTTCGAGCCGTACACCGACGCGCCGGACAGGAGCGGTCTCCTGTCGGACGAGATGCAGCCGCTCGAGGCGATGCGCGAGCGCATGACGAAGGCCGACGCCGCCGGCCTGCAGCTCTGCGTCCACGCCATCGGCGACCGGGGGATCTCGATGATCCTC
>JBGPED010000020.1:0-23115 GCA_041482595.1 Acidobacteriota bacterium
CATCTGCTCGATCTCGTCGGCGACCCTTTCCAGCGCGGCCGGCGAGACCGGGCGTTTTTCGCAGGCCTTGCGCAGCCCCCCGAGGACCTTGTTGCGATCGTACGGCTCGCGCGTGCCGTCCTTCTTGACCACCATGAACGGGATCACGTCGATGCGCTCGTAGGAGGTGAAGCGGCGGCCGCACGACAGGCACTCCCGTCGACGACGGATCACCAGGCCGTCCTTCCCCTCGCGCGAGTCGACCACCTTGTCCTCGATGTGCGCGCAGAAGGGACATTTCATGGCGCCGCGTACCTCCTTTCAGCGTCCGTTCAGCCCGAGATGCCGGCCATCTTCCGGACTTCCGCGGGGCGCACCCCGCCGTGCCACATGAAGATGAGTCCCAGCGCAATGGTCGGCAAGAGCGTGATGGCGTGCAGCGTGACCGCCGCCGCCCCGGCGCTCGCCTCGGGGACGCCCCAGAACCCGCTGAGGGAAATCTTGCAGAAGAACTCGTACGGGCCGACTCCTCCCGGCGTCGGCATGACGATCCCCAGGCCGAGCGGCACGATGAGCAGGAACATGTCGGTGAACCGCAGCCGCAGATCGAATGCGCGCACGCCCATGAGCACCGACGCGTCGATGACCAGCCACATCAGGAACGACAGGGCGATGGTCTCCATGAGTTGCTTCTTGCGCTTGATGATCCCCAAGCCGGCGATCAGCTTCTCGACGATCTCCGTCAGCCGCGCCGCGGCGCCGCCGTGGCGCCGGCCGTGCAGGGCCTTCATCACCTGCATGACGAATTTCGGGAACAGGACGAGCACCAGCACGAGCGGCAGGGCGACCGCGACGAGGAGGGCCGTGGCCACGACGGCCTTGCGCAGGTAGACCGACGCCGCACGATCGGCGCCGCCGTTCCCCTGGGAGGAGACCAGGGCCGACCCGCGCGCCGTCAGGACGAACACCGCCAGGAGCGCCATCACGGTCATGACGTCGAACAGCCTCTCCAGGGCCACGGTGGCGATAGTCGCCGTGGCGCTGATCTTCTCGCGGCGGGCGAGGAGCACGGGGCGCACCACCTCCCCCAGCCGGAACGGCACGATGAACGAGATCATGAACCCGATGAACATGGTGGAGGTCAGGTTGTACATCCCGATCCCCTTCTTGACCGGCGCCATCAGGACCCGCCAGCGCCAGGCCCGGATCAGGTAGGCGAGGATGGTCAGGGCGACGCTGAGCAGGATGAGACCGGGGCTCGCTTCGCGCAGGCTCCGCGTCGCAGCCCGGACATCGAGCCCCCATGCGAAAACAACGAGACAAGCGATTGTCAGCAGAGCGCTGACGATGATTCGGAGGGCCGGTTTCACCGCGCTGGGGATCCGGAGCGCGCCCTGTCGTCCGCGCGCGAAGCGGGCACGCCTCAGCCTGCGCGCCGCGCGAAATATACCGGAAGGCCCCGAACGATGTCCATAGCGCCGCGCCGCCCGTCCGAACGATGGGACGGGGGAGGCAGCAGCGCGGGGCCTGTCGGCTTCGGGGACGCGCCAATCCATCTGTAACCCGGGCCTCGCCTCGAAGGCCCCGCGCCGCTGCCTCCCCCGTCCCTCACCGCCGAGGCCTCCGCGCACCGCCAGAACATGGTTCTAAGTCGGCAACACGTGGAGACCGTCCCGAGCAAGCGCCCGGTTCAACGTCCGGGCGGCGCAAGCGGTCAGCGGGGCGGCCCTCGCCCTGGCCCGCGGGGGCTTGCGGAAGTGAGCGGGGCACCCGCGGCGCGCAGTGTGCGCCGTGGGTCGCGAACGTAGCAGAGGGGAGTGCGGCCGGAGGCCGCACGGACCCGTCCCCCGCGGGCCAGGGCGGGGCCGCCCCGGTCGCGGAGGTCCGCTACGGCCGGACGGTGAAGCCGGCGATTTCGGAGGCGATGGCCTGCGCGTGTCCGCGCAGCCCTCCGAGGGCCTGCCGCAGGCGCTCGGCCGCGGCGAGGTTGGAGACGATCGACGAGGAGACGGCGGCCAGCGCCTTCAGGACCTGGTCGGAGGTTTCGGCCTGGTCCGACGTGGCGCGGTGGATCGCGGCGATCATGCCGCTGACATTCCCGATGGCGTGCGTGACGGAGCGGGAGCCGCGCGTCTGCTCGGCCGTGGCGCGCTTCACGTGCCCCGACATCTCGCGCATGTTCTCCACCGCCGACATGATCTGCTCCGAGCCGAGCGTCTGCTCGCCGGTCGCCTTCTTGATCTGCGCCGCCATCTCGCGCACCTTCTCGACCGAGGCGCCGACGACCAGCCTGCAGCGCGCCTGATCGCGGGCCGCCTCGGCGATTTCGCCGACCCGGCCGGAGGACTGGCGCGCGGACTCCAGGATCTCCTTCAGCATCCTGCCCGCCTCGCGCGAGCGCTCGGAGCCCACCTCGACTCGGCCCATCCCCTCCTGCATGGCCTGCACCGCGCGCCCGGTCTCCGACTGGAACGAGGCGATCAGGTTCTCGATCTCCTTCGCGCTCGTGGCAGTGCGCTCGGCGAGCTGCCGGATCTCCTCCGCCACGACGGCGAAGCCGCGGCCGTGCTCCCCCGCCTGCGCCGCGATGATGGCGGCGTTGAGCGCCAGGAGATCGGTCTGCTCCGTGACCTCCTGGATGACGTTCAGGATGAGGCCGATCTCCTGCCCCTTGCGGCCGACCGATTCGATGACCTGCCGGGTCTGGGAGACGCTGCCGTAGATGCCGTCCATCCCCTCGATCGTGTGCACGACGGCCCGCATCCCCTTCTCGGCGTTGCCGGCCACGAGCTCCGAGATCGCCTTGCTGTCGGCGGCGTTGCGCTCGACCTGCTCGATGACCTTCCCCATCCGGGACATCGCCTCGGAGGTCTCCGCCACGAACTGGTTCAGGAGCTCGACGTTCCGGTCGATCTCCTTGATCGAGCCGACCACCTCCTCGGTCGTGGCCGCCGTGTCCTCGACCGACATCGTCAGCCCGTCGGCGTGGCCGGCCACCTCCTCGATCGTCGCCACCATCGCCAGGATCGAGGACGTCGACTCCTCGGAGGAGGCCGACAGGCTGCTGACGCTCGAGACCACGTTGCGCGCCGAGCGGGTCAGCGACTCAGCGGTCGCGACGGCGCGCTGAATGACCTCCTGCTGGGAGGTGGTGCCCGCCATGACCGCGGCGGCCGACGACTCCGATCCCTGGATCAGGTCCGCCACCAGGCGCGACTCTGCGCGCAGGCGGTGGATGGTCCCCTCCAGCCGGTCCCCGAGCGCGTCGATCGCCTGCCCGATCGCGGAGATCTCCGCCGCGGCCCGGCCGGCCTCGCTGCGCCGGCCGAGATCGCCCGCCCCCAGGCCGGCCGCGACCGACGCCAGGTCCCCGGCCGGCCGCAGGACGAGACGGCGGGTGAGCACCTGCGCCAGCAGCATGCCGCCGAGCGCCGCGGCGAGCCCGAGGAGGGACCCCTGCCAGGCGAAGGATTGACGCGCGTCGTCGACGCGGGCCGCGGCGAAGGCGACCCGGACGTCGCCGAAGTAGCCGCGGCCGACCCCCAGGCGTGACAGGAGTTCGCGTTCGGGTCCCGTCGCGCCTCGGCGCGGCGCGGCGCGGGCCGATCGGGGGCCCAGGCCGGTATCGTCCGGGTTTCCCTGGACGCCGCCCGGGGGGGCCTGCGACTCCGCCCCGCTCCCGCCCGTCGCGATCACGGGAGCCGCGAGGGAGTGTCCCCGGATCTCGATCGGAAACGTGAAGAGGTAGAGCGGCTCGCCGCCAAGCCCGATGATCCGGTCCCCCTGGTCCGAGGGAGCCACCGGCAGACTGCGCGCGGCATAGATCGGACGCGCTCCCGCGGCGCCCGCCTCCAGCACCACGGCTCCGTCCCGGTCCACGATCCCGGCGTACACGAGATCGCCGTCACCCGCCACCTGCTCCAGGACTGCCTTGAGCCTCTCGGAGCCGCCGCGCTCTTCCGCGCCGGCCGCCGCGAGCGCCAGGATCCGGGTCAGGGCGATGCCCCGCTGGCGCATCGAGTCGAACGCGTGTCGTTCGATGGTCGCCGTGCCGCACACGACGAGGACCGCGCCGAACAGTCCGAGAAGAAGACCGGTGCCGGCGACCAGCGTGGGGCCGAGGGCGCGCCGGGATCCCGGGCCCCGGTCGACCCTCGCTGTGGCGCTGCGTTCTCCGGCCATCCTGAGGCTCCGTCGTCCCGTTCGTTCCCGGCGCCGGCGGCCGGACACACTTCAGGCACGGCACGACGGGCCTCAATATAGGGTCCGGCACCCGGGGGTGCCATCGACATGCCTCCGCCCGCGATCCGGCCCCGTGGCGCCCGGGAACCGGCTAATAAAGATGATGCGGACGGCCGGAGGACGAAGTCCTCGACCGCCTCGCCGGGCGTCTGGCCGCGGGAGAGCCATCGAAATCAGCCCGGCGGTCCGGTCAGGCGTCTTCGGCCGGAAGGCGGGGATAGCCGGGGAGCGGCGCGCCCGACAGCCAGGGGGTCATCTGGCGGCGCCGGTGGGCGCGCGCCAGGCTGCGCTTCCATGCGAACAGGGGCGCGTAGGCCCGATCGCGGACGAACTCCGGGACGATCTCGAGAGGATTCAGGAGCGAGACCGCCGCGATATCGGCGAGCGTCATCCTGTCACCCACCAGGAACCCGGTGCGCGCGATCGCGGATTGCATCTCCGGAAGAAACAGCCGCAGCCTCTCCCGGCTCTCCTGCAGCTCGCGCGGAAAGATCTTGAACTTGCGGCGCAGGCGCGGCTCGACGATGCGCAGCAGCAGGCGGTTCAGCCAGCGTTTCGGCGGGCGCGCCCAGAGTATGGTCCCCACGAGGATGGCCGGGTTTTCGAGCGCCACCTGGTAGGCGACGCGCCGGGTGTCGGGCCCCAGCCACTCGTCGCACTTCGTCTGCAGGGCGAGCGCCGCCTCCCTGGACTGCGCCTCGCGCGGCAGGAGCGGCGGATCCGGGCTCGTCTCTTCCAGGTGCGCGGCGATGGCGCCGGACCCCGCGATCACGCGGGCGCCGTCTTTGAGGACCGGCACGTCGCCGCGCGCCCCGAGGTCGATCACCTCCCGCCTGGTGAACGGGTTGACGCGCACGATCGTGTACGGCAGGCGCTTGAAGTCGAGGCAGAAGCGCGCCTTCTCGCAGAAGTGCGACCAGAAGATGTCGTACAGGACGAGTGCCATCCAGCATGCCCCATCGTTCCGCGTTTCCAGCGGCCGCGCGCGTTGACCGCGCGCGGGCCCCGATGATACAAGACCCCATCCCCCGCGAACACCCGGACACGCCCCCAGGGGCGGGTCGCGCCCGGCGGGACCGCACAGGGAGGACGGAGATGGATTACGGATTGAAGGGACAGGTGGCGATCGTGACGGGAGGATCGCGGGGCATCGGCAGGGCCGCGGCGGAAGCGCTTCTGCGCGAAGGCGCCTCGGTCATGCTGGCATCCCTGCGCAAGGACTCGGTCGAGGCGGCGGCGCGGCAGCTGGCCTCCCTCGGCAGGGTCGAGTCGCTGACCTGCGACGTCACCTCGGAGGCGGACGTGAAGCGCCTGGTCCAGGAGACGCTGCGGCGCTTCCGCCGGCTGGACGTGATGGTGGCCAACGCGGGCGTGGCGGACCCCTACAAGAACCTGCTCGACACGTCGGTCGCGGAGTGGGACCGGATGATCGCCATCCACATGCGCGGCACGTTCCTGTGCGGTCGCGAGGCGGCGCGCGCCATGCGCGACGCGAAGGTCCCCGGGCGGATCGTGACCATCTCGTCCACCTCCGCCTTCGAGTGCGATCCTCTGGGCGGCAGCTACAACGCGGCCAAGGCGGGCATCGTGGGGCTGACGCGGTCGATGGCGATCGATTTCGCCGACTACGGCATCCGCGTGAACAGCGTCGCGCCCGGCTGGATCTACACCGACATGTCCACGGCCGATCTGCCGCCGCGCGGCACGCCGATCGAGAACCTCGGCGTCCTCAAGCGCGCGGGGGAGGCGGACGAGGTGGCGGCGGCGATCCTGTTCCTGGCCTCGAGCGCCTGCGATTTCATGACCGGGACGACGCTGTTCGTGGACGGCGGCCAGATGATCGTGGCCCCCAAGATGCGCTGGTGATCGGCGACGGGACGCGGCGTTCGACCGCGGACGGTCCGCTGGCCCTCGTCCTGCGCGGGCTCCACGACGAGGTGCGCCGCCGGTTCCCGGCCCGCGAGCGCGACCTGACGGGGGCGCGGCGCGTCTACCTGAACAACGCCGGCGGTACTTTGGTCGCGGAGGACAGCGTCCTGGCGATGGAGCGCGCCGCGCGTCACGCCAACGCCCAGGACGGCGACGTTTCCCCGGGGGAGAAGGCCACGGCGGAAATCCACGCGCGGGCGCGCGCCGCGGCGGCCGATCTCCTCAATGCGCCGTCCCCCGGCGAGATCTCGTTCCACCTCTCGACGACGCATGCCCTGTTCAACCTGTCGTTCGCCTTCCGCGATCTCCTGGGGAAGGGCGACAACCTGATCGTCACGCGGCTGGACCACGCCGCCAACGTCACGCCGTGGGAATCGCTCTGGGGCCAGGACCGCGGCCTCGAGGTGCGCGAGTGCGGCGTGCGCCGGGACGGCACGCTCGACCTCGCCCACCTGGAGCGCCTCGTGGACCGGCGCACCCGCCTGATCGCGGTCACCTCCGCCAGCAACGGTCTCGGGACGGTCGTGCCGGTCGAGGAGGTCGTCCGGATCGCCCGCCGCTTCGGTGACCCCGAGCCCCCCGCGACGTCCCGGCGCCGCGGGCGCGGCGGCGGCGCGCGCGCCCCCCGCAGGGGGGGCGCCCCGTGGCACGGGGCGCTCGTCGTGGTCGACGCGGTGCACCACGTCTGCCATGCCCCGGTCGACGTGCGGACGATCGGGTGCGATTTTCTGGCGTTCTCGGGCTACAAGCTGTTCGGGCCGATGGTCGGCGTCCTGTGGGGTCGCAGGAGATGGCTCGACGCCCTCCGGCCCTACCGCGCGGAAGCGAACGCGGACGTCACACCGGTGAAATTCGAGCAGGGGACGCCGAACCACGCGGTTCTGGCGGGACTGACCGGTGCCATCGAGTACCTCGCCGACCTGGGCGGCCGCGTCAGGACAGCGGCGCTGTCGGCGCCGCCGGCCGCGCCTGCGGGGCTGAGCGACCTGGCGCGCGCCCTCGATGGGCGCCGTCCGCCCGGGCCGCGACGTCTCCTCAAGTGGGCCATGACCGCGGTGCAGCACCACGAGCGTGCGCTGTCGCGCCTCCTGCTCGAGGGCCTGGGCGCCCTTCGAGCGGACGGCGTGCGACTGCACGGGATCGCCGACCCGGAGCGCGCCGCCGAGCGCGACCCGACTTTCCTGTTCGAGGTCGAAGGACGAACGCAGGAGGAGGTGAAGCGGCGGCTCTGGGAGGTGGGACGGATTGAAGTGCCGAGCGGCAACTATTACTCGCTCGCCGTCTACCGCCACCTGCGCAGCCGCCGGACCGTGCGCGCCTCGTTCGCCCATTACGACGGAGAGGACACGGCGCTGCACTTCCTGCGCGCTCTCGGCGCCATCGTCGAAACGCCGAACGGGAGACGCCGATGACCGCGACGCCGAAGCCGATCGTGCGGGTGCTGCGCGGTGCCGCGCAGATCGATCCGCTGAGCCTGTCCGACTGGGGCCCGATCGCCCCGCTCCCCGGCGCGGCCGCGACCTCCCGGGCGCGCGGGGTTCTCCTGCACAAGGGCCCCGGCGGATCGCCGGAGACCGGGGTCTGGGAGTGCACACCGGGCCAGTGGGCCTGCCGCGTCGAGCGCGACGAGTTCTGCTGCTTCCTCGCCGGCCGCTCGATCTATACGGACGCCTCGGGCGAGCGGACGTCCATCGGACCCGGGGACATCGCCTTCTTTCCGGCCGGCTGGATCGGCACCTGCCGCGTGATCGAGACCGTGCGCAAGGCCTACATGATCCGCTGACGGTGCGGGCGGGCGCGGGGTGTGGTGGTCAATCCGCCGTGCCGCCGCCGTCCACGACCAGGGCCGAGCCGGTCATGAACGACGAGTCGTCGGTCGCCAGGAACAGGACGGCGCGGGCGATCTCCTCCGGCTTGCCGATCCGGCCGAGCGGCCGGTTCGCCGCCCCTTTCAGGTACTCCTCCCAGGTCTGCCCGCGCCGCTTCGCGTCCTCGGGGAGCATCGGCGTCTCGACGTCGCCCGGACAGATGCAGTTGACGCGGATCCCCTGGCGGCCGTGGTCGATCGCCATCGCCTTGGTCAGCAGGACCACGCCCCCCTTCGAGGCGCAGTAGGCCGCGGCCGCGTCGCCCCCCACCAGGCCCCAGCCGCTGCTGTTGTTGACGATCACGCCGGAGCACCTCTCGATCATGTGAGGCAGGGTGTACTTCGACATCAGGAACGTCCCCTTCAGGTTCACGTCCACCGTCTGGTCCCACTCCTCCTCCGGGCAATCGGGGACGGTGCGCGGGAAGAACACACCGGCGTTGTTGAACAGGACGTCGATCTTCTTGAACGTCTTGATCGTCTCGTCCACGGCGCGCCTGCAGTCAGAGGCCAGGCGCACGTCCGAGCGGATGAAGCTCCCCTCGCCGCCCGCGCTCTTGACCTCGTGCAGGACGACCCGGCCGCGCACCTCGTCCCGGCCGGTGAGCGCCACCTTCGCCCCTTCGCGCGCGAACAGCACCGCCGTCGCCCGGCCGATGCCCGAGGTCCCCCCCGTGATGAGCGCCACCTTCCCCGCCAGTCGCATCGCCTGGGTCCTCCTACCCTGCCACGAACCCGCCGTCCACGACGAGCGGCGCGCCGCTTACGAACGACGAGGCGTCCGAGGTGAGGTAGAGCGCCGCCTGCGCGATGTCCTCCGGCCGCGCCACGCGCCGGAGCGGCACCTGCGCCGACTCCTGCATGAACCGGTCGAGCGGCTCACCGAGCATGACCGCCTCGCTCCGCAGCATCGGCGTGTCGGTGTCGCCGGGGCAGATGCAGTTCACCCGGATGTTCTGCGCGCCGTGGTCGAGCGCCATCGCCTTGGTCAGGATGACCACCGCCCCCTTCGATGCGCAATAGACTGCGCCGCGCGCCCCGCCCACGAGACCCCAGTTCGAGGCCGTGTTGATGATGACACCGCCGCCGGCCCGCGCCATGACCGGGACGGCGCGGCGCGACAGGAGGAAGACCGACTTGACGTTCACCTGCATGACGCGGTCCCAGTCCTCCTCGCTCGTCTCGAGGAGGGTGGCCCGCCGGATGATGCCGGCGTTGTTGAACAGGATGTCGAGCCGTCCGAAGCGCTCCGTGGTCTCGTTCACGGCGCGTTCGGCGTCGGCGTCCCGCGTCACGTCGCCGTGCACGAAGAGTGCTGTGCCGCCCTCGTCTTCGATCGCCTGGGTCACCGCCAGGCCGCCCTCTTCGTCCAGGTCGAACAGGGCCACCGCGGCCCCCTCGCGCCCGAACAGGAGCGCCGTGGCCCGCCCGATTCCCGAGGCGGCGCCGGTGATCAGCGCGGCCTTGCCACGCAGGACCCCGGCCCCGGCCGGCGCGCCGCCGTTCCCGGACCTCATCGCACGACCGCTGCGCGCACGTGGGTCATCGCGCTACCGGCTCGCCAGGCCGCCGGCGGTCTCGCCGCCGTCGATGATGAAGACCTGGCCCGTGAGGTAGGCGCCGTCGTCGGAGGCCAGGTAAGCGAACAGGCCGGCGATCTCCTCGGGAGCGGCGTGCCGTCCGAGCGGGATCTTCCGGTTCACTTCGTCGAGCATGGCGTCCGTGTACTCGGCCCGCTGCATCGGTGTCAGGACGTACCCGGGGGCGACGGCATTGACGCGCACTTTCGGCGCCAGCTCAAGGGCCATCGACTTCGTCAGCTCGATTACGCCGGCCTTGCAGGCGTTGTAGTCGGCGTAGTGGCGGTGCGCGACGATGCCGTTGGTCGAGGCGGTCATCAGGACCACCCCGCCCCCTCGTTCCACCATGTGCCGCGCCGCCGTCTGCGCGACGTAGAACACGCCGGTCAGATCGACTCCGACGACCCGGTCCCACTCCTCCGGGGTGATGTCCAGGAAGGCGTGCCGGATGCTGATGCCGGCGTTGTTGATGAGGACGTCCACGCGGCCCATCAGGCGGACCGCCTCGGCAAAGGCGGCCCGGACGTCCGCCAGCCGGCTCACGTCGGCGGTCAGGACGCCCGACAGGCCCGGCAGCTTCTTCTTGATTGCCTCGTTCCCCCGCGGATCCCGATCGAGGACGCACACCTTCGCGCCCTCCTCCAGGAAGCGCGCCGCCGTTGCGGCCCCGATGCCGCTCGCCCCGCCGGTGACCAGGACTCCCTTGTCCTTCAGCCCTCGCATCCTCTCCCCCGGGCAACCCTCGAAGGCCGGTATCATAGTACGGAGAGGCGCTGCACGACCCGCCCCTTCCGTAAGGCCCCCGACTATGGCAGGATGACCGCGAGTCATGGCACCGCCCGCGTTTCGCGGGCTGCACTGGACACCGGGTCTCGCCAGGGCCCGGTCCCTGGAAGGTCCCGGACCATGGCCTCGATCTCGAGAACCCGCCTCGCCACGCTGATGGAACGCGAAACCAGGCGTTTCGTCGACGAACACCCGAAGTCGCGCGCCCTGTTCGAGCGCGCCCGCGCGTCGCTCCTCGGCGGCGTGCCGATGAACTGGATGGTGCGCTGGTCAGGACCGTTCCCGCTGTTTGTCCGCGAGGCGCGCGGGGCCCATTTCACCGACGTGGACGGGCACCGCTACCTCGACCTGTGCCTGGGCGACACCGGGGCCATGACGGGTCACTCGCCCGAACCCGTGGCCGAGGCGGTGACGGCGCAGGTGCGCCGGGGCATCACCTTCATGCTGCCGACGGAGGACGCGATCATCGTGGGGGAGGAGCTGCAGCGGCGCTTCGGGCTGCCGTACTGGCAGATCGCCATGACCGCCACCGACGCCAACCGCTTCGCCATCCGCCTGGCGCGCGGCATCACGGGGCGGAGGCTCGTCCTCGTCTTCAACGGCTGCTACCACGGCACGGTGGACGAGACGTTCATTTCACTGAAAAACGGCGCCACCGTCCGGAAGATAAGCTCCTTCGGCCCGCCGGTCGATCCGGCCCTAACGACGCGCGCGGTCGAGTTCAACGACGTCCCGGCGCTCGAGAAGGCGCTTCTGCCCGGCGACGTGGCGTGTGTTTTGGCCGAGCCGGCCATGACCAACGTCGGCATGATCCTCCCCGACCCCGGCTACCACGAGGCGCTGCGCGAGATCACCCGCCGCACCGGGACCCTCCTGGTCATCGACGAGACCCACACGATCTGCACGGGCCCCGGCGGGTACACGGCCGCCCACGGCCTGAAGCCCGACATGCTGACCATCGGCAAGCCGATCGCGGGCGGCGTTCCGGCCGCCGCCTACGGGGTGAGCGCGGACCTCGCCGAGCGCGCCGCGGCCGGCATCCGCGTGGAGGACTCCGACGTCAGCGGCATCGGCGGAACGCTGTCCGGCAACGCGCTCGCCCTCGCCTCCATGCGCGCCGCCCTGGAGCGCGTCCTCACCCCGGAGTTCTACGCCCGGACGATTCCCCTCGCGGAGCGCTTCGTCGCCGGCGTCGAGGAGACGATCCGCTCCGCCGGTCTCCCGTGGCACGTCGTCCGTCTCGGCAACCGCGCCGAGTACCAGTTCCGCCCCACGCCGCCCCGGAACGGCTCCGAGGCCGAGGCCGCGATGGATTTCGACCTCGACCGCCTCCTGCACCTCTACTGTCTGAACCGGGGCATCCTGATGACTCCCTTCCACAACATGGCGCTCATCGCCCCGGAGACGACACCCGAGGACATCGATCGGCACACGCGCACGTTCAGCGAGGCGGTGCGGGAGCTCTGCGGCTGAGCCGCACCGTCCCCGGACGGATCCGATAGCACCCTACGGCCGTCCCGTCACAGCGAGTTGAGGAACGTGATGAGCGCGCTCTTGTCCGCGGTGCCCAGGCTCCGGTAGTTGAAGATGACCGGCCCGGCCTCGCCCGCGTGGCGCAGGATCGCCTCGTTGCGGCTGAGGCTCTCGCCGTCGTGCATCAGGCGATCCCGCGTGCGCAGACCCCAAAGCGGGGCCGTCCGCACCCTGTTGCGCGTGGACGGTCCGCCGTTCTGGACGATCCCGTCGCCGGTGCCGACGTTGTGCAGGAGGAAATCGCCGAAGGGGTGGATCGTCTTGCCGCCGAGTGCGGGCGGCACGGTGAACGCCCCCTGGTTGATCACGGTGCCCGCGGGAGCCGTGGTGATGCTCCTCACGTGGCAGGCGTCGCAGCCGATCAGGGTGAAGAGCTGGTCGCCGCGCTGCGCGTCCGCGGTGACGGCGAGGGCTTCGTCCCGCGGCGGCGCCTTCGTGGAGCGCATGAACCGCGCGAAGGCCTCCACGTCGGCGCCGTCGTTGTCGGGATCGGGCACGCGGTCGAAGGCGTGGACGGGGTTGCCGTTGGAGCTGTTCTCGACGGGCTGGAGCGGGCTGGTGATGCCCATCTCGTTGAGGTAGGCGTCGGCGGCGAAGGACAGCAGGCTGGCGTGCTGGTTCTTCCAGCCGAAGCGCCCGCCGCGCACTTGGTTGCCCGCCTCGAGGATCGGCACCTGGATGAACTGTCCGTGCATGCCCGCGGGCTGCCGGTTCGAGATCGCGACCAGGGTGTTGCTGTCGATGCACTCGACGAAGCCGTCCCCCAGCGTGTTCAGCGACGTGCGGAATGACCGCACCTCGTTCCCCCCGAGCACCCGCTCCTGGATCGAGGGATCGATGGCGCGGTCGCTGATGAGCGATCCTCCCGGGTGATTGACGAACAGCAGGCCGTCGAAGTGGCCGGCGCGCAGCTCCGTGACCTGGCTGATCGCCCCGGTCACGGGATTCTGGTGGCACTCCGCGCAGGCCTGGGCGTTGTAGACCGGGCCCAGGCCGTCGTCGATCGTCTCGCGCTCCTCGAAGGTCTTCCGATCCAGGTCGAGCTGCGTCTGGTTCACGAAACCGTTCGTCTGATCGTCGAAGCCGGTCGGGGCCTCGGCGGGTCCGGACTGCGTGAAGGCGACGGTCACCGCGAGGGTGGCCGCCAGGACCGACAGCAGGTGACGGCGTTTCATATCGGGTCCTCCTCCCTGCACCCCGACCCGCTGCCGCGAGGGCAGCGGGCTCGCGCTGCACGTCCTGTCCGGGCGATGTCGAGGTGCACTGGAAAATATCGGCGCGGGAGACCGAGTTTCAAGCGAGCGCGTGCGGGTGACGAATTTGATCACGGCGCGGCGGAGCGTCGTGCGGAACACGTCGCCGCAATGCCGCGCTCCGCGGCGCGCGCGTCGGGAATCCGCGCAGCCCGGCCACCGGGTCGCGCCGCGACACGGCAGACTCCTGCTTCGGTCCTATGGGAGGGGGAGCAGACTTCCTACGCATTTTGCGAGACGCGACATACGTGCATGACCAGGCCGGAGCCAGCCGCGCGCCGGGGACGTGCCGGGAAAAACGCCTTGCCCGAGCCCTCTCGAGCGGCGTATATTCGCGGACACGACGCACGGCGCGCAGCGCACGACTGAGGTGCGACATGTCAGTCCTTGCTGGCTCCTCGGACAGGTATGGTCGAGTGGCGGTCCCAGCGCTGTTCCTCCTGGTCTCCGCGTGCGCGGCGCTCGGGCTCGCCGCGGCGGCGTCGCCCGCCGGGAACGCCCCGGCACACGGCACTCGTGACCTCGATCGCCGCCTGGCCGCGGTGCTGGCCCGGGCGGGGTTCACCGGCCGCATCGAGTCCACGCTGGAAGCGCGGCTCGGCCGTCCGATCGATCCGAAGCGCGCCGACCTCGGTCGCCTCCTCTTCTTCGACAAGATCCTGGGCCTGCACGACGACAACTCCTGCGCCGGCTGTCACGCGCCCGCCTTCGGGTTCGGTGACTCCCAGAGGATGGCCATCGGCGTCCAGAACAACGGCGTCGTCGGCCCGAACCGCCGGGGTCCGCGCAACCAGCGGCGCTCGCCCCTGGTGGCCAACACCATCTTCTATCCGGCGCTGATGTGGACGCCGCGCTTCGTCGCGCTCTCCGGCGACCCCTTCGACGCGTCGCTTGGATTCAAGTTCCCGCTGCCCGAGGACGTCGTGACGGGCGTGCCCACGCTCCTGGCGGCACAGGGCTCGCTCCCATCCACCGAGCTGGTGGAGATGGCGGGCTTCAACGGGATCGCGGCCAACCCCGGGCCCTTCGGCCCGCGCCATGACCAGTTCGACGACGGCCTGGGGCAGGCGCTCCCGGCGCCGGACGGAACCGGTTTCCACAACTTTCCAATCCAGGCCGCCGTCAACGCGCGGCTCAACGCGAACGCAATCTATGTGGAGATTTTCGGCGAGGTGTTCAACGACGGAGTCCCTCTCCCGGCCGGCGGGATCACCATCGACATGCGCCGCCTCGCCATCGCCGAGTTCGAGACGACCCTCACGGCCGCGAACGCGCCGTTCGATCGCTTCGCGCGCGGCGAGACGGGCGCGATGACGCCCCGGCAGAAGCGCGGGGCGCTCCTGTTCTTCGGCGAGGCCGGCTGCGTCGGCTGCCATGCCGTGGCGGGCCGGTCGAACGAGATGTTCAGCGACTTCAGGCCGCACCGCATCGGCGGACCCCAGGTGGCGCCGGTGTTCGGCGCCGGGACCGGCGACACCATCTTCGACGGCCCGGGCGAAAACGAGGACTTCGGCTTCGAGCAGACGGAGGGGGATCCCGCGCTGCGCTATATGTTCCGCACCGCGCCGCTGCGCAATCTCAAGGTCGCCCCCGGCTTCTTCCACAACGGCGCCTTCGGCACGCTGGAGGCGGCGATCGCGCACCATCTCGACGTCGATCGCTCCCTGCGCCACTACGATCCGGCCGCGAACGCCCTGCCGGCCGACCTGAGCCCGGGCCCGTTCAAAGGGATTCTCCGGGCCGGCATCGACCCGCTTCTCCGGAAACCGATTCGGCTCACCGACGACGAGTTCCGCGACCTGGTCGAATTCGTGCGCGAGGGCCTGTTCGACCCGCGCGTTCTCGATTTCTGCGACCGCGTACCCGACTCGGTCCCCAGCGGCATGTCCCTGCAGCTGTTCGAGGGGTGCAGATGAGCACCTCGCGCCCGGCGCACCGATGCATGTCCTGAAGGCCGGCGCGCTCTACTTCGGGCTCGTGTTCGGAGCGGGCTTCGTGCTCGGGCCGATCCGCATCCTGTGGGTCGTCCCGAGGGTCGGCACGCGGACGGCCGAGCTGATGGAAGCGCCCATCATGCTCGTGGTGATCGTGGTCGCCGCGCGCTGGCTGGTCCGTCGTCTCCGCGTGCCGCCACAGGCCGCGACCCGGCTCGGGGTCGGCATGGTGGCCCTCGGCCTCCTGCTCGCCGCGGAGTTCACCCTCGTCCTCCGGCTCCGGGGTCTGACGGTGTCCGGGTACCTGGCGGGCCGGGATCCGGTGGCGGAAGCGGTCTATGTCGTCCTGCTCGGGGTGTTCGCCCTCATGCCGCTCCTCGTGGCTCGACATTAGAAGGTGTGTGACGCGGGCCCGCAGCACGAGACAATCCCTCCGGTGCGTTTCCGGGCGGGAGTCCCGACGGCGTCCACGACTCCCGATCACGCGGTAGAATCGACCGCCTTGGAGCCCCCCGGTGGACGAGGTCGAGCATGCCGATGATCCTGAAACTGAAGGACGACCCGGCGGAACCTGCCGTCCCGATCGACGCCTCGTGCATCTGCCCGGATCGAATCGCGGGTCTGGAGTCCCCCGACGTCGAGCGTCTGCCGATTCTGGTGGGACGCTCACCGGTTTCCCTCGGGGAGTTCTTCCACGTAAAGGCGACAGCGTGGAGGCGGTCGAGGTGGAAGGGGATCTCTCTTCGTTCGCACGCGTCGGGGCCGCGATGACGCGCGGCAGCCTCGTCGTGCGCGGGGCGGTCGGCCCGCGGTTCGGGACCGTCGACGCGCAAGGTGCCGCCGCGCGGGCGCGGCGCGCGCCCTACCTCCGGCACGTGGGGGACGTCTCGGGCGGCGGCGCGGGCGAGATCCTGCTCCCGGGAGACGCGGCGTGAACGGGATCCTGGAGCGCATGCATGCCGGGGCGGCGCGGCTGGCGGACGCGCTGGCCGAGCCGGGCGCGGCACTCGGCGTCGAGGTCAAGCGCCTCGCGAACGGCGCGCGCCTGGTCGACGCCGGTGTTGCGGTCCCGGGCTCGATCGAGGCGGGCCGGCTGTACGCCGAGTGCTGCATGGGCGGCCTGGGGCGCGTCGAGGTCGCCGCGGCGGCGCTCGGCGGCGCGACGATACTCGAGGCGCGGGTGGCGGTCGATCACCCGCTTTACGCCTGCATGGCGTCGCAGTACGCCGGCTGGAAGATCCAGGTGAAGAAATTCTTCGCCATCGGATCCGGGCCGGCGCGTTCGCTTGCGGCCGCCGAGCCGTTGTTCGAGAGGTTTCCCATGAAGTCGCGCTCCGACAGCACCGTCCTCCTCCTGGAGACGTCGGCGCTGCCGGGCGCCGACGTGGCCGATCACGTCGCGGCGCGCTGCGGCCTGTCCCCCGACCGGCTGACGTTGATCGCCGCGGCGACCGGCAGCCTGGCCGGCTGCACGCAGATTGCCGCGCGCTCGGTCGAGACCGCCCTGCACAAGCTCCTCGAGCTCGGGTTCGACCTGACGACGATCGTGTCGGGGGCGGGCACCTGTCCTTTGGCGCCGGGTGTTCCCGATCCCCTGCGCGCCATCGGCCGCACCAATGACGCCGTGCTCTACGGCGCGCGCGTCTCGCTCTGGACGCGGACCAGCAACGAGGCGATCGAACGGGTCATCGACCGCGTGCCGTCGTCGTCCTCGAAGGACTACGGCCGGCTGTTCTACGACCTTTTCAAGGAGCGCGGCGGCGACTTCTACGCGATCGACCCGCTGCTCTTCAGTCCCGCGCAGGTCACCCTGTTGAACTCCACGACGGGACGCGTGTTCTCGCGAGGCACCGTCGATGAGGCCATGCTCCGGAAGTCGTTCGGAATCGACGCATGATTGATCGGCCGCGCGCCGGCATCCTGGCGACGGGAGACCGCTGGCACGTCGCGCGGCTGTCGGAGGCCCTGGAGCGCCTGGGCTGCGATGCGGTCGCGCTCCCGGCCACGCGCCTCTCGGGTCGCATCGGCCCTGATGGATCGGGCGGGTGCCCCTCCCCGTCCGCCGGGCCGCGCGGCGGGACGTGCGTGGTCGCCGGGGACGCCGACCTCGACACCCTCGACGCCCTCCTCGTCCGGTTCATACCGGAGGGCTCCCTCGATCAGATCGTGTTCCGCGTCGACGCCCTGCACGCGATCCACGACGCGGGGCTTCCGGTCGTCAACCCGCCGCGGGCGATCGAACGGACGGTCGACAAGCACTGGACCTCGCAGCTTCTCGCCCGCGCCGGGGTCCCGACGCCCAGGACCGTCGCGGCCGAGAGCATCGACGACGCGCTTGCCGCGTTCCGCCGGTTCGGGGACGTGCTGGTCAAGCCGCTCCTGGGCTCGGGCGGCCGCGGCATCGTGCGGGTCACGGACGAGGATCTCGCCTACCGCGTGTTCCGCGCGCTCCTCGTGCAGCGCGCCGTGTTCTACGTCCAGGAGTTCGTGCCGCACGGCAGCTCCGACCTGCGCCTTCTGGTCGTGGGAGGCCGGGTGGTGGCGGCGGCGCGCCGCTCGGGGGACGGGTGGAAGACGAACGTGGCCGCGGGTGCCGTGATGCGCCCTCACCGTCCGAGTCCCGAGGAGGAGGACCTGGCCGTGCGCGCCGCGCGCGCGGTGGGGGCCGATTACGCCGGCGTCGATCTCCTGGAGAGCGACGCAGGCGGGCGGCTGGTCGCGGAGGTGAACGGTATTCCCGGCTGGAGCGCCCTGCAGCGGACGACCTCCCTCGACCTCGCCTCGGAGGTCGCGTCCCTCGTCGTGGATCGCGTCGCGGCCCGGCGCGCCCTCCCGGCCGTCCGGGGCCGATGAGCCTCGCGGGGCGCCGCCTCGCCGGGATGATCGCGGCCGCGGCGCAGACCGCGTGCCTCCTGGAGGTCGTGGCCCCCAAGCCGGGGAACGTCAGCCGCGGGCACGACCTGCCGGGGCTCACCTACCGCGACTTCGTCCTCAGCGCCTACGCCATCGGCCCCGCCTTCTCCCGGTTCGGACGGGATCGCGTCGGCCGCCTGATCCTGGAGGCGGTGCGGGCGACGCGACGGCACGTCGGGACGAACACCAACCTCGGCATCATCCTCCTGCTGGCGCCGCTGGCGCGCGCCGCCGTCGAGACCCGCGGCGCGTTCCGCGACCGGCTGCGGCGCGTCCTTCTGGATCTCGACGTGCGGGACGCGCGCGACGCCTACCGCGCCATCCGGATCGCGGGGCCGGGCGGGCTCGGGCGGGTCGGACGGCAGGACGTGCGCTCAACACCGACCGTGTCGCTCCTGGAGTGCATGAGCCTCGCGCAGGAACGGGACGCCGTCGCCCGCGAGTACGCGACCGGCTTCGCGGTGACGTTCGGCACCGGGCTTCCGACCCTGCACCGTCTGCGCGACCGGCACGTCCCGTTGCCGCAGGCGATCGCCCAGACCTACCTGACGCTGCTCGCGTCCGGCCCCGACACTCTGGTCGCCAGGCGGCACGGCCAGCGGGCGGCGGAGCGGGTCGCAAGGCTGGCGCGGCAGGCGCTCCGGGCGGGCGGCTTCCTGACGGAGCGCGGCCGGACGCTCTCGGAAAGGCTGGACCGGCGGCTGCGCGCAAAGCACCCTCCCCTCAACCCGGGGGCGAGCGCCGACCTGACGGTCGCGGCGATTTTCCTGTGGCTGCTCGATGACGGGGTCAGGACGACTCGAGCGCGGCCCCGCGGTTCCAGCCGCGGGCGGCGAACGCGGACCCGTCCGGTGTCGCGCGCCGCGCCACCTCGAGGAGGCGGTGCTCCTCCTCCTCGTCCGCCGCGAAGGCGTACACGGCGGGACCCCAGGAGGACTGCCCGACGCCGCGGGCGCCGGCCTCCTTCAGGCGGCCGATGAGGGGCGCCGCGTCGGGATGGAACAGGCCGTTCTGCACCGCCGCGAAGCACGACCCGACCAGCTCCTGCGCCTGCGTCAATGCAGCGCCGAAAGTCTCAAGGTCGCGCTCGACCAGCGCCGGCAGGAGACGCATCAGGACGATGCGGGAGATCTGATCGGCCAGCTGCTCGGACGGCTGGCTGAGCCGCGAGAAGGCCGCCTCCTCCGCCTCGCCGCTGATCGTCTCCTTGGGCCTGGGCACAGCCACGACGACGCGCCAGTCCTCCGGGAAGTCGTGCCGCAGGAGGAGCGGCGGCGCCTCGCCGAGCCTGTGGTCCGCGACCGCATGCCCGCCCTCGATGACGAAACCGCCCTTCTGGAACAGGTGGTAGCCGACGCCGGAGCGGCGGGCGCGGTTCATGAGCGCGCACAGCTCCTCGGGCGACAGATCCAGGCGGCGCAGGCGGCTCAGCCCCGCGGCCACCGCCAGCGCCAGCTGCGTCCCGGAACCGAGCCCGACGTGCTCGGGGATCGCCTGCACGACCTTGATGCGCGCCGCGGGGCGCAGATCGACGGCTTCGAAGAAGCGCGCCGCCAGGATCTCGACCCGTTCCGCCTGGTCCCCTTCGACGGAGAGCTTCTTCGCCGGCTCCATCCTCAGGCGCAGGCGGGGCTCCGAGATCGACACCCCCATGCCGCCGAAGCGCCTCCCCCGCTCCCCCGAGAGATCGAGAAATCCGAAGTGCAGCCGCGCCTGGGTCGTGACATCAACGGGCATCGTTCCACCTCCGCGCGTGCTCGATGAGGAACTCGAACGCCTCGCTCTCCGCGGGGCCGGCGGTCTTGTCGACCAGCGGCCGCAGCCGGGAGATCTCCTCCAGCACCCGGTCCCGGCCGAGGAGGTGCAGCCGCGTCGCCAGGATCGTCGCCTCGATCACCGCGTGCCGGGCGCGGTTGAACCCGACGAAGTCGCGCAGGCGCCCCTCGGACACCACCCGGCCGGAGAAGCGCCCCCGATCCCCGCCCAGGTCCTTCGACTCGACGACGAACTCCTTCCAGAAGCACGCGTCGTCGAGCACCGTGCCGCGGACCTTCCGGGCGTCGTGGTGCGGCGGCAGGAACGGCCCCACGGCGCAGCGCGCGAACAGCACGACGTTGTCGGTGAAGTTGACGACGCCCTCCTCCACCTCCTGCAGGTTCTTCCAGGTCAGGGCGGTGCTGAACGGCCGCAGCAGGACCGTGTCGCCCTCGAGCGTGATCCCCATTGGCGCGAAGTTCGGCCGGCCCTCCCGATCCATCGTCGAGACGATCGTCTCCAGGATCACCGGCCGCGCTCCATCTGCACCTCGACGTGCCCGACCCGCGCCAGGACGAACTTGCGCACCCGCACGACCGCCCGGCTCACGGGGAATCTCGACAGCAGCAGGTCGAGAACGCCCCGCGCCGCCGCCTCGACCAGGTGGAAGGTCCCGTTCTCGAGATGACCGCGCACCGACTCGCACACGTCCCGGTAGTCGATCGTCTTGCTCAGGTCGCCGCTCCTCCCGGCCTCCTCCAGGTCGGCGTACAGCTCCAGGTCGACCTCGAGCCTCTGGCGCTCGCGGCGCTCGTCCTCAGTGACGCCGATGCGGCACATGCAGAGAATGTCGCGCAGGGCCAGCCGATCGGGTCCCCCTCCCGTCGCGTCGGGTCCGCTCATCGTCCTTCGGCGCGCTTCGGCGCCGCCTCCCGGCGCGGCCTGGCGGGGGCGCGCCGGGCGCGCGCGTGCTCGCCGCCTTCCTCCTCGGCGTAGGTCAGGTAGCCCCAGTGCAACGGCTCCCCCTGGATGTACTTCTTCCCGAGACGGCGGGCCAGGTCGGCCTTCATCAGCTCGCGCCCCAGGTAGAAGGCGTGCGAGGCGTCGTCCTCGATCCCGAGGCGCGGGAAAATGGCGCGGATGCTCGTGTCCTTGACGAAGCGTTCGCAGTTGAACACGAAGATCGCCTCCCCGTCGGTCTCGATCCGGAAGTTGCGATCGGTGAGACGGGCGTGCATCTCCCTGAGCTCCGGCTCGGTCGGCCGCGTGACGCGTCCGTCGCGCGTCGTCACCAGGCGGTCGTCGAACCCCTTCGGGAGCGTGCCCCGGCCCGCCGCGTGGTGCATCATGCGGCGGCCGCAGTCGAGCTCGCGCACGGAGCCGCGCGCCCAGGCGACCACCTCGGTCGTCAGGACGTAGCCGATGCCGAGCTCGCTCATCACCCCGAGCAGCATGGCATTGACGCCCGTCGAGTCGGCCTCGGTCAGCTCGGTGAGGTTGCCGGCCCCCATGAGCATGTCCACGCCGGGGAACGCCTCGCGCGCCTCGCAGTAGCGGCGGATGGAGGCCGCGAATCCGAAGTGGATCGGATCGAGGACCGGGTCGGCGATGACGCGCCGCGCCCCGAGCCCGCGGGCCTCGTCCAGGTTCCGGCGCAGCGACGCAAGCCCCTGACCGTGGTCCGGGACGACGACCGGCACGGCGTTCTTCAGGCGCGCGGCCAGGCCGATGTTCTGCGAGCTGAGACTCAGGAGGATCTCGGCGCCGGCGGCGTCGGCGGACAGCGCCTCGGCCTCGTTGAAGGTGTCGATGCTGACCCTGAAGCCCCGCTCCTTCAGGAGGCGCACGATCCGGCCGGCATCCTTCACCGGATGCTCGGGCGAGCAGCCGAGATCGATGATGTCGGCGCCGGAGCGTCGGTAGCGTTCGGCGGCCCGCACGATCGCGTCGTCCGTGAGCCCGTGGATGTCGTTGATCTCGGCCAGGATGGTCAGCGCGTGCTCCCCGTCGGGGCGGTACTCGGCCGCCGCCTGCCCGAAGAAGGCCGGCAGGTCCCGGAGGTCCTTCGGTCCCTTCACGAACGGCACTCCGAACGAGGCGGCGAGGGCCGACTCGTTCGCCTGGCAGAGCCCCGGGAGGTACACCACGTCGCAGGGCGGGAGTGTCAGGGTGTTCTCGATGTAGTCGGTGGTCATCAGGGCCGCCACCTTGATCCGGAGCGCCAGGACCGAGAAATCGACGCCGTCACACCCCGCCAGCGTCTTCTCGAGCGCCGCTTTTGCGAGCTGTCCCGTGACGAAGACGGAGCGCCGGCGCGGCCCGCCCACCTTGCCGCCCGCTCCTAGACCCATAGCCCACCGTGGACGTGCAGCACCGAGCCGGAGACGTACCCCGCTTTCTCGGAGACCAGGAACGCGACCGCCTCGGCCACCTCGTCCGGCCTCCCGAAGCGCCCGAGCGGGATGTGCGATCGCCAGCGCGCCTGCTCGACCGGGTCCCAGTCGGCGTATCCCTCGGTCTCGATGAATCCGGGGCTCACGGCATTGACCCGGATGTTGTGGATCCCCTCGGAGCGGGCCATCGACCGGGTCAGCATCACCAGCGCGGTCTTGGCGACGAAGTAGGCCGGCGCCTCGTGGGTCATGCCGGGAGAGACTTCCGCGTTCAGGGCCGACACGTTGACGATCGAGCCCGAGCGGCGGGCGCGCATCGACGGCAGGACGGCGCGCGAGCACCAGAAGGCGCTCCCGAGGTTGCCGTCGATCATCTGCCGCCACTCGGCGTCGGACGTGTCCGCGAGCGGGCGCTCGAAGAACGGCCCGACGTTGTTCACCAGCACGTCGAGCGGCCCGAGGACCCGCGCCGCATCCTCCATCAGCCGCCCGCACTCTTCCGGCCGCGTCACGTCCGCCTGCAGGGCGACCGCCGACGGTGTGATCGCTTTCATCTCTTCGATCGCCCGGATAGCACCGCCGCGATCGCGCGCGTAGTTCAGCCCTACGCGGAACCCGTCGCGCGCCAGGCGCAATGCTATCGCCTTGCCGATGCCGCGCGTGCCCCCCGTCACGAGGGCCGTCCGGGTCGTGGTCACGGCATCAGTGCCCGCTGCGGTTCGGGGGCGCGCCCTTGGCCGGGGCCGGTGGCTCGAACGCTTCGACGAACGCCCGGCGCGCCGCCTCGGCCGCCCGGGCGTAGGCCTGGTTCAGGGCCGGCGGGACCCGGACGGCCTTGCCGGCCGCGTCGCGGGCGATGTCTTTCAGCCGGTTGCGGGTCTCGCGCCCCGAACGCGGCGCCGTCAGGAGCGCCACGACCGCCCCGGACACGGCGCCTGCCACGAAGGCCAG
>JBGPED010000021.1:0-22307 GCA_041482595.1 Acidobacteriota bacterium
CCCGTCCTGGAGGACATCAACCTCCAGATCGACAAGGGCGAGTTCGTCGCCCTGATGGGACCGTCGGGTTCGGGCAAGACGACCCTGCTCAACCTGATCGCCGGCATCGATGTCCCGACGAAGGGGCGCCTCAGCATCGACGGCCGCGACATCGCGTCGATGCGGGAGACCGACCTGGCGCGCTGGCGGGCCGACACGATCGGGTTCATCTTCCAGCTCTACAACTTGATTCCGGTCCTGACCGGTTTCGAGAACGTCGAGCTGCCCCTCCTTCTTACGAAGCTGTCGCGCCGTGAACGCCACGAGCACGTGCGCGCGGCGCTCGCCATCGTCGGTCTGGCCGACCGGATGGATCACTACCCCCGGCAGCTCTCGGGTGGTCAGGAGCAGCGCGTGGCGATCGCCCGGGCCATCGTCACCGATCCGCTTATCCTGGTGGCCGACGAGCCGACCGGGGACCTCGACGCGAAGAGCGCCGAGGAGATCCTCATCCTGCTCAACCGCCTGAACGACGAGTTCCACAAGACCATCGTCATGGTGACGCATGACCCGCGGGCCTCGGCGCGCGCCCACCGGCAGCTCCACCTGGACAAGGGGGTGCTGTCACCGGAGACGCCCGCGGTCGTCGAACGTTTGCTGGACTCGCGGTGACGCCGTGAAATACTTCCGCTTCATCTGGAAGAACGTCTTCCGCAAGAAGATCCGGGCCTTCCTGACGATGACCTCCATCGTGCTCGTGCTGGTCCTGATCGTGGTGCTCTCCTCGCTACTCGAGGCGATGGAAGGGACGACCGGGACGGGCAAGGGAGCGACCCACATCGTCGTGCAGCACGCCACGGGCCTGGCGAATTTCATGCCGCTCGCCTACCGACAGAGGATCGAGCAGATCCCGGGGGTCGTCGCGGTCGCTCCGGAAGTCTGGTTCGGCGGCATGTACAAGGACGATCGCCCGGAGAATTTCTTCGGTCAGCTCTCGACCGATCCCGACACCTGGGCGGTGATCCACGACGACTACGTGCTCCCCGAGGACCAGCTCAAGACGTGGCAGGCGGAGCGCGATTCGTTCGTCGCGGGCCGGCAGCTCGTGGACAAATATCACTGGAACCTCGGCGACCGCATCCAGATCAAGGGGACCTACATCACGGGGATGCTCGACCTGGTCCTGCGCGGGGTGTACACGGGGCCCGACGAATCGAACATCTTCTTCCACAACAAGTACCTTGAGAACTCCTCGATCGGCCGGCTGAGCCGGACCGGCATCTTCTTCCTGCGCACCCAGACTCCCGAGCAGGTGCCGGTGGTCTGCGACGCCATCAACCGGATGTTCGAGAACAGCGAGGCGCCTGTCAAGGCGATGCCCGAAAAGCAGTTCATGCTGCAGTTCGCCGAGATGATGGGGAACGTCAAGCTCCTGGTGCGCAGCATCGCTCTGACCGTCCTGTTCACGGTCGTCCTGATCGTCGCCAATTCGGTGGCGATGAGCGCGCGGGAGAGGACGACCCAGATCGCGGTGATCCGAGCCCTGGGCTTCCGGCGGCGCCAGGTCCTGGCGCTGGTCCTGTCCGAAGCGATGGTGCTGGCCCTGCTCGGAGGACTTGTCGGCGTCCTGCTCTCGATCCCGTTCACCCACATGCTGGTCGAGGGAATGAAGCACTCGCCCGTGGCCCCGTTCGCCTACAACATCCGGATCTCCGCGGTCACCCTGTTGAACGCGTTCGTCGCGGCCGTCGCCATCGGGATCGTCTCCGGCTTCGTGCCGGCCATCCGCTCGGCGCGCGTGTCGATCGTCGACGGTCTCAGGCAGGTGGTGTGATGTGGATCCCGATCAAATACAATCTAAGAAACTTGGTCGTCCGCAAGGTCTCGACCGGCATGACTGTCCTCGGGATTGCCCTGGTCGTGACGGTCTTCCTGCTCGTCATGTCGCTGGCCGAGGGGGTGCGCAAGACTCTCACGACGACCGTCTCAGCGAAGAACGTCATCGTGCTGCGGGTCGGCGCGCAATCGGATGTGCAGAGCTATGTCAGCCGCGACCAGTTCGAGGCGATCCGCACGCTCGAGGGGATCGAGCGCGACAAGGACGGCCAGCCCCTCGTGTCGCCCGAGGTCGTCGTCCTGATCAACATTCCGCGCAAGGACGGCAAGCGGACGAACGTCATCGTGCGGGGCGCGGGTCCTGAGGCCTTCACCCTTCGCGGCGACAACGTGCACGTCGTCGAGGGGCGAATGTTCCAGAGCGGGACTGCGGAGGCCATCGTCTCGACTCGACTCAAGGAGCGCTTCGCCGACATGACGATCGGCCGCACGATCGCCGCGGGGTCGGAGCGCTGGACGGTGGTCGGGGTATTCGACGCGGCGGGGTCACCCTACGACTCGGAGCTGTGGGCGGACCTGCACAATGTTCAGGACCAGGCGCACCGGGGCACGGGGTACAGCAGCGTCCTGGTGCGCGCCACGGACAGCGAGGGCGGGCGCGACCGTGTGATCGCGGGGGCCAAGGACGACCAGAGGATCAAGCTGGAAGCGCTGCCCGAGACCGAGTATTTCGCCAAGCAGATGGGGACCGCGAAGCCCATTCAGTTCCTGGCCTATCTCGTCGCCGTCATCATGGCCATCGGTGCCTCGTTCGGCGCCATGAACACCATGTACGCGCAGGTGTCGGCCCGCACGCGCGAGATTGCCACGATGCGGGCCCTCGGCTTTTCGCGCACGGTCGTCCTGGCCTCCTTCGTCGTCGAGTCGACGACGCTCGGTCTGATCGGCGGTCTGTGCGGCGCCGCCCTCTCCGCTCTCGTCGTACATACGGTCCTGACCGCGCCGACCGGCACGAGCAATTTCGCGACCTTCGCGGAGATCATGTTCAACTTCGAGTTGACCGTCCCTCTGATTCTGTCCGGCGTGATCTTCTCTCTCGCCATGGGGCTGTTCGGCGGGCTCCTGCCGGCCGCCCGGGCCGCGCGGCTGAAAATCGTCAACGCCCTGCGCGAAGCCTAGGAGCGTGATTCCGCAAGGCGCGACCGCGTTGGAGCCGATCACCCCCGCAGTGGCGCCCGACGCACGCCCCGGCCCGAATGCGCTCACCCGCGCGGAGCCCCTGACACTCGTCGCATTGTTCGGGGCGATGTTCGCCCTGCGCATCGCGTACGCGTTCAGCTACCCCTTCGATTCGGACGAGCCACAGCACCTGCACGTCGCCTGGGCCTGGACGAAGGGGCTTCTTCCCTACCGCGACGTGTTCGACAACCACGCGCCCCTCTTTCACATCCTGAGCGCGCCGCTCGTCGCACTCATCGGCGAGGACCCGCGCATCCTGGTGTTCATGCGACTGGCGATGACACCGTTCTTCGCCGCGGCGCTCGCCGGATCGTTCCTCCTCGGGCGCCGCCTGTTTGGCGCGCGCGCCGGGCTGTGGGCCGCCGCGGTCTGCGGGCTGAGCCCGACCTTCTTCTTCAAGTCGCTGGAGTACCGCACCGACGTCCTGTGGGCCGCACTCTGGGTCCTGGCGATCGCGACGCTCCTCTCCGGACCGCTCGAGGCGGGGCGCTGCTTCGGGGCCGGGCTTCTGTTCGGGTGTTGCCTGGCCGTGTCACTGAAGAGCGTGATGCTCTTTTCGGCCCTGGCGTTCGCGTCCCTGTCGGTTCTTCTCCTCCAGCCCAGGGGGATTAGGAGCGCGCGCCGCCGCATCCTCCCCTACGGCCTGTCGGTCCTGGGGGGCGCCCTCCTGCCACCTCTGGCCATCGTTCTGTTCTACGCGTCGCGGGGCGCGCTCGGGCAGTTGGTCGACTGCACGATCCGGCACAATCTGCTGCCGGGCGTCGGGCGGTGGGGATATTCCACAAGAATCTATCTGATGATGCCGATCTTCGGACTGCTCCTCGTCGCCGCCCGCCTCATCATGAAGCGTTTCCCCGGCGACGCGGCGCGCGTGGCCTTCCTGCTGCTCCTCTCAGGGTCGCAGTACGTGCTCCTTTCGACCGTCTGGCCGGTTCACACGCGCCAGGACCTCCTGCCGTTCTATCCTCTGTTCACGCCGCTCCTCGCGGGGCTTCTCCTGGCCCGGCGTGATCGCGCGCCGGGAGCGGGCCGTTCTTTGATCTGGACGGCACCGCGGGCGGCCCTCGTGCCGGGACTCCTCGCGTGCCTCGAGCTCGTCCTCCTGCCGGCCCTCTCGCCGATCGCGGCGCGCGGCACGGCGCCCCAGGAAAGGGGGCTCCGCGAGGTCCTGGCCCTGACCGGTCCGGACGACTACGTGCTCGACCTTAAGGGGCAGGCCGTGTTCCGAAATCGCCCTTTCTACTATGCTTTGGAGACGATGACCCTCGAGCGGATGGCGCGGGGACTGATCCAGGACACCATCCCGGAGCGCTGCATCGAGACGCGCACCTGCGTCGCCCCGGCCGACATCGCGGGGTTCCCGCCGCGGGCCCGCCTCTTCCTGCGGGATAACTTCGTCGTGGTGGGCGCCTGGAGGGTCGCCGGCCTCGTTCTCGATCCACGGACGGCGAGCGACGGCTCGGTGCTGCGCTTCGACATCCTCATTCCCGCCCGCTACGCGGTCCTGGCGGAGACGGGCGGCCGACCCGGGTCGATCGACGGCCAGCCGTACGATGGCCCGCGCGAGCTTCTATCCGGCCGCCACGAGATGCAGGCGGCTCCCGGCACGGGGCGGCTGGCGGTCGTCTGGGCGCAGGCGGCGGAGCGGGGCTTCTCCCCGTTCGCACCGGCCGGAGCGACGCGATGACCTGGGACGGACCCGCGGCCGGCGAGCGCGTGCTTCTTCTCGCGCCGCATCCCGACGACGAGACACTCGCCGCCGGCGGCCTCCTGCAGCGCGCGCTGGCGCGCGATGGAGAGGCCGTCGTCGTGTTTGCCACCGACGGCGAAAACAACCCCTGGACGCAGCGCCTGGTGGAGAAGCGCCTGCGCATCGGCCCGGAGGACTGCGCCCGCTTCGGCAGGAGACGGCGCCGGGAGGCGCTCGCGGCCCTGGCCGAGCTGGGGATCTCCGCCGCCCATGCCGTCTTCCTCGGTCTTCCCGACCAGGCGGTCACCGACGTCCTCCTGGCGGGCGGCGAGACGGCGGTCGACCGGATCGAAGCGCTCCTCCTCGAAAGGCGAACGACCCTGCTGGTGGCGCCGTCCCTCTTCGATCTGCATCCCGATCACAGCGCCCTCGCGGTCCTCGTGCGTCTGGCCCTCGCCCGTCTCGATCCCGGACGGCGCCCGCGCCTCTTCAGCTACCTGATCCATCGCGTGCGGAGAGCGCCGGGCGCAGGCCCCGCGGACGGCCCCGCCGCGGTGCGCTTCGAGCCGAGCGAGGAGGAGAAAGAACGCAAGCGCCGCGCCATCCGCTGCCACGCCACCCAGCTCACCGTGCACCGTCGCAAGTTCCTGTCGACCGCCGAACGGCCGGAGGTCTTCTACGCCGGCGAGGCGGCTCCGGAGTGGGACGGCCTGCACCCCGTGCGCCGCGTCCGGCTGGACCCGGGTGTCCTGCGTCTCGACCTCGTCCTGCGCCCGCGCCTGGGCGCCTTCGGGCGCCCGACGCTGCGGCTGGCGGCCGGCTGGCCGGGACAGAGACGGAGCCTGTCGTTCGACCTGCGCTGGAAGCGCGGGGGCGCCGAGGTGAAGGACCTTCTCACCGACGCGACGCGGGGTCGGGCCACCCTTCGAGGCGGCAGGCGCGGCGGGATCGTGGAGGTGCCGGTCCAGGCGCTGCCCGGACCGGGGACGCTTTACGTGAAGCTGGAAAGGCGCTTCGGGTTCTTCGACGAAGGAGGCTGGCTCGAGGTCGAAGATCCGCGTCGCAACGACGCCCCTATTTCCTGAGGAAGCGGTCGTAGACCAGCCCGGCGATCAGGCCTCCCAGCACGGGGCCGATCCAGTACACGACGTGGTGGTCCCAGGACCAGGCCGCGAGAGCCGGCCCGAAGGCCCGCGCCGGGTTCATCGCCGCGCCCGTGAGCGGGCCTCCCATCAGCACGCCGAACGTGTACGTCAGACCGATCCCGAAGCCGCCCAGCTTCGGTGCGTGCGGGTCGATGGCCGTCGCGTAGACCGCGAAGACGAGCAGGAAAGCCAGGATCGTCTCGATGAAGATCCGGGTCCCCTGGCTGACACCCGGGCCGAGCGCCGGCGTCCCGAGATGCGCCTTCCGCCACACGGCCTCCGTGAAGATCGCCTTCAGGCAGAAGCCCGCGACGGCGCCCCCCACGAGCTGCGACACGAGGTACTGGGCGGCCTGGTCGAAACGTTTGATCCGTCCGGTGGCGTAGAGCGCCAGCGTCACCGCGGGGTTGAGCTGTCCCCCCGAAATGGCCAGCGTCGAGGAGACGGCGATCGACAGGACCAGCCCGCCGGCGAGGGCGATGCCGGTCAGACCGAGCGCGCCGTTGCTCTGGACGTTCGTGCAGACGGCACCGGCGCTGATGAAGCACAGGGCGAACGTCCCGATCAATTCCGCAACGCACTCCTTCCATGCGACGCGCATCGAGGACACCTCCCTGGAATTCGCTGGGTGGGACCCGCGGCGACACTCCCGCGGGCGGAATCGCCCCAACCGTACCGGAGCCGCCCGCCGTTGTCAACGGACCAAACCCCGAACCACGAGATCCCTCGCACATGAGTTCTGTCGGTCGACGAAACCGGCGCGCATACCGGTGGCCGGAGCGGGCGATCATCCCGTGGCGCAGCGTCGGGCCACCGCCGCGGCGCGCCGATTTCGAGCCGCGCCATGCGCGCCAGAAGTGCAGCGAGCGTTCCGCGCGTGCGAGCTTGCGGCGCGCCGGGGCGGCGGCCCGACGCGCCGACTGAGGGGGAGGTTGCGTCGCCCGGTCAGCGACCGGGATGCGATGGCCTCTCGATCCGGCAGGCGCGGGCCACTCCATCGCGGTACAGGAGCCAGAGGTCGAGGCTCCTCGAGAGCACGCGCCGGATTCGGTCGGCCACCGGCGGCGAGCCGGCGTGGCCGAGCACCATCTTCCAGGCCATCTTGCGATGCCCCGTCTCGACCATGTGGTGCGCCCGCTTCAGGTCCAGGAAGCGCGGGTCGACGCCGTAGTGCTTCACCAGGGCGTTGCGCTTCAGCTCGGCCTCGAGGTCGACGGGATCCTCCGGCTCGGGGGCGCCGATCCTGCGCCGATCGTCCACGCTCCCCTCGACGAAGAGGGTCACGATCGCGGCCCCCTCGATCCAGGGACGGCGCGTCGTGACCTGGTCGATGAAGGCGCGGTAGGCGGCCGCCTCCGGCAGGAGATCGATGCCGCTGAAGCGGGCGCGCGGGAAGCCCAGTCCCTCCATCATGACCAGGAACAGCTCGGGGTGGGGTACTCCCTTGCTCAGCTTGCCGGTCTCCTCCTCGTACATGTTCTCCGCGAGATCCTGCCGCACTTCGGGATGGGGGCAGCGGGAGTGGACGCGGCTCAGGAACACAGGGAAGTCGCGCACGTACACGTCGAACTCCTGCTGAAAGTGAAGCAGGAGCTGCGGGCGGGTCGCGTGGCCCTCGTTGAAGTGGGGCCAGGCCCAGTGGTTCTTCCTGTCCATGATCGACAGGAGATCGCCCTGGAGCTCCTGCAACCGGGCGACAGCAAGGGGCATGTGCGCTCCCGACACACGAAAGGCGCGACGCGCTGCGGCCGCGCGCCCCGGGATCATGGTGCCCGCCCGGTGCGAAATCAAGAGCCCCGGGCGGCACAATCTCACGACGAGGGCGGTGGATCGGCCGGCGGCGGAGTCGGAGCGGGCGCCGCGTCCGCCGGTGGGGCCGCAGCGCCGTCGGCCGCGGGGGCCGCTCCCTCGAACGGCGTCTCCGCGACCGGCGGCGGGATCCGGAACGGCACACCCGCGGGCGGCAGGCCCGGCTGCGGGGCCGGGGGCTTCGTCGGCCGACCCGGGCGGATGCTGCGCGGCGCCTCCTGGCCGGCGTCCGGAAGGAGGAAACCCGGGGGCGGCACGACGACCAGGCGCTCGCCCGGCAGGAGCGAACGGTACACCTCGCGCGCCGTGGTCTCGTCGAGATGGATCGTGAGCCTCAGGACGATCGCCTCCCGATTGTCTTCGCCTCGCGACCACGACCCGGGCCACCACGAGAAGGCGCGGGACACGACGGATTTCTTTTCGGGGATACCCTCGATCCTGACGACGACCGGCTGCTTGAAGGTCAGCGTGTAGTCGGCCGGCGCCTCCGGCGGCAGGGCGTCGGCCACGTTCTCGTCCGCCGCGCCCCCTTCGATCTGCTCGGGCGTCAGTGGCGACAGGCGCGGGTCCTTCTCCTTCTCCTTCAGCGTCACGATGCCGGCCAGGGACAGCGGGCCCGGAACGCCTCCCTCCCCAGAGCGCCGCAGCCCGTCGATGTCGATCTCCCGCGCCGGGACGTCGCGCAGGCTCGTACCGAGAAGCTCGTAGCGCAGTCGTCTCGATTCCGCGTCCACGACGAGGTACGGCTTGCGCGAGCGCGCCAGCGCGAGCCCGCTCTCGAGAAGCGCAACCCTGCGCCGCAGCGCCGCGAGATCTGCGCGGGTTGGCGGCGGCGACGGCCGGCCGGCGGGCGTCCCGGCCTCGGTGTCGCGCCCGGAGCCCGGAATCGCCGCGACGAGCACGACCAGGGCGAGGGCGCGCGCAGCGGCCTGGAGCGTCACGCGCGTGCCGGGCCACGACCGGGCATTCCACTCGCGCGCTTCAACCGGGCCCATCGCGTCGCTCCTCAAAAGATGTAGACCGGCGTTCCGATCCGCACCGTCTTGTAGACCGTCTCGAGGTCGCGGTCGCCCAGCCGGACGCAGCCGTGCGTGATGCTGAGCCCCAGCGCCCTCTCGTACAGCGTGCCGTGGATCAGGTAGCCGTCGCCCAGGTCCATGGCGTAGGCGCCCAGCTCGGTCGGGGCCAGGCGGGCCGCGAGATCCCGCGGGATCGGCTCCCCTTCTTCGAGGAAAGCCCAGTCCGGCTTGACCCAGACCGGGTTCGGATACTTGGCGCGGATGGAAAACTCGCCGCGCGGCGTGTCGAAGACCCACAGGCGGCGACGCACCGGGTCGGAGAGGGCCCGCCCGCTGCCGGTCGAGCAGACGGCCTCGTGCACCTTCTCGCCGTTCTTGTAGAGCGACAGGAGATTCCGTCCGGTGTCGATGACGATGTACGTCGCTGCGGGACGGAGCGCCGAGATCTGGCTCGAGAGAGACTCCTCTCGCTGCTGCAGCGCGCGATACTCCCGCTGCTCCGCGGAGGTCAGCGGCGTCGTGTCGGGTGGAGGAGTCTCGAGCCGCAGGAGGTGCATCCGGTAGACGAGGGCGGCGAGGACCAGCACCAGGAGAAGGGTGCCGGACACGAAGCCGGCGCGTCGCAGCCGGACGGCCCGCGAGGGCGGCGGAGCCGCGGGCATCCGGCTCATGGCAGGATCCCCTCGGGGATCGTCCCGACGATCGTCACTGCCGTCCCGGCGCGCACCCGCGGGACGAGGTCGTCCATGTCGTCGTTGTCCAGGGCCACGCAACCCTTCGTCCAGTCCTGGCTGCGGCCTCCGTGCCCATGAATCTCGATCAGGCTGCCGATGTCGTCGCGGCGCGACACGCGACCGGCGCGTTTCAGCTTCCGGAAGCGCGCGAGATCCTCGGCGTTGGGGTAGTCGAGCATGAGGGCACGGTAGTAGCGGGTCTGATTCGGGCCGCGCACCTCGGTGATCCGGTAGCGCCCTTCGGGCGTCGCGTCGTCGCCGGCCCGGACCTTGCTGTTCATTGCGCCGATCCCGAGATCGACCGGATAGATCGCCAGCTCGTCCCGCCCGCGGTACACCAGGAGCTCCCGGCGCAGCTTGTCCACCAGGATCACCGGCTCGCCGGTGCGCGTGCTGTCGCGCAGCGTGTCCTTCACCCAGCGCCCCCAGTCGGCGCGGCGGGGACTCGTCATGTAGGAGTCGAACAGCCCATTGATTGCGGAGACCGCCCGGGCGAGACGGGCGCGGCCGCGCTCGGCCGACTCCTCCGCCCGCTCGAACTGGCTTCTGTCGAAGGCGGTCCTCGCCTCACCGAGCGCGATCTCGACCTGCAGGAGGTCATCGACCAGGTCGGAGTCACCGACGTGACGCGCCAGCGTCGACGCGCGCGGCAGGGCCGCGCCGAGGTCCTCGATCGCCTCGCGTGCCCGGGCGCGCGTCCTGGCCCGCGCAGCGCCGGCCTGGAAGGCGCAGCTCTCGGCGGCGAGACGGGCCTGAAAGGCGAGCCGGGCCGCCTCGTCGTAGTCGCGCCGCAGCGCCGACCGGCGGTCCTGCACCCGCACCTCGGTTTCGGCTCGCAGGAGCGCCGACCGGGCGGCGGCGCACAGGTCCGGAGCGCGCTCCACCCCCTGCGCCTCGACCGCCCGCGTCATCGCCGAGCGTGCCACCCCCAGATCGTCCTGGGGAGGGCGCCCGCAGGACAGCCCAAGGCCGCCCAGGAGGACGAGCGTCAGGCCGGTGTGCCGGAATGGAGAGGACATCGCGGAACTGCGCGGGAGGACCGTGCGGGGAGGCAGGACCCCGGCCCGCGTGACGCGGGCCGGGGTACCACCCAGGACAGGCTTACGCCTTCTTGGCGTGGGCGCCACTTCTCTTCTTCTTCGCCTCCTCCAGCTTGTCGGCGATCGAGGTGGCCTTCTCCTTGACCGAGTTGGCGCTCTCGAGGGCCTTCTTGTAATCCTCGGACGAGAAGGCCTGGCGGGCCTGCTCGAGCGTTCCCTTCAGTGTCTCGAGATCGCTCTTGTACAGCGCCAGGTCGGCCTTCGAATCCTTGCTCACCGGGGCCACCTTGAGGTTCCCCTCGGCCGTCTGCAGTGCGGTGTCCGCCGCCGCGATCGCCGCCTCGGCGTCCTTCTTGGCCTGATCCTTGTTGGCCGCAGCGGCCGTCGCAGCCTTGGCCGCATCCTCCCTGGCCTTCGCCAGGAGCTCCTTCGCCTTGTCGTAGTTCTTCATCCACTTCCCGTTCTGGGCCTGGATCTCGGCGTCCGCCGCGGTCATCGCCTGATCGGCGGCCTGGAACTCGTTCGGGGCCCAGGTGTCGGCCTGGGCCTGCCGCGCCTTATCCATCTCGGCCTTGGCGGCGTCCACATCCTCCTTCGGGGCTTTGGCACAGGCGACCGCAGCGACGGCAACCAGCGCAACGGTGGCGATGATGTTCAAGCGTCTGCTCATAGTATGGATGTTCCTCCTCGGGTCCTCGATCGGCTCGGTTGTGAAACGGACGGTTCTTGCAATGGGAGTCTTCTTCCGCGCGCGGGGATTCCAGCCCCCTTCTCCGCCTCCTTTCTCGAATCAGGAGGGCAGAGGATACCAGAAACCGGACGTCCAGTGTCCTCAGCCGTGGATCAGCTCGGCCGCCCTGCGGGTCGAGCGGACCACGGCCTTGATGAGGGTCACGCGCAGCCCTCCCTCCTCCAGCTCCAGGAGTCCGTCGATCGTACACCCGGCGGGCGTCGTGACGGTGTCCTTCAGCTTGGCGGGATGCTCCCCCGTCTGCAGCACCATCGATGCGGCCCCCAGGACCATCTGGGCGGCCAGGACGGTGGCCACGTCGCGCGGCAGCCCCACCTTGACGCCCCCTTCGGCCAGCGACTCGATGACCACGTAGATGTACGCGGGCCCCGAGGCCGAGAGCCCCGTCACCGCGTCCATGTGACGCTCGTCCAGGATGAGGCACCGCCCCAAGGGCTCGAAGATGCGGCGGGCGATCTCGAGGTGGTGCGCGTCGGCGAAGCGTCCGCGGCACAGGGCGGTCATCCCCTGGCGCACGAGGCACGGCGTGTTCGGCATGGCGCGCACGACCGCTACGCGCGGACCGAGCCGCTTCTCGATGAAGGCCGTGTCCACCGACGCGGCGACCGACAGGACGAGCTGCCGGCGCGTCACCCGCCTGCGGATCGCCCGCAGGACCTCGTCCATCGCCTGCGGTTTCACCGCCAGGATGACGACCGCCGCACCCCGCACGGCGTCGGCGTTGTCGAGAGTCGTGCCGATCCGCAGGCGCGATTCCAGCGACTCCAGGCGCTCCGCGTGCTTGGCCGTGGCGACGAGCTGGTCGCGCGTGACCAGCCCGGAGTCGATGAGCCCGCCGATCAGGCTCTCGCCGATTTTCCCCGCTCCCAGGACTGCGATCCGGCCCAGCCCCTTCTGTTTCATCGCGTCAGCCCCGTCAAAGTCCGCATAGTCTAGCACCTGAGACCGCCCGGGCGCGCAAATCTGGCGCGCGCGGCCCCCGTCAACATCCGGACGGCGCCATTTCCGGGGCTCTCGTCCCCTGGCGCGGAGCTTGCAGGTATTGTCGCAACGAGGGGGTCCATGTATATTGATGGCATGCGCACCGCCGGTCGCCTCCTGGCGATCTTGATCGCAGTGGCCCTTGTCTCTCCCTGGGTGCCGTCGCTTCTCTGCGCCCGGCCCGGCGCGATCGCGATGCCGTGCTGCACGACCCAGGGACCCTGCGGTTCCCAGATGCAAACCAACCGTTGCTGCTCGGTGGAGCGGGGTCCCGTGGTCCCCGCCGGCGACGCGGGGATCCAGACGAATTCTCCAGGGTCAGGCACGACACGGCATCCGCTGCCTGCGACGGTCGATGGCGCGGCTTCCGACGGCGCGGAGGTGCTCGCCCATCTCGGCGGCCACCGTCTCTGGTATCCCTCCGCTCACGGCCGGTCTCCTTCCCTGTTCCTTCGCCACGCCGCGATCCTGCGCTGAGATTTTCTCCGTCCGCCTGAACCACTGACGCAGCGCTGATCGTCCGTTCTCGCGCGCCGTCTGTGTCGAACGTGAGACGTCGCGCAGTTTCGAGGTGTCCATGAAACCAGTCGTGCCGGTGCTCCTGGCCCTTCTTCCGGGCCTGGTCGCGGCCGCCGAGGCTCCCGGGCCGGCGGACCTCGCGGATCTCCTCCGGGAGGCGGAAACGCGAAACCCCGATGTCCAGACCGCCGCCGCGCGGCTCGAGGCGGCGCGCCGGGTGCCGTCACAGGTCCAGGCCCCCCCGGATCCCGAGGTCAGCGTCTCCTATTTGAACGACGGGGTCTCCCGGTTCACCCTGGGTCAGAGCGAGTTCTCCTACCTCTCGTTCACGTGGACGCAGGAGATTCCGTACCGCGGCAAGCTGGCGCGTTCCGGCGAGGTCGCCGGCTTCGCATCAGAGAAGGCTGGCAAGGATCTGGAACGTGCCCGGCTGGAGGTCGTCGCGGCCGTCAAGACCGCCTACGCCGATCTCTACCGTTTCGACCGCGCCGACACCGTGCTGCAAGAGTCCAGGACCGTCCTCGAGACCCTCGTCCAGGCGGCCCGCAGGCGTTATGAAATCGGCGAGGGAATCCAGGAGAGCGTCCTCAAGGCGCAGACGGAGATCCTGCGGCTGGAGGCCGAGATGGCGAGGGTCTCGCAGGATCGCAGGGCGGCGCAGATTCGTTTGAACGCCGCCGTGGGCCGTCTGGACGACATCCCGCTCGGGCCCGCGAGGATGCTCCCCGACGTTGTCCTTCCCGCTGATCCCGAACCCCTGGCCGACGCCGCCGTCGCCACCTCCCCCGAGGTCGGCGGTCTCGAGGCCGGGGTTCGCAGCGAGGAGGCCGGTGTCCGCCTGGCGAAGCTGAACCTCAGGCCCGACTTCATCTGGTCGGCCTCGTATCAGAACCGCGACGGCCTCGACCCGATGGTGATGGGGATGTTCGGGGTGCGCCTGCCGATTTACCGGCAGAGAAAGCAGGCCCAGGCGCTGTCGCAGAAGGAGTCCGATCTTCTGGTCGCCCGCCACGAGTTGGAGTCCGCCCGGGTGCGCACGCGGGCCACGGTGCGCGATTTGGTCTCGCGCGCGCAGCGGGCCGACCGGCTCTCGACGCTCGTGGGCCAGGGGGTGATTCCGCAGGCGCGCATCACCCTGGAATCGGCGCAGGCGTCCTACGCCGTGGGCCGCATCGCCTTCCTGGACGTCCTGAACGATCTGACCGCCCTGCTCGGCGCCCGTATCGAGCTGGCGACCCAGGAAGCCGAGCGCTTCCAGGCGCTCGCGGCCCTGGAGCCGCTCCTGGCGCAGGAGCTGATCCACGTCCCGGATGGATCCGCGGACGGAGGAGGTCATCATGCCGACGAACCTTAGACGGCCGATCGCCTTCGGCGCTCTGGCCCTCGTCGTGGCCGCCACCCTGGCCGGCGCCTGGCTCCATCTCGCCTGCCGGGGAGGACGGACACCCGACGAAAGGACCGGCTCCGCGGGGCCCGTCGGCACGCCCGCCGGGACGAGGGCCGCCTACCGCTGTCCGATGCATCCCACGATGTTGGCCGACAGGCCCGGCGACTGCCCCATCTGCGGGATGCGCATGGTGCCGATCGAGGAGCAGGCGCAGACCAGCCCTTCCCCCGAGGCTGCTCCGGCGGCGCGGCCCGAGCCCAAGAAAGTCATTTACAGGTCGACGATGAACCCAAACGAGTTTTCTGATCGGCCGGGAAAGGACTCGATGGGTATGGAGATGGTCCCGGTGGAGGTGGAGGAAGGAAGAGCGGGCGCGCCCGGAGTCGAAGGGCAGGCGGCCGTCCGGATTCCGATCCGCAAACAGCAGCTCATCGGCGTGCGCACGACCACGGTCAGGCGCGCTCCGTTCGTCCGGACAATCCGCGCCGTCGGGAGAGTGACCGAGGACGAGACCCGGCTGCACCACGTCCACACGAAGATCTCTGGCTGGATCGAAACGCTGTCCGTGAACGCCACCGGTGAAAGAGTCCGCAAGGGACAACCGCTCCTGACGATCTACAGCCCCGAGCTCCTGGCCACCCAGGAGGAGTACCTCCTGGCGCTCAGGGCCAGGAGGGAGCTGGGCGAGGCGCCGCTGCCCGAGGCGGTGAAGAGGGCGGACGAGCTCCTGGCGAGCACGCGCCGGCGCCTGCTTCTCTTCGATTTGACTCCGGAGCAGATCGACGGTCTGGAACAGAGCGGCACGCCATCGAGGACCGTCACGATCTATTCGCACCTCTCCGGGTACGTCACGAAGCGAAACGTGACCCAGGGGGAGAAGATCGACAGCGGCACGACGCTCCTCGATATCGCCGATCTGTCGCGCGTCTGGATCATCGCCTCGGTCTATGAATACGAGCTGCCGTTCGTGAAGGTCGGGCAGGCGGCCGACATGACTCTCTCCTACCTGCCCGGCAGGACCTACCGGGGCAAGGTCGCCCTGGTGTACCCCGTCCTGGAGGGAGCGACGCGCACCGTCCAGGTGCGTCTCGAGGTCCCCAACCCCGATATGCGCTTGAAGCCCGAAATGTTCGCCGACGTGGAGCTTCACAGCGACCTGGGAGAGAAGTTGACCGTCCCGGAGAGCGCGGTGATCTCGACGGGCACTCGCAGCATCGTCTTCGTGGTCCAGGGGGAGGGCTATTTCGAGCCGCGCGAGGTTCGTCTCGGCCTGAGGCTGCCCGACGCGGTCGAGGTCCTGGACGGACTGGCCGAGGGCGAATCGATCGTGACCTCCGGCAATTTCCTGATCGACTCGGAGTCGAAGCTCAAGGCGGCCCTGGAGGCCGCCGCGGCCCCGGGGTCGGCAGAAGGGCAGAAGCACTGATGGTCGAGCGAATCATCGATTTCTCGGCGCGCAACAAGTTCATCGTCCTCATCCTCACGGCCGTGGCCGTGGTGATGGCCATCCAGGCCATGCAGAACGTCCCGCTCGACGCGATCCCCGACCTGTCCGACACCCAGGTGATCATCTACTCGCGCTGGGACAGAAGCCCCGACATCATGGAAGACCAGGTCACCTATCCGATCATCACCGCCCTCCTGGGCGCCCCGAAGGTCAAGGCGATTCGCGGCTTTTCGGATTTCGGCTTCTCCTACGTCTACATCATCTTTCAGGATGGCACCGACGTGTACTGGGCCCGCAGCCGGACGCTCGAGTACCTGAGCAAGATCCTGCCCCGGCTGCCGGAGGGCGTCCGGACGGAGATGGGCCCCGATGCCACCGGCGTCGGCTGGGTCTATCAGTACGCCCTGGTGGACCGCTCCGGCAGGCACGATCTCTCCGAGCTCCGGTCGTTCCAGGACTGGTATCTGCGCTACTGGCTGCAGAGCGTTCCCGGCGTCGCCGAGGTCGCTTCCATCGGCGGGTTCCAGAAACAGTACCAGGTCAACGTCGACCCAAACGCGCTGGTCGCCTACAACATCCCCCTCCAGCGCGTGGTCGATGCCATCCGCCGGGGGAACAACGACGTCGGAGGCCGCCTCGTCGAGTTCGCGGGGGCCGAATACATGGTCCGCGGGCGCGGCTACGCGCGCTCGGTTTCGGATTTCGAGTCCATCGTCGTGGGCGACAACGGCAAGGGCACGCCGGTCCTCGTGCGCGATGTCGCTCGGGTGGCCCTGGGGCCCGACATCCGCCGGGGCGTGGTCGACCTGGATGGCATGGGCGACACGGTCGGCGGGATCGTAATCATGCGGTACGGCGAGAACGCCCTCAACGTGATCAACCGCGTCAAGGAGAAGATCGCCAGCGTCCGCTCCTCCCTGCCGCCTGGCGTCGATCTGGTGACCGTGTACGACCGGTCGGAGCTGATCCAGCGATCGATCGACAACCTGAAGGACGAGCTGCTGCTGGAGATGATCATCGTCAGCGCGGTGATCCTGATCTTCCTGTGGCACATCCCGTCCTCCATCATCCCGATCGTGACCATCCCCGTGTCGGTCGTCCTGGCCTTCATCCCCATGTACTTCATGGGTGTGACCTCCAACATCATGTCGCTGGCCGGAATCGCCATCTCCATCGGGGTCCTGGTCGACGGCGCCATCGTGGAGGTCGAGAACGCCTACAAGAAGCTCCAGCTCTGGGAGGCAGGGGGGCGGGTCGGCGACTATCACGAGGTGCGGCTGAACGCCCTCAAGGAGGTCGGACCGTCGGTTTTCTTCTCTCTCCTGGTCATCGCGGTGGCCTTCATGCCGATCTTCACGCTCGTGGACCAGGAGGGGCGCCTGTTCAAGCCGCTCGCGTACACCAAGAACCTGGCCATGGCGATTGCCGCCATCCTGGCCATCACTCTCGATCCGGCGATGCGGATGCTGTTCACCCGGATGGATCGACTCGAGTTCCGGCCCCGCTGGCTGTCGTGGCTGACGCACCAGGTCGTCGTCGGCACCTACTACCCCGAGGAGAAGCACCCGATCAGCCGGATCCTGTTCAGGATCTACGAGCCGGTGTGCAGGCTCGTCCTGAGATTCCCCGGAACCACGATCACGCTGGCCATCGTGCTGGTCCTGACGACCATCCCGGCCTACCTCAGCCTCGGCTCGGAGTTCTTCCCGCCTCTCGACGAGGGGTCGCTCCTGTACATGCCGACGACGCTCCCGGGCCTCTCGGTGACGGAGGCCGAGCGGCTGGTGCAGACCTCCGACAAGCTCATCGCCGACGTCCCCGAGGTCGCGAGGGTGTTCGCGAAGGCGGGACGCGCCGAGACCTCCACCGACCCGGCCCCGTTCGCGATGCTGGAGACCACCATCCTCCTCAAGCCCCGGGACGAATGGCGCCGGGTCCCGCGCTTCTATTCGCGATGGCCCGCGTTCCTCCAGGTCCCCCTCCGCCATCTCTGGAACGATCGCATCACGCGCGAGGATCTCGTCTCGGAGCTGGATTCCAGGCTCCGGTTCCCAGGCGTCACGAACGCCTGGACGATGCCGATCAAGAACCGCATCGACATGCTCACGACGGGGGTCCGCACGCCGGTCGGCATCAAGATCTTCGGGGCGGACCTCGCGGTCATCGAGCGGATCGGCACGGAGGTGGAGGCCGCCCTGAAGGACGTGCGGGGCACCCGGAGCATCTACGCGGAGCGCACGGCCGGCGGCTACTTCCTGGACTTCGATCTGAAGCGGCAGGAGCTGGCCCGCTACGGCCTGTCCATCCAGGAGGCGCAGATGGTGATCCAGTCGGCCGTCGGGGGCGAGGCGATCACGACCACCGTCGAGGGCCGCGAGCGCTACACGGTCAACGTGCGCTATGCCCGCGAGATGCGGGACAGCCTGGATCGCCTCCAGAGGGTCCTGGTCCCGACCATGTCGGGGGCGCAGATTCCCCTGGCCCAGATCGCGGACATCCGGCTGACGACCGGGCCGGCCATGATCCGGGACGAGAACGGCATGCTCGCCGGCTACGTCTACGTGGACCTCGCCGGCCGGGACATCGGAGGCTACGTCGAGGAGGCGAAGCGCGTGGTCGCCGGGAAAGTGCGCGTCCCCACAGGCTATTCGCTGCAGTGGAGCGGCCAGTACGAGAACATGCTGCGTGTGAGAGAGCGACTGAAGATCGTCATCCCGATCACCGTCTTCCTGATCTTCGTCCTCCTCTACATGAACACGAGGTCGTCCGTGAAGGCGACGATCGTCATGCTGGCGGTCCCCTTCTCGGTTGTCGGGGCGGTCTGGCTTATCTATCTCCTCGGGTACAACATCTCGATCGCCGTCTGGGTCGGCATGATCGCGCTGATGGGCCTGGACGCCGAGACGGGTGTCTTCATGCTCCTGTTCCTCGACCTGTCCTACTACGACGCCATCCGGGCCGGACGCATGAGGACGCGCGAGGACCTCCGGGAGGCGATCATCCATGGAGCGGTGAAGCGGATCCGGCCCAAGATGATGACCGTGACCGCCGCCTTCATGGGGCTGATGCCGATCATGTGGTCGCTCGGCACCGGCGCCGACATGATGAAGCGCGTCGTCGCTCCCATGATCGGGGGCCTGTTCACCTCGTTCATTCTTGAATTGCTGGTGTACCCCCCCATCTACGAGATCTGGAAGTGGAGGTTCGAAATGAAGCAGGGCGCGGTGGACCCCTCCCGCCTCCCGATTCCCCGACCGGGAGGCCACTGAGGAAGGGCGCGCCATCGCCGCTGCAAGGAGTGTCTCATGCGTCTCTCGGAACTGTGGCAGGAGGTGTACCGGGAAGTCATGCAGTTCACCGAGACACTCGCCCGGCTGCCGGACGAGTGTCGCTGCGGAGACGCCGAGGCGCACCTGGAGGAGCGTTGCCCGTGCTGCGAGAGCTCGCACGCGCGCGGGCCGCTCGGAGCCGGTGGGTCGTGCGCGGAGACAGTCTCCCGTCTCCAGGCCGACTTCTCGATGCTCTGGGAGGACGTGAAACGCGTGTCCGCCCCCATCGAGGAGGCGGCGCCCCGGGAGGATCTTCTGGAGATCCGGCGCGGCGTCTTCCTCGCCGCGAAGGACCTCGAGCAGATCGGACGGGAGCTGGAGCGTGTCACCGAAGCGGTCCTGGGATTCCGCCGGAGCTGCGCGGTTTCCGAGCTGCGACGCGCCAAGCGCCATGCGGCCGAGCTGCGGGCGCACTGTGAGCGCGTCAACAACAATCTGACGAGGCGAGCCGGGGAATGACCGCCGTGACCGTCGGAAATGGCACCCTTCAGTCGCGCCTCTCCTGTGCGGACTCGGATTCGGGCCGACCCGCGCAGCATCATTCACGCGTCATCAGCCGAGCAGGTCTCCGTCCGCCCGACGCGGCCCGCAGAAATTTCTGCAGGCTTGCCGTTTGCTCGCCGGGTCCCTGCGCAATCCTTTCGCGTGATCTGCGGGCGGGTCGTCCGGAGGATTCCCGCGTCTTTCGAAAACGCGTGAAAGCCGAATCTTTTTGCTGATGCGTTGTCACGGGGTCCGACAGACGCGACCAGGCAGAACTCCTCCGGAGATCGAGTCGCGGCGGGCTTGGCACAGACCTTGCTGCGTTACTCAGTACCTTATTGAGGGCTCAAAACACCTGATGGGATCGGTCAATAAGATGGCCGGGCCCCAATCCTCCGAAAACGAAACACGGCGCCGTCCAGCCGTCGGAGGTTCCGATCCCGGAGAGAGGGGGCACCGGGACAGGTTCCGGTGTTTGGCGGGGAGAACGGAGGACGCGTATGGAACCGAGATCCGGGATCACGAGCAAAGGTGGTTCTCATGATGATGGACCACGCACGGCGGGCGCCCGTGTGTGGCTCTCTGTCCTGGCGATCCTGGCGACATCGACGGTGCCGGCCCGGGGGCAGGACGGAGTCTTGACGGTCACCGACCTGGGACTGGAAAGCGGCTTCCAGGACAACTGGGGGAACCACTATCGGCGGGGACGCTCCATCGTCGCCGAAGACTTCGACGGCGACGGCCGTCTGGACTACTTCGTCGGGAATCCCGGAGACGAGAGCTTCATCTTCCGGAACCTGGGGCCGGGGCCCGACGGCGTTGTCCGGTTCACCCCGGCCCGGATCCTCCTCACGGGCGACCTGGCCTTCGTGGCCAGCGGTGCTGACTACGACAACGACGGGGATCTGGACCTGTTCATCGGGTGCGGAGGTCTGGAGGGGGCCTGCCTCGACTTCCTGTTCCGCAACGACAGCTCCCCGGGCAGGATTCAGTTCACGGACGTGACCCTTCAGGCGGGAATCGGCGGTCCCGCGCCCGCCGGGGTCACCCTGGCGCATTCCACCGGAGGGGGCACATGGGGAGACTACGACCGGGATGGAGATCCGGATCTCTTCGTCAGCCTGCGGGGGCTCGATGGACGCATCGCCCCTTACCCGGGAATCCTCTGGAGGAACGAAGGTGACGGAACGTTCTCCGACGCCACCGCTGTGGCAGGCCTGGACGCGATGCCGGACGTTCCGGGGGCCCTGGTCGACTTCCGTGGCTTCCAGAACTCCACCTGGATCGACGCGGACAATGACGGCGACCTCGATCTGTTCCTGAACAATGAAAGGGGGCCCAACTCCCTGCGGAAGAATCTGCTGGTCGAGCAGGGGCAGCCCCGGTTCGTGGACGCCACGCGGGACTTCTCTCTGCCCGGAGAGGATTTGCGCTTCCCCTACTTCAGCTTCGCGAGCGGCGTGGCCGATTTCAACAACGATGGCTGGCAGGACCTGATCCTGTTCGCCGTGGGTCATGAGCGGGCGTCTTCGCCTTACGGGAACGGAAACGGCCTCTTCCTCAACCGTGAGGGGAGAGGTTTTTTCAATGCGGCCGCGCGAGCCGGCATCAACGTGGGGAACGGCGAGGACGAGGTGTCGATGGGGTGCCAGGTGGCGGACCTGAATGCCGACGGGATTCCCGACCTGGCCATCGGCGCCGGCGATCCCTCGAAAGGGAATAAGAGCCGGTTGCTGCTGAGCACGCGAATGGACAGCGAGGGCATACCGATCTTCGAGGACGCCAGCGCCCTGATCGATTTCGAGCCGTCGCACGGCATCGATCCGGCGGCACCTCCGTACCCGCAGATTCCTCCCTATCCCTATCGGACCCACGGGATGGCTGCAGGAGACCCCGATGGTGACGGCCACCTGGAACTCGCCGTCGTCAACGGAGGGCCGGCCCTGAGCCCGGTGATCGTGCGTGAGCCGAACCGTCTGTTCCGGTTCTCCGGCCCCGGTCGCGGGGCGACTTTCCGGGCGTTCCTCAAAGGCAACGGGATCACCGACGGCAAAGACGCCATCGGGGCTCGCGCCTACGTCGAGATCCCCGCATCCGGAGGTACCCGCCGGGTCTTCCAGACGGTTCTCGCCGGGAGCGGGTTCAGCGCCCAGAACGAAAGGACACTGAGTTTCGGCCTGGGAAGCGACAACAGGGTTTCCCGCCTGGCGATCCTCTGGCCCAGTGGCTGTCTTCAGGTGACGGAAGCCCCTCCTGAATCTCTGCCGTCGTTAATCGTGGAAGAGGCCTGCTGGACATGTCCGGCCGCCGCCGGGCCGGTGCAGGCCTGGCTCGACCCGGACACCTACGGCTGCTCCCGGCCTCCCGTCTGCCGGATCGAAGGAACCATCACCGATGGTTCGGGTCCAGTCTCCTGGAGCCGGGTCGTGGAATTCCACCGTGATCCATCCACGGTTGTCGAGGCCCGGAGCGGTCTCGACGGATCGTTCTCCCTGGAACACCCCTACGCGCCAGGCCTCTGCCAGGTCACTGTCGTGGAGCCCTTCGGCTACCTTCCGGTGTCGAACCCCATCTGGGTGGAGGAGGACGCATTCGGAGTGGAAACTCTGGATCTGATCCTGACTCGCGGGCCGGAGGCGCGCTGGCCGCAGGGGGCAGGCTACTGGCTACACCAGGCGAAGGCCCTCTCATCCGGACGGTCCCATGCCCAGGAGGGAAAGGCCGAGATCGAAGCCTGGCTCGAGTCGATACGGGGACGCTATCCGGGCCTCGAGGGGTTCGACTCCATCGAGGCCCTGGAACGGACACTCGAAGGGAGCGCTCCCCACCTCCTTGCCGGGCGCCTCAGACGGCACCTCGGCACAGCTTTGCTGAATCTCGCTTCGGGCCGCCTGTCGACCTTCACGGTTTTGGCGTCGG